>DASUGZ010000019.1:0-9303 GCA_036273755.1 Pseudolabrys sp.
AGCCGGCACCGCGCCGATGCTGTCCGCGCCGTTCGTGTCGAAGGCGCTCGCTGCCGATAAGGCGCTATCGATCGTCCAATGGGCTCACTTCGTCCCTGAGTACGACACCTGGTTCGACAAGTTCGCCAAGGACTGGGGCGAGAAAAACAAGGTTTCGGTCACGGTCGACCACATTCCCGTGCAGAACGTTCCGGCGCGCGCCGCGGCAGAAGCGTCGGCGCAGTCGGGGCACGATCTTTTCGGTTTCAACGGCGCCGGTGGCGCGCATCTTTACCGCAAATTTTTTATCGACGTCGCCGATCTGGTGAAGGAAACCGAGAAGAAGTACGGCAAGGTCTCGGTCATCGGCAAGCAGCTCGGCTACAACCCGGACGGAACGTGGTCCGCCTTCCCCGATTTCTACATCAACTTCCCGGGCATGTATCAAAAGACCCTGTGGGACGAGATCGGCATGTTGCCGGACACGTGGGACAATCTGCGCATCGGCGGCGCCAAGCTGAAGGCGAAGGGTCACCCGGTCGGCATCTCGCTCGGGCACAGCAACGATCCGAGCACGACGTGGCGTGGCCTGCTGTGGAGCTATGGCGGCGCCATTCAGGACGAAGCCGGCAAGAAGATCGTCCTCAATAGCAAGGCGACCGTCGAGGCCACCAAGTACTGCGCCGCGCTCTACAAGGAAGCGATGACGTCTGAAGTGCTGTCCTGGAACGACTCGAGCAACAACCAGTACCTCGTTTCGGGCGTCGGCTCCTACATCATCAACCCGATCTCGGCTTATCGGACTGCGCAGAAGCAGAACAAAAAATTGGCCGACGACATCCGCGTTATCGCGCCGCCGAAAGGCCCGGCGAAGCAGATCATGGGTGCCGCGTCCGAATTCTACGGCATCTGGAAATTCGCCAAGAACAAGGAAGCGGCGAAGGAGTTCCTCAGGTACTATGCGGCGAATTGGCCGGAAGCGTTCAAGGCGAGCGAGGGTTACAACAATCCATGCTTCGCCGGCCTTGTACCCAAGCCGATGCCGATCCTGTCGGACGACCCGACCTCGACGCCGAAAGACAAGTTTGCGGTGTTGCAGGACTCGGACCAGTGGTCCGCCATTCCGGGTTATCCGGGGCCGGCGACGCCCGGGATGGACGAGATCTACTACCAGTTCATCCTTAACGACATGATGGCGAAGACGGCGACCGGTCAATTGAGCGCCGAAGATTCGGTCAAGTGGGCCACCGGACAGTGCGAGGCCATCTTCAAGAAGTGGGCCGGCAAGGCCTGATTATTGACGACGGACCGCGCGTCGCGCGCGGTCCGTCAATCGGCCATGTTGGTGGCGTCGAAATAGGGGCAGACGAGATGGCTGCCCCGCCGATTGTGGGATCGGCGGGGCGCACTCTCGACGTTGAATTCTGGGAGGATCAATGGCTGCGGTAATAACCAGGGACATCATCAAGAAATTCGGCGACGTCCCCGCCGTCAACGGCATCTCGCTGACGGTGCCGAACGGCGAATTCATGGTGCTGCTCGGACCGTCGGGATGCGGTAAGACGACTTACCTGCGCATCATCTGCGGGCTGGAACAGCAGACCAGCGGCGACCTCCTGATCGGAGGCAATCTCGTCAACGACATGCCGCCTCGCGCCCGCGGCGTCGCCATGATGTTCCAGAGCTACGGTCTCTATCCGCATTTCACCGTGCGCAACAACATCGCCTTCCCGCTGAAGACGCAGAATGTTCCCCGCGCGGAAATCGACAAAAAAGTCGAGTGGGCGTCGCAATTGCTCGGCATTTCACATCTTCTCGACCGCAAGCCGCGCCAACTCTCGGGCGGCGAACGCCAGCGTGTCGCGCTGGCGCGCGCGCTGGTGCGCGAACCGACCGTGCTGCTGCTCGACGAGCCGCTTTCAAATCTCGACGCCAAATTGCGCGCCTCCGCGCGCCTCGAGATCAGGCAGTTCCAGCAACGCGTCGGTATTACCACGATTTATGTCACCCACGACCAGGTCGAGGCGATGGGCATGGGGGACCGCATTGCCGTCATCGACCACGGCAAGGTGCGCCAGGTGGGGACACCGACGGAAATCTACGACGACCCCGCCGACCGGTTCGTCGCCACTTTTGTCGGCACCCCGCCGATGAATATCGTCGCCAAGAACGGCGGCTTTCTCGGATTCCGGCCCGAGAATTTCTTGCCCAAGCAGATGATCACCGATGAGTCCCCCACGGAATTCAAATTCCGGGTTGATCGTTCCGAATATCTCGGCGCGGAACGGATCGTCTATGGCACGATCGAGGGCTTTGACCCCAACCAGATCGTCACTGCGAAGTTGCCGCCGGCCCACGTCGCTGACGAATGGATAAGACCCGGCGAATGGCATCCTTTCGCCGTGCGCAACAAGGCGATGCGCTATTTCGACAAAGACGGCGAACGCACCAGCCGCCACTAGGATAGGGCATATCAATGGTCTCGATCGCTGAATCGGTTCCCCGGCCGGCCTCGCGCTTTCGGTTCATCCTCGATCGGCGCGATGTGCTTGGCGCGATCCTGGTGTCTCCGGCGATTCTCTACGTGCTACTGTTGGTCGGCGTGCCGTTCCTGATGGCGGTCTACTACTCGCTCAGCGCCTACACGATCTACGATCCCTCTTGGAGCTTCGTCGGCCTATCGAATTTCGAGGACATCATCCAAAACCCCACGTTCCGGGAGACGCTTTACAACACTTTTATTTTCACGTTTGGATCGCAAATCCTCGGCCTCATCCTCGGCAAGTTCGGCGCGCTGGTGCTGCTGCGTCCATTTCCAGGCCGTAAACTCGTCCGGGCGCTGATCATCCTGCCCTGGGCGGTGCCGGTCGCGCTCGCCACGGTCGCCTGGCAGTGGATGTTCGATTCGCTCTACAGTGTCATCAACTGGAGCTTCATCGCGCTTGGTTTCATTACCCGTGACGAGGCGCCGAACTGGCTTGGCACGCCGCATCTGGCGATGCTGTCGGTAATCGTGGTCAACGCCTGGCGTTTCTTTCCGTTCGCCATCGTCATCTTCCTTGCCGGCATTACCGCCGTTCCGCAGGATGTGCTCGACGCTGCGACCGTCGACGGCGCCGGTTTCTGGCGCCGCAACTACCAGATCATCGTGCCGATGATCCTGCCGATTGTCGCCATCGGCCTGATTTTCGGCATCGTCTTCACCTTTACCGATCTTTCCATTGTCTTTCTTATGACCCAGGGCGGCCCCATCGGCGCCACCTCGGTCCTGGGTTTTGCAGGTTTTCAGACCGGCATTACTTCCGGCGACGTGTCGCACGGCGCCGCCATCTCGCTGTTTATGCTGCCGGTGCTGCTTGTGGTGGTGATCTTCATGTTGCGCTTCATCCGGCGGCGGGAGATCTGACATGCAGCGCACCACTCTCACGGGCGTCGCGCAGGAGACCTCGTTCTACGGTGCGGTCGCGTTCTTCTTCGTTCTCGCCGCGTTTCCGTTCTATTGGATGGTGATCACCTCGTTCAAATCGAACGCGGACCTCTACAACGTCACCAACATCCCATTCTGGTTCAACGACCCGCCGACTCTCGAACACTTCCGGTACCTGTTCGAGAAGACCCTGTTCATGACCTGGCTGTGGAACTCGGTGATCATCGGCTGCTGCGTCACCGCCATTACGCTCGTCACCGCGCTGCCGGCCGCCTATAGCTTGGCGCGTATGACAGGCCGCAGCGGCGAAGCGCTCGGCATCGGCATCTTCCTGACCTATCTGGTGCCGCCGACGCTGCTGTTCCTGCCGCTGTCGCGCGTCATAGCGGCGCTGGGCTTGCAGAATTCGATGTGGGGGCTGGTCGTCGTCTATCCGACCTTCACCATCCCGTTCTGCACCTGGCTGTTGATGGGCTTCTTCAAGTCGATGCCGCGCGAAATCGAGGAGGCGGCGATCGTCGACGGCTGCAGCCTGTTCGGGGCTTTCATCAGGATGGCGATTCCGCTGTCGGTGCCCGGCATCCTGACGACGGTGATCTTTACTTTCACCCTGACGCTGCAGGAATTCGTCTACGCCCTGACGTTTGTCTCCGCCTCCGATCAAAAGCCCATCACGCTCGGCGTGGCGACGGATCTCATCCGCGGCGACGTCTTCTACTGGGGCGAGATCATGGCCGGAGCGCTGATCGCCAGCATTCCGGTGGCGATCGCCTACAATCTGTTTCTCGACCGCTTCATCTCCGGCATTACAGGCGGCGCCGTCAAATAGGCGCGCTCACGAACGCCGAAACGGTCGGAGCCCCGGCGCAATAGTCAAACATCCGCGCGAAGGGCGCGCCGCGCCCTCCGCCCGGACGCTTGCCGCGCCTTGGGCCGCTAGCGTTTGACCAGCCGGATAAGGAACAAGAGGATGCAGGCGCCGACAACGGCGCTCACGATCGCTGTCAGCCACCACGGTCCGAGCACCGGCAGATGCAGCGTGCCCCACAGCCAGCCGCCGATGAAGGCGCCGATCACGCCGATGACGATGTCGCCGATCAGGCCGAAGCCGCCGCCGCCCATGATCTTGCCGGCGAGCCAGCCGGCGATCAGGCCAATGATCAAAATGACGATAAGGCTGTTCGTTGCCATCATAACCGCGTTCTCCCCAGGGTATGCTGTCGCGGACCCTCGCGCGCGGCGCAATTACCGGCAGCGGGCCGCAGCCCCCTGCATATTCAATATCAAACTTGCAGAGCCGTCGATGGGGGAAATCGGCTTGTCCGCCGCCTAGGCGGCGGCTTGTGCGCTGCGGCGGAGCGACGGCGACGCACGGCGCGCGATCAATGCTGCCACGATCAGCACCGCGGCAAAGCCGACCGGCGCCTTCACCAGCGGGAAGATCAGCACCAGCAGGCAGGCAAAGCCGATGCCGGCAAGCTCGTGCGGCAGGAAACCTTTGGTGCGGCCGAGCCGCCACAGGAAGGCGAGCGGCACCGCCAGAACCATGAGGTCGTACATATAGAGATAAGGTGTCGCCAACAGCGCGCCGGTTGCGAGCGCGGCCGCTTTGAGGTCGTATTCGGCGCGGCTTCGCCACAGCGCGGCGACGCTAACGGCGACGCTCAGCGCCAGCGCCCCTTGCACGCTCCATGCGAGCGGCTCGCCGCCGCCTAGTGTGCGCACCAGGCCGAAGGCAGTCTGCAGCTTGCCGAAGTCGGCCCAGCCGTCGCCGAGAAAGGCCTGCGAGGTATGGCCGATATTGGCAAAGAAGGCGCTCCAGGTCTCGCTGCCGAATGCGACCCACGACGCCAGCGCCATCACGGCGGCGACGATGCCGGCGGTGATGAAGGCACGCCAGTACCCGCCCGCCGCGAGCGCGATAGGCAACAGCAGTCCAAGATGCGGCTTGTAGGTCAGCAGTCCGAGCAGGACGCCCGCAAGGATCGGCCGCGCATTGAGTGCGAGCAGGGTGCCGCCGAGGAGCGCCGCGCTGAGGAAGCCGTTTTGCCCCGCCATGACGTTGGCGAGCACGGCGGGAAATGCCGCGGCGAGAAGATAGCCGGAGTTCTCGCCGACGATTTTCCTCAGGCAGAACATGTAGCCCAAGAAAGTCGAGAACAAGAAGAAGTTCTGTGCCGGGATGTAGGACACCTTGGCGAGCAGAGCGGCGACCGGAAGGTAGGTCGGCGGGTAATGCCAGCCGAAATAGCCGTGGAACGGATGGCCGAGCGCGAGCACTTCCATCGCCTTGTGCGTCGGCCAGTCGTAGACTGCGGCCGGATTCCCCTGCAAAACCAATTGGCCGGCGGCCCAGACGTCGACGAAATCGTTCGGCACCGTGCCGCTTGCGCCGGTCAGCCAGGAGCCCTGAACGTAGGAGGCGGTGAGGTAAACCAGTTGTGCAACGATCAGTCCGAAGCCGATCAACTCAATGGATTTATTGAGAGAAGCGCTACGGTTTTTTGGGATTTCGTAGACCGCCATGGCCGCCCTTGCGTGGATCGCGTGAAGCTAGGCGCTGCCGCTTGAGGAACTCTTAAACGCCCGCCGGCATTGCATTTTTGCTCGCCAAACCAAATGTTGCATTGCAACATAAATTGGGCCAAACTGTTGCTATCGCCGAAGGGAGTCGCCGATGTCGGCCGTTGCAAAGATAAAGAGCGTCGCGCCGCTCAAGGCTCTTTATGACATCGGCAAAATCCCGCCCCTCGGTCATGTCCCCGAAAACATGCACGCCTGGGTGATCCGCAAGGATCGCCACGGTCCGCCGGATACATCGTTTCAGCACGAAGTGGTGCCGACCTGGGCCATTGGCGAAGACGAAGTGTTGCTGCTGGTGATGGCCGGCGGCGTCAACTACAACGGCATCTGGGCCGGCCTTGGCCAGCCGGTGTCCACCCTCGACTCGCACAAGCATCCGTTTCACATCGCCGGGTCCGACGCGTCAGGCATCGTCTGGGCGGTCGGCAGCAAGGTGCACCGGTGGAAGGTCGGCGACGAGGTCATCGTCCATTGCAATCAGGACGACGGAGACGACGAGGATTGCAACGGCGGCGATCCGCTGCTCTCTCCGTCGCAGCGCATCTGGGGCTACGAGACGCCGGATGGCTCGTTCGCGCAATTCTGCCGCGTGCAGTCGCGCCAACTGATGCACAAGCCGATGCATCTGACCTGGGAAGAGGCGGCCTGCTACACGCTGACGCTGGCCACCGCCTACCGCATGCTGTTCGGCCATCCGCCGCACACGCTGAAACCCGGCGACAACGTGCTGGTCTGGGGCGCCTCGGGCGGTCTGGGCGTGTTCGGCGTGCAGTTAGCGGCGGCTTCGGGCGCCAACGCCATCGCCGTCGTCTCGGATGAATCGAAGGCGGAATACGTCTTCAATCTCGGCGCCAAGGGCGTGATCAACCGCAAGGAATTCAAGTGCTGGGGCCAGATGCCGGCCGTCAATACCGACGAGTATGCCGCCTGGACCAAGGAAGCGCGCCGCTTCGGCAAGGCAATTTGGGAAATTACCGGCAAGCGCGACGTCGACATTGTGTTCGAACATCCGGGCGAGGCGACCTTTCCGGTCTCCTGCCTGGTCGTGAAGCGCGGCGGCATGGTCGTGTTCTGCGCCGGTACCACCGGCTACAATCTCACCTTCGACGCGCGCTATGTCTGGATGCGGCAGAAGCGCGTCCAGGGCTCGCACTTTGCGCACTTGAAGCAAGCCAGCCAAGCCAACCGCTTCGTCATCGAGCAGCGCATCGACCCCTGCATGAGCGAGGTGTTCACGTGGGATAACATCCCGCTGGCGCACATGAAGATGTGGAAGAACCAACATCCGCCCGGCAACATGGCGGTGCTCGTCAATGCGCCGCAACCGGGGTTGAAGACCCTCGAGGACGTGCAGGAAGCCGCGGGCGTCTAGCGGTACGCGATCGTTAGGCGGTGGATTTCTTCCCGCGCGCCTGCGCAATCACCGAGTTCAATTCCGCGCCGAAGATGAAGATCGACGCGCAGACGTAGAGAAAAATCAGCGCGATCATCGCCGAGGCGAGCCCCGCGTACATTGAAACGTAGGCGAACGTGTAATAGGCGAGGTAGCGGCCGAAGGCTGCGCCGCCGATCAGCCAGAGCACGATGGTGGCGACGATCCCGGGCGCAATCGCGACAAAGCCGCGCCGGCCGGCCGGCAGCCAGCGGTGCACGATGGTCAGCGAGATCACCAGAACGACCGCCGCCGCTGCGTAGCGAGCGAACGTGACGAGACCGCCAAACGGTTCCAGCGTCGGCACGTAAACAAGCAGCTTGCTCCAGATCAGCGGCGCCAGCACGACGAGGAACGAGAAGACGAGGATCGCCACCGCGCCGACCAACACGTAGCCGATCGATTCCAGCCGCAGGAGCCACCACTGCCGCGGCTCGTTGGTATCGTAGGCGCGGTTCAAGCCGACGCGCAGGCTTTCGACGCCGCTCGAGGCGAAATAGAGCGCGAACAGGATACCGAAGGTGAGCACGTCACCGCGCGTGTCGGTGAGCACGCCGGCGACGTCGAGCGCGATGGGGCCGGCGACTTCTTTTGGCCAGGCCTCCAGCAGGATGCGGGCGGCTTCGTCGGCGAGCTCCTTCGAGCCGAAGAAGAAGCCGGCGAGGGCGGTAACGACGATCAGGAAGGGAAACAGCGCCATCAGCGACGACAGCGCAATGTGGCTCGCAATCGCCCAGCCGTCGTCGGCGAGAAAATGGCGGAGCGCGTCGACCACGATCCGCAACGACAGTTTGAGAATGCGCAAAGCGGCCAGCCCCCAAGGCGATATCGATCGCCTTTGAGATCGGCTATCGCGGCGCGCTTTGCAAGGGGGAAGAGAAAGCCGTCACGCGGCCTGGACGTTGGCCAGGAACTGTCGCACTTCCGCTTCGAGGTTCTCCGCCTCGACCGCGACTGCGTCGGCGAGGCCTTTGACGTCGGACGCGGTCGCGCGCGCGTCGGTGCTGACGCCTGCGACCTTGCTCATCGCCTCGGCGCCGCTGCGCGCTTCGCCGGAGGCGCGGCTGACGCCTTCGGCGATGGAGGCGACCGCCGAGTTCTGCTGGTCGACGGTGGCCGCCACCATGGTTGCGATCGACGACATTTCGCTGATGATGGCGTTGACCTGTTCGATCGCACGCGCCGCGTCGGCTGTAGCCGACTGGATCGAGTCGATCTGCTCGGCAATCTCTTCGGTCGCCTTTGCGGTTTGCCCGGCGAGTGACTTCACCTCCGAGGCGACCACCGCGAATCCGCGCCCCGATTCGCCGGCGCGCGCCGCCTCGATGGTGGCGTTGAGCGCGAGCAGGTTGGTTTGCCCGGCGACCGCCTGGATCAGTCCGACCACCTCGCCGATGCGGGTGGCGGCGTTGCCGAGCTGCGACATCGTGCTGACGGTACGTTGGGCTTCCGATACCGCACGTCCGGCGACATCGGTAGACTTCGCCGCTTGCGAGGCGATCTCACCGATTGAAGCCGCCAGTTCTTCGACCGCGCCGGCGGCTGTGGTGACGTTGTCGGAGGCCGCGGCGACGCGCTGCTCGGCGGTGCGCGCTTCTGCGGACATTGTATCGGCGGACTTATTGAGGTCGGTCGAACTCATTTCGAGCTTCATCGACGCTCCGCGCAGCTTGGCGAGCGCGCTTTCGACGGAATGTTTGAATTGCGCGATGGTGAGCGCGATTTCGCCGTTCCGCTGCGCCTCCGCCTTCGTTGCGTCCGCCTGGACGACGGTGAGTTTTTCGCGTTCGATCATGGTATCGCGGAAGACGATAACCGCGCGCGCCATCTCGCCGATCTCATCGCGCGCGCCGGTGGCCGGGATGCGGGCGGCGGTGTCGCC
>DASUGZ010000020.1:0-8516 GCA_036273755.1 Pseudolabrys sp.
GAGGCGCGGGCGCCTTCGCCTGCAGGAACGATCACTCCCATTCCAGGGCGCCTTTCTTCCACTCATATATGAAGCCGATGGTGAGGACGCCAAGGAAGATCATCATGGCCCAGAAACCGAAGGCGCCGACCTTGTGGAACACCACGGCCCACGGGAACAGGAATGTCACTTCGAGATCGAAGATGATGAACAGGATGGCGACCAGGTAGAAGCGCACGTCGAACTTCATGCGGGCGTCGTCGAAGGCGTTGAAGCCGCACTCGTAGGCCGACAGCTTTTCCGGATCTGGCTGCTTGTAGGCGACGATGAAGGGCGCGATCAGCAGCACCAGCGCGATCACGAGCGAGACCGCGACGAAGATGACCAGGGGCAGGTAATCCAGCAGCAATGCGCTCATGGCGACCTCAAGCCGTGCAGCCCCGAGCCCGTTACCCGGATTTCGCCCACCCCGGACTGCGCGGCGGCTCGGACCAGCGCCGCAACCCCGCACAAAAGAGCCCTTGCCGAGTTTGGAATAGCCTCAAGGACGGGAGCGGCTGAGGCTTAGCGCAGCGCACAAACAGGTGCAAGGCGACATTCCGAAACATCCACGAACACGCGCACTTTTGTTGCGGTATCCGCATCACCACGCGATTGACAGGCCTGCAAGCGGCCCTTGATAGTTGGGCCCGGGCGATGAGGCATGAAATGACGGGAAAACACGCATGACATTGGTGCGACTTTTCGCAGCCCTCCTCGTCCTGGTCGCCGCCGACACGATCGGGGCGCCGTTGAGTCGCGCCGACGATTACCCGTCGCGGCCGGTGCGAATCATCGTGCCGTTCGGCGCCGGCGGACCGACCGACGTGTTCGCCCGCGCCATCGCCGAGGAGTTGCGCAAGTCGCTGCACCAGACCTTCGTCATGGAGAACAAGCCCGGCGCCGGCACCACCATTGGAACCGACTACGTCGCCAAGGCGGCGCCCGACGGCTACACGCTGCTGATGGTGTCGGGGACGCAGACCGTCAACGAGACGCTCTATAGCAAGAAGCCCTATCACCTCATGAAGGACCTGGTGCCGATCGCGCCGTTGATCGACAGCGACCTCGTGCTGGTGGTCCATCCGTCGGTGCCGGCGAAGAACTTGAAAGAGTTGCTGGCGCTGGCGCGCGCCAAACCCGGCACGCTCAATTTTGGTTCGTCCGGTCCCGGCTCGAATTATCACATGGCGGCCGAGCTGCTGAAACATCTCACCGGAATCGACATCGTGCACGTGCCGTACAAGGGTTCGACCGGCATGCGCACGGATATCCTCAGCGGCCAGATCCAGATGCTGTTCGACAGCGTGCCGACCATGGCGGCGCTGATCAAAGCGGGCCAAGTGCGCGCGCTCGGCACCAGCGGCGAGAAACGTTCGCCGATCCTGCCCGACGTGCCGACGCTTGCCGAAGCAGGCGTGCCAGGATTCCAGGCGACGCTGTGGGTCGGTTTCATGGCGCCGGCCGGCACGCCGATGCCGATCGTCGAGAAGCTCAATGCTGAAATCACCAAGATCGTGTCGCGGCCGGACATCAAGGCCGCGTGGGAGAAGCAAGGCGCCGAACCGGTGACGATGACGCAACCGCAATTCAAGGCCTTCATGGACGCGCAGATCGCCAAATGGGCGGACGTCATCAAGGCCAACAACATCAAAGCGATCAACTGAACGCAGGCAACAGGACCGTTACGCGATGAATGAAATGACCCAGCCGATCACCGGCACCGAGCATTGGACCGCCAAAGACGGCGGCGTGAAGCTATTTTTGTGGAACAAGTGCGCCGGCGATCCGGCAAAAAGCATCGGCACGATTTTGTTCGTGCACGGTTCGTCGATGGCCGGCCAGCCGACCTTCGATTTGCAGGTGCCGGGCCGCCCGGATTCTTCGGCCATGGATCACTTCGCGCGCCGCGGCTACGACTGCTGGTCGGTCGATATGGAAGGCTATGGGCGCTCGACCAAGGACCGCGACAACAATGCGCCGATCAGCCAGGGCGCCGACGATTGCTATGCGGCGGCGCTCTATATCCAGAAGCTGCGCGGAAAAAGGCCGTTTCTCGTCTACGGCATCTCGTCGGGTGCGTTGCGCGCGGCGATGTTTGCCGAGCGGCACCCTGAGATGGTGGCACGGCTCGCGCTCGACGCCATGGTGTGGACCGGCGAAGGCTCGCCGACGCTTGAACAACGGCGCAAAAAGCTGCCCGAGTTCATCGCCAAGAACCGCCGGCCGATCGACAAGGCCTTCATCCATTCGATTTTCGACCGCGATCATCCCGGCACCGCGGAAGACAAAGTCATCGACGCGTTCGCTGACGCGGTCTGCGCGCTCGACGACTCCGTTCCGACGGGGACCTATGTCGACATGTGCTCGCGGCTGCCGGTGATACACCCGGACAAGATCACGGTGCCGACACTGATCATGCGCGGCCAATGGGACGGCATTGCCTCGATCGAGGACCTGCTCGCCTTCTTCGCCAAGCTGCCCAATCCCGACAAGCAGTTCTCGGTGATGGCCGGCATCTCGCACGCGAGCTTCCAGCAGAAGAACTACATGGGCGTCTACCATATCCTGGCGCAGTTCTTCGCACAGCCGGCGCCGGTGTATCGCGGCTGAAACGTAACCCCTTCTCACCAGACCGGACAGTACAATGCCTGATGGCTCCGCCACGGCCCATCTCTATCGCCCAAAGCTCGCCACGGTATTGACCGAGGGCTATGGCCTGCCGTCGTTTCGACGGGATGCGGTTGCCGCGCTTACCGTTGCCATTGTCGCACTGCCGCTATCGATGGCCATTGCTGTCGCCTCGGGCGTCACACCGGATCGCGGCCTCTACACAGCGATCATCGGCGGATTTCTGGTGTCGGCCCTCGGTGGCAGCCGGTATCAGATAGGCGGCCCTGCCGGCGCGTTCATCGTCCTCGTGGCCGCGACTGTCGCCAAATTCGGCATTGAAGGCCTGCTGGTGACGGTTCTGCTCTCTGGCCTGATGCTGACCTTGATCGGACTGTCGCGGCTCGGCTCGCTGATCCGCCATATTCCGCACGCGGTAACGGTTGGCTTCACCTGCGGCATCGCAATCACGATTTTAGCGAGTCAGTTCAAGGACCTTGGTGGCCTGACGCTGCCCGGCGCCGAACCGGGGCCACTGCTTCCGAAGCTCGCGGCACTCTGGCAGGCACTCCCGACCGCCAGCCCGGCCGCGCTGGCCGTCGGCATCGGATCGGCGACGATGATTTTCTTACTGCGAATTTTGCGTCCGAATTGGCCTGGCATGTTGTTCGCGGTGGCGTGCGCATCGCTCGCTGCCGCGCTATTGCCACTCCCGATAGAGACGATCGGAAGTCATTTCGGCGGCATCCCGCGCGGTTTGCCGACGCCGCACCTGCCGACGCTCACGCTGTCGCTTGTGCTGGACGTCTTGCCCTCCGCACTCTCCTTTACGTTGTTGGGGGGCATAGAGAGTCTTCTTTCGGCCAAGGTCGCCGACGGCATGACCGGCCGCAAGCACCGTTCGAACATGGAGCTCGTCGCACAAGGAATTGCAAACATGGCTTCTGCGCTCTTCGGCGGCATCTGCGTGACGGGAACGATTGCGCGCACCGCCACCAACATACGCGCTGGCGCGCGCAGTCCGCTTTCCGGCATCATGCATGCCGGTTTTCTCCTGCTCTTCATATTAGTAGCCGCCCCGCTGGCGAGCTTCATTCCGCTGTCGGCGCTTGCCGGCGTGCTGGTGGTCGTTGCCTGGAACATGGCGGAAAAGAAAGAATTTCTCGCGCTGCTGCGCGATTGGCGCAGCGCCGTCGTCCTGATCGCCACCTTCACGTTGACGCTGATCGTGAATCTGACGGCCGGCATTATCGCCGGGTGTCTGCTGGCCGCGATGTTCGCGCTTCTCGGCCACGCCGTCACGGAAGAAGGCGCTTAGCCGCTCTTACACAGCAAGTTGATCCGCCAAGTCGGCCAAATTCTTCGCCGCGTAGTCGACCTTGACCTTCGGGGCGGCCTCGCCGGTATTTGGGCCGTATTCGTTGACCCGCGCGGTGTGCGCGGTGCGCAAACCCAATTTCGCCGCCGCCTCGAGATCGTTGCTATGCGCGGCGACCATCATGCAGTCGCCGGGCAGCAAATCGAACGCGGCGCAGGAGGCCAGGTAGACGGCCGGCTTGCGCTTGTAGTCGCGCGCAATTTCGGCGCCAAGGATCGCATCCCAAGGAAAATTGTTGCGGCGGGCGAGATCGACCATCAGCGAGATGTTGCCGTTTGACACCGGCGCCAGCCAGAACTTCTTTTTCAGCCGCGCCAGCGCCGCCGCCACGTCGGGCCAAGCGTCGAGCCGGTGCCAGACCAGCGTCAAATCATCCAACACCTCGTCGGAGAGATTCTGCAGATCGAAGCGCGGCAGCAACCGCACGAGACCCTGCCGGTGCAGCACGTCGAGCTTGGCGAAAGCCTGGTGGCCCGAGCGCACCTCCTCCATGCCCGGCTGATATTCGCCGCGCCACGCGTCGGCAAAGGCCGTCCAGTCGAGCTTGTAGCCGAGCGGGTCGAGGATTTTTTCGGCTTCCCTGGCGACCGACGTGCGCCAGTCAACCATCGACCCGAAGACGTCGAAAAACAGTGCTCTAACGCCAAGGTTTGGCATGTCTCAGAGACGAGATTCCAGGCCGGCAACGCCAAGTTCGCGCCCGCAGCGACCGGCGCTAAGTCATTGATAAAATGGCGGGAGCGACGGGACTCGAACCCGCGGCCTCTGCCGTGACAGGGCAGCGCTCTAACCAACTGAGCTACGCCCCCGCGGGCGTGGTGTGGACGTAAAGGCAGCCTGCCTCATAGTCAAGGTAAGCCGAAAGTGGCTGCGGAAAATTGCGAAAAAGCCTTATTTCACGCTAAGAATCGATGGTCAGACCGCCCCCGAATCGTCTATGCGGGCAGAGTGTTTGGCCACCGCCAAGCTCACGGTTTTATTGAGGAGGGTCCTAACTATGGCAACGGTTCCTGGAAAAGCTCCGACACCGCCGACCGTCACGCTGAAGCATCTCGCCGCCGCGCTCGCGGAAACGCACGAAATGTCGAAGAAGCAGGCGGAAGCCGTGCTCGGCGATTTCGTCGGCAATATCGTCAAGCATCTGAAGAAGGGCGAGCGCATCCGCATCGGCGGCCTCGGCATCCTTCAGGTGCGCAAGCGCGCCGCGCGCATGGGCCGCAACCCGGCGACCGGCGAGCAGATTCAGATCAAGGCGTCGAAGAAAGTCGCCTTCCGCGCTTCCAAGGAATTGAAAGAGTCCGTCTGACGCGTTCAGGCCGGATCCTCCGGAACTGACAATGGCAGGCTGGGAGCGAAACGCTCCCGGCCTGCTGTTTTGCGTTTGGAAGCGCCTGACACGCGAACGCATCGGCTAGCTCGTCGCGCTTGCCGGTCCGGCAATGATTTACGCTATGATCGCGGCCTTCGCGCATGGGTGCGCTGCCACTTCGGGGCCGGACCATGGCCATCACGCGGCGTGATTTCCTCAACGGCGCGAGCCTGACCATCGCGGCGGGCCTCTCTCCGGCAGCGCAAGGCGCGGCCGATGCTGCGCATTATCCGCCGGCGCTGGACGGCCTGCGCGGGCACCATGACGGCTCGTTCGAGGTCGCCCACGCCCTGCGCGACGGCAACAAATTCTCTCTGTCCGGCGCGATCGAAGAACGCTACGACCTCGTCGTTGTCGGCGGCGGCATCAGCGGGCTTGCGGCGGCGTATTTCTATCGCAAGGCGGCCGGCAAGGACGCGCGTATCCTCATTCTCGACAATCACGACGATTTCGGCGGTCACGCCAAGCGCAACGAATTCACGATCGACGGCCGCCTGATGCTCGGCTACGGCGGCAGCGAATCGCTGCAGTCGCCCAAGGCGCTGTACAGCAAAGTCGCCAAGCGCCTGCTGTCCGATCTCGGCGTGCGGATCGAGCGCTTCGAGACAGCTTTTGACCGCAAGCTCTACCCGGGCCTCGGCCTGAAACCGGGTGTTTTCTTCGCCCGCGAAGCGTTCGGCCGCGACGCATTGGTTTCCGGCGATCCGGTCAACATCATCGACAGCGACACCAAAACAACTTTAAGCGACGCCGAGCTTGCCGCCCTGGTCGAGCAATTCCCCATGACGGCGGAGAGCAAAGCGCAACTCATCACGTTGTTGCGCCGGCCGCCAGACTACCTTTCCGGCAAGACCGCCGATGAAAAGGTCGAGGTGCTCAAGACGACAAGCTACCGCGACTATCTGATGAAGATCTGCGGAATGAGCGAAGCGGTCGCCAACTTTTTTCAGAACCGCACGCACGATTTCCACGGCGTCGGCTGTGACGCGGTTGCCGCCTCCGACGCCAGAGACGACGGCTATCCCGGTTTTGCCGGACTGGGCCTGCCGAGCGAAGGGGCAAACCCCTACCGCGACGAGCCATATATTTATCACTTCCCCGACGGCAACGCATCGCTGGCGCGCCTCCTGGTGCGCGCCCTGATCCCGGGTTCGGCCCCGGGCCACACCATGGACGACATCGTTACGGCGCGCCTGGATTATTCGACGCTCGACCGGCGCAACCAGCCTGTGCGCGTCCGCCTCAACAGCACCTGCATCAATGTTCACGACACGCCGAAAGGCGCCGAACTCGCCTATGTGGCCGCCGGCAAGGTGCACCGCGTATTCGGCCGCCACGCCATTCTTGCCGGCTTCAACATGATGATTCCCTACATCATGCCCGAACTGCCCGAACCGCAGCGCCGCGCGCTGTCGCAGAACGTCAAGGCGCCGCTCGTCTACACCAACGTGCTGGTCCGCAATTGGCAGGCTTGGCAGAATTTAAAGGTCGCCAGCATCGCGGCGCCGATGTCGTACCATTCGGTGGTGAAGCTCGACTATCCGGTCAGCCTCGGCAGCTATCGGTTCCCACGCGATCCGCGTGAACCGATGATCCTGCACCTCGTGCACGTGCCGTGCGCGCCCAATCAAGGCAACGATGCGCGCACGCAATACCGGCTTGGCCGCTACGAGTTGCTGGACACGACGTTCGCGCAATTCGAAGGCCATATTCGCGACGACCTCGATCGCATGCTGGGGCCGGGCGGATTTTCCAGTGCGCGCGATATCGCGGCGATTACGGTCAATCGCTGGTCGCACGGCTATGCCTATACCGCCTCGCCCCTGTTCGACCGCGACGACTGGAATGCAACCATGACGGCGGCGCGGCAACGGCGCGGCAACGTCGCCATCGCCAATGCCGACGCGGGCTGGGACGCCTACGCCCACACCGCGATCGATCAGGCCTCGCGCGCCGTGCACGAATTGCTGGGGTGAATTGGTGGGCGGTGACGGACTCGAACCGCCGACATCCTGCGTGTAAAGCAGGCGCTCTACCAACTGAGCTAACCGCCCGACCCTCGCCAATATAAGCGCTTCGCTTCCCCGCATGAAACGAAAACGGCGCCCGAAGGCGCCGTTTCCAGGTTTGATATACGATCGCGCTTAATGCGCAGTCAGGCCGGTGCCGTCGTCCTCGGCCGGCTTTTCGGCCGCGGCGGCTTCGGCGGCGAGCTTGGCCGCCGCCTCGTCCCATTCGATCGGCTCGGGCTTGCGCACCAGCGCGCGGGCGATGACCTCGTCCATGCGCGTGACCGGGACGATGTCCAGGCCCTTCTTGATCGAGTCGGAGATTTCAACCAGGTCCTTGGCGTTCTCCTCCGGGATCAGCACGGTCTTCATGCCGCCGCGTGAGGCGGCGAGCAGCTTTTCCTTCAAGCCGCCGATCGGCAGCACGCGCCCGCGCAGGGTGATCTCGCCGGTCATGGCGACGTCCCGGCGCACCGGGATGCCGGTCATGGTCGACACGATGGCGGTGACCATGGCGACGCCGGCGGAGGGTCCATCCTTGGGCGTCGCGCCTTCCGGCACGTGCACGTGGATGTCGCGCTTGTCGAACAAAGGCGGCTCGATGCCGAAGGCGACCGCGCGCGAGCGGACATAAGAGGCCGCCGCCGAAATCGACTCCTTCATCACGTCACGCAGGTTGCCGGTGACGGTCATCTTGCCCTTGCCCGGCATCATCACGCCTTCGATGGTGAGCAGTTCGCCGCCCACATCGGTCCAGGCAAGCCCGGTCACCATGCCGACCAGGTCCTCCGCCTCGATCTCGCCGTAGCGATATTTCGGCACGCCGATGTAGTCGCCGACGTTCGCCGCGGTGACAGCGATCGCCTTCTTCTTCGACGTCATCAGCTCCTTCACCGCCTTGCGGATCAGGGTCGACAGCTCGCGCTCGAGGTTACGCACGCCCGCGTCCCGCGTGTAACGGCGGATCAGGAGTTGCAACGCCTCGTCGTCGATCGACCATTCCTTGTCGGTCAGGCCGTGTTTGGCGATCGCGGCCGGGATCAGATGCTTGCGCGCGATCTCGACCTTCTCGTCCTCGGTGTAGCCGGCAATGCGGATAATCTCCATGCGGTCCATCAGCGGCGGCGGGATA
>DASUGZ010000021.1:0-51581 GCA_036273755.1 Pseudolabrys sp.
GTGCGCGGCTTTTTCGTTTGGATAGCTTCCTTGAACGTCTCATACGCCGCGTTGAACTTAATCCGCGAGCCTTTCTCCAGCTCTTCCGAGAGTAGTTTGCGCGCTTCCTTTCGCGCGTCAGCAAGGCTCACTGCCGGATACCGGCCGATGTTCTTCCGCAGGCGCTCGCGTCCGCGAATGACGAACCATGTCTTGCGATTTTTCCCGACGCGCAATCCGAAGGCCGGCGTTGTCGCGTCGTAGTACGTGCCCGGCTCTTTGAGCCGCGACACGACGATGTCTGTCATGTGCAGCTTCATTTTTTTGCTCCGAATTTGCTCCGCACTCGTTCGGGTAGAGGCGGTATTCTATGGAGCACTATACCATGCGTGCTTCAAGCAACTTTCTGAAAAGACTCTTGAAACGGAAACCATGGTGCGCGGTGGTGAAACACAAATTCGTTTTAGGAAACCGCTGCTCTATCCGGCTGAGCTACGGGACCGTCGCGGCGCGACATAGCACAGCTGCGCGCGCTTGGCATCCGCTACTGAGGCTTGAGCCCCGACAGCGCCACGACGTCTTTCCACATTGCCCGCTCCTTGTTGGCGAAAGCGATGGCCTCCTCCGGCGTGCTCGCCAGAATGCGCGCGCCGGCGGTGAGGAAGCGCTTCTGGACGTCGGCGTCGGCCGCAATCTTCTTCTGCGCCGCGGAGAGTTTGTCGACGATCGGCCGCGGCGTTGCCGCCGCGAGCACATAGGCGCCCCAGGATGTGACGACGAAATCCTTGACCCCCGCCTCACCCATGGTCGGCACATTCGGCAGCGTCGGCCAGCGCTGCGCCGAGGTCACCGCCAGCGCGCGCATTTTGCCGGATTGGACCAGCGCGATGTAGGAGGCGAGATTGTCGATGGCGAAATCGACATTGCCCGACAGCATCGCCGGAATGGTCTGCGCCGCGCCGCGGAACGGCACGTGCACTGCGTCAAGCCCGGAGCGCTTGGCAAACAGCACGCCCGAGAGATGTGGCGAAGTACCGACGCCGGGACTGCCGAAGTTGACGTGACCCTTCTGCTTCGCCCAGGCGATGAACTCGGCGACCGTTTTCGCCGGCACGTGCTCGCTCGCCACCACAAAGACGTTGGGCAAATCCCAGGTCAGCGACGCCGGGATGATGTCCTTTTGCGGATCGTAGGGCATGTCTTTGTAGAGGAACTGATTGATGGCGAAATGACCGATGGTCGCCATGCCGACGGTGTAGCCGTCGGGCGGGCTCGCGCTCACGGTGCCGATGCCGATATTGCCGCCGGCGCCGGGGCGGTTTTCGACGACGAAGGGCTGGTTGAACATCGCGTTGAGCCGTTCGCCGAGGATACGCGCGAGCACATCGGTCGAGCCGCCGGCCGGGTAAGGCACGATCACCTTCACGGCGCGGTCCGGCCACGACGCCTGCGCGCGGGCGCCGGTTGCGAGCAGCAGGCCCGCGGCGGCGGCTGAACCCAGAAACAATCGGCGATTTGGCGTAACGCGGCACGGTGACATCGATCCCTCCCCGATGGTCGCAATGACAGCTATGCTCGCCGGCATTGTAGCGACTTCCGGCAAGGCGCCGCCATCATGAAACGCTGTTCGGGCCGCATTCTTTTGCTCGCGTCCGCAAGCACGTTCTTTTTGTGCCATGCGGCAGCGCAGGAATCGTGCACGCTCGCGCCGGTCGGCACGGTAAACGTCACGGCCGTGCGCGATGGCCGTACGCTTTTGCTGGCTGACGGTCGCGAGCTGCGGCTTGCGGGCATCGAAGCGGGCGACGACAGCGTCGCTTTGCAAGCGATGGTCGGCGGACGCCCTTTGCGGCTGGAGCGGCTCGGGCCGGACCACGATCGTTACGGCCGCCTGGTCGCCTTTGCGTTCGCCGGCGATGGGCCGATCTCGGTGCAGCAAGCACTGCTGGAACAAGGCCAGGCGCGGGTTTCGGCGCGGATTGGCGAGAAAGCCTGCGCCGAGGCCCTGCACGCGGCGGAAAGCGCCGCGCGGACGGCCAAGCGCGGCCTTTGGGCCAATCCCAATTTTGCCCCTTTGTCGGCTGAAAATCTGAACGGGCTAGCGGCCATGCGCGGCCGGTTCGCCTTGGTGGAAGGCAAGGTCTTGTCGGTGCGCGAGAGCGGGGCCACAATATATGTGAATTTCGGGCGGCGATGGACACGGGATTTCACCGTGACCATCCTGCGGCGCCTTGAGCGGAGCTTTGCTGCGGCCGGCATCTCGCCGCAATCGCTTGCCGGGCACCGCGTCCGCGTGCGCGGCTGGGTCGAACAGCGCGGCGGCCCGATCATCGCCGCCGAGACGCCCGAGCAGATCGAATTGCTGAATTGAACATTCCGGACCTGGCGGTCATGGCTACAGCACCGACAACGGCAAACCGGGGACGCGGCGTTGCGCTGACGCTGCTGCTGTTGCTGGCCGGCTGCACCAGCATGCCGGACAATATGCAGGTGTCGCTGCCGGTGCCGCAGGCCGCCGCGCAGTCGCAGGCGCCAGCGGAAGAGCGCGAGCACCTGCGCATCCTCGCCTCCTATGGCGGCGTCTACGAGAACGCCAAGCTGCAGGCAGAAATCGCCAAGACCGTCGATCGCCTGGTTGCGGCGTCGGAGCGGCCGGACCTCAAATACAAGGTGACAATCCTCAACTCGCCGGCGATCAACGCTTTCGCGCTGCCGAGCGGCCATCTCTATGTCACCCGTGGTCTGGTTGCACTTGCCAACGACCGGGCCGAGCTCGCCTCGGTGCTGGCGCACGAGATGGGCCACGTCATCGCGCGCCACGCCCAGATCCGCGAGGACCAGGCCAAGCAGGCGGCGCTCATCAGCCACGTCGTCAGCGATGTGCTCAGCGATCCGAACATGGGCGCGCTGGCGCTCGCCAAGTCGAAGCTCACGCTTGCCGCGTTCTCGCGCGCGCAGGAGTTCGAAGCCGACGGCATCGGCGTCGGCATTTCGGCGCGCGCCGGCTTCGATCCTTACGGCGCCTCGCGCTTCCTCGCCGACATGCAGCGCAATGCCGACCTCAAGACCGCCGGCAGCGAAGGGCGCGCCCCGGACTTTCTCACGAGCCATCCGGCGACACCTGAGCGCATCAAGAATGCGCTCGCCAATGCCCGGCAATTCAGCAGCCCTGGTGCCGGCGAACGCGACCACGACCAGTATGTCGGCTTGATTGATGGCCTCGCTTACGGCGAAGACCCGAGCGAGGGCTTCGTGCGCGGCCGCCGCTTCCTACATCCCAAGCTTGGCTTCACCTTCCTGGCGCCGCCGGGGTTTATTCTCGACAACACCGCGCAGGCGGTGCTCGGCCTCAAAGGCGGCGACGAGGCTTTGCGGCTCGACGTCGTCAGCGTGCCGGCCGAGCAATCGCTGCCCGACTATCTAAAATCCGGCTGGATGGAGAAGGTCGAGCCGGCAAGCGTCGAGCAATTCACCATCAACGGTTTTGCGGCGGCGACCGCGACCGCGAGGGGCGACCAGTGGTCATTCCGCTTGTTCGCCGTACGCTTCGGCAGCGACGTCTATCGCTTCATTTTCGCGGCGAAGAACATGAGCGCCCAGGTCGACCACTCTTTCCGTGAATCGATCCAGAGCTTCCGGCGCATGAGCTTGCAGGAAAGCGCGCAGGTGCACCCGCTGCGCCTGAAGATCGTCACTGTCGGTGCCAAAGATACCGTTGAGACGCTGGCGCACCGCATGGCGACCGCGGATCACTCGCTGGAGCGCTTCCGCGCCATCAACGGTCTCGGTCCGCACGACACCGTGAAGCCAGGGACGAAGGTGAAGATCGTCGCGGAGTAGCTAGGCCTCGCCGCCTTCATAATTGATCGTGAACTCCGGCGGCACGTCGGGACCCCACAGATAGAACGAATCCTCCGGCTTGTGGTCGGCCGCCGGCCACAGCCGCTCTTTCGGGATGTAATCGATATCGCAGGAGTATTCGGCGAAGCTGCCCCACGGATCGCGCACGTAGTGGAAATAATTCGAGCCGAGCACGTGGCGGCCAAGCCCCCAGCCTTTGGTCCAGCCCTTGTCGTGCATGCGCATGGCGCCGAGGCCTATGTCGTTGATGCCGGCGACGTCCCAACTGCAATGATGGAAGCCCGGCGCCGACGATTTCACCAACGCCAACAGATGATGATCGCTGCCATGGATGCCGTGCATGAAGGCGACCAGATCGGCCGAGCGGTCGGACAGCCGCAGACCGAGATTGCGCGCGTAGAACTGGATCGAGGCGTCGATGTCGCGGGTAAAGGTGAGCACATGCGACAGCCGGCGCGGCCGCACCGGCGGCCAATCCTGCCGGATGGCGGCGCCGGCAACGCCGGCCGGCGATGACGTCCACTGGCTCTGCGATTTGCCGTCGGGCGAGGACTTCGGCGCGACTTTCACCTCGATCAGCACGTTTTCATGGTTGCGGAACCAGATGCCATTGCTCTCGAAGCCCGGCGGCGGATCGATCAGCTTGACGCCGTTGCCTTCGATGCGTGCCTTGAGCCGGGACAAGTCCTCGGCGTAGCAGCCGAACGAGAGATGATGCAGCGCCTTGCTCTTGCCTTCGACGATCGAGCCCCAGCGGTGTTCATGACCGAAGGTTTTGATCTCAAGCGCGTTGCCTTTGCTCACAACATCGAGGCCAAAGAGTCCGTAAAAATCCTGCGCCACGCTCGCGTCCGGCACCGCCAGCACGAACTGGTCGAGCGAATGGACGCCGAGCGCGCCGGATTCTTTCGTTGGTGCCACATAGCCGGGATTGGCGGTCATCGATCGCTCCCTTCGTCGATGCCGCATTGTACCGGCCGCGGTCGGCCGAGCAACCGTGGGAAAGGCGCGGGCAGATTGGGCAGCCGCGATATGCGACGGAACCGCCGTTTAGGGCCGCAGGTAGGCGTAGCCCATCGATTGCAGCTCGGCGATGCGCACCACGCCGCCGCGCTCCGCCACGATAAAGCCGGGCAGCAGATCCTTCAGCGCGAGCTCCATGCCCTTCATGGTGTTGCCGCAGGCGTTGAGTTCGAGCCCGGCCTTGCCGAATTCGCCGATGCGGCGCGCCAGATCGGGATTGGCGGCGGCCACGCCGAACGCCTTGAGCGCTGGACCGTTCACGACCAGCGCGATCGTCACCTTGTCGGGGCCGCCCATGCCGTCGAAATGGTTGCGGATATTGCCGAGCACGAAGTGGACCTTGTCGAGATCGGACAGGTGATAGACGACCTTCGCCTTGCCGGTTGCGGCCTGCGCGCGGCGCGGCTGCGCGTTTGCCGCCAACAGCCCGCCGATGCCGGCCAGCGCCGCTGTCAGGATGTTGCGTCGGTGCATTGGTTTCGCCTTCCGACTATCGCTGCTCGAGCGCGGCGACTGTGTCGTCTTTGGGCATCAGCGGCTTGCATTCCTCCAGGCCGACGCGGTCGAGCCGGAATGCTTTGTCGTCGGCACCGCCGTCGAAGCTGCCGCGCTCGTCATCAGGCCTGTCGTTATTCCAGATGGCCATGCGGTCGATGCGCACGATCACCGATTTGTCGTCATTGGCCATCTCGATCTGCAGGCCGCCGCCGTCGCAATCGACGCCGCAGCCGAGCACGAGCTTGTCGGACCCTTCTTGCTCGGCCGCCGGATGACCGCAACTTCCCGTCGTATCGAAATGTCCCTTGCGGTCGCGGAACGTCATGCCGAGCGTGAAGCTGTAGTTCGGCTGCTGGTGATCCGGCACCATTTCGGCGCTGACCAGAAGCTTCATGGCGGTGGTTTTCTGCTGCGAATGCCGGCGCAGATGCGCGGCGTCGTAGCGGCGCGCGAAGCAGGCGTAGGTATTTCCCTTCGCCGCGACCTCGTGTCCAAGAAGCCGCTTGGCGAAAGCTTGCGCGTCCGGCTCTGCGGCAGCCACTGAACCGGCGCCAAGCGTCGCAATCATGGCAGTTGCTGCGATCCAAATCGTGCGCATCGTGCGCCTCCCCATCGTCGGCGTGGCTTCGCGACGAAGCCGCCTTCATTGGGTCGGCCCGACACGTTGTTTGGTTCAGCGTTCAGGAGTTCGGACGTGCGCGATCGCCTGCATTCTTGACGGCCCCAGGTAGGCCGGTATCCCTTTTTCCCTTCCCCAATAAGGAGATGGAGCGCCGGGAGGCGCCAGGGGCTTTGGCGCAAGCCCCTTTGGCGGGCGTTAACGGAGCCCGCCGCGCGCCCACGGCAGTGTCCCGGTTACCCGGGGCTGCCGCTTCGGGGGCGCGCGCCCCCATTGACGGAGGGGGCTGCGCCTCCCGGCGCTCCACCGCTCGCACGGGGCGGCTCTAGAAGCCGGCCCGCACGCGCATAAAGTCTGCTGAATATAATCCTAGAGCTTCAAGATGTCAAGGCCGCGGATTGGACAGCAAAAAGCCCGGCATCGCTGCCGGGCTTTTGTCATTCGTGGCTGGAAGCGGGCGTCTAGGCCGCCTCTTCCTCGGTGGCGGCTTCGCCGTCGGCCTCGTCGGCCGGCTTCGGGCCGCGCCGCGGGCCCTTGGCGAGCGCCGCCTCGATCTCCTTGATCGCCTCGGTCTCGGTGACCTTCTGCACCGCCGCGATCTCGCGCGACAGCCGGTCGAGCGCGGCTTCGTAAAGCTGCCGCTCGGAATAGGACTGCTCCGGCTGGCTCTCAGACCGGTACAGGTCGCGCACCACCTCGGCGATGGCGACGATGTCGCCCGAGTTGATCTTGGCTTCGTATTCCTGCGCCCGGCGCGACCACATGGTGCGCTTGATGCGCGCGCGGCCCTTGAGCGTGTCGAGCGCGCGCTTGACCAGCGGGCCTTCCGCCAGCTTGCGCATGCCGACCGACACGATCTTGGCGGTCGGGACCCGCAGCGTCATCTTGTCCTTGATGAAGTTGATGACGAACAATTCGAGCTTGGCGCCTGCGATCTCCTGCTCCTCGATGGCCAGGATCTGACCGACCCCATGGGCCGGGTAGACGATGAACTCGTTGGTCTTGAAGCCTTGTCGTTGAGTAGTCTTCTTGTTGCTGGGCATTCCGGGCAAAACTCCTTCACCGGCGCCTTTACGGGTGCCGGCAATCTTGGCTGCGGGAGCCCCGTTGCGGACAGCGCCGCGCGAGGCTTGCGAAGTCCGCCGTGCGTCAGCGGACTTTTTCGGTCTCCGGCTCATGCCGGTGGAACCTTTTTTGGCTTTATGACGCGGTTTTCCTGCCACTGCTCACGCGTGGAACTTCACGCCCTCTCACAAGACCCTTGGGTGGTAGCCGCGAAAAATAAGGCTCCCGGACGGGGGAGCGGCATCCGTAGCGGCGTTTTTCATCTTCATCGGACGGTATTCAACTGTATAGCACATTTTTGGCCAAAATCAAAGCCTTATGGCATCGCAATAGCGCAATACGACAACAATAAATCTGCAATATTGTCATATCGGTTAACGCGCGCGTGGAATGCGCGGGTTTCCGGCATTTTCGGGTTAACAAGCGCTCAGTCGCCGGTTCCCGGCTTTGGCGAAAAGAATTTCTGAAATTTGTCCGGCACGCCGTCCCAGTCCTTGGCGTCGGCCGGCGGTTCCTTCTTGACCGTGATATTCGGCCAAGTCTTGGCGTATTCGGCGTTCACTTCCAACCACTTCTCCAGGCCCGGCTCGGTGTCCGGCTTGATCGCCTCGACCGGGCATTCAGGCTCGCAGACCCCGCAATCGATGCACTCGTCGGGGTGGATGACGAGCATATTCTCGCCCTCGTAGAAGCAGTCGACCGGACATACCTCGACGCAGTCCATGTACTTGCACTTAATGCAGCTTTCGTTGACGACGTAGGTCATTCAAAACTCCGGCACACAATCCGCAACGCTGCGTAACGCAACGCTTCTAAGGCCGCAAGACACCGAATCCCGCCTTAAGTGGCGATGTTTAAGGCCAATTCCAAGCCGGAACCTAGCGAAATAGCCCGATCACCGGGAGGCCGTATCCGCGGAACCTATTGTCAAATCTCGGTAAAGCGCGCGCGCCTGGGGCGCCGCCCCGCGCCGTTCGCAAAAACCCTCGACCTTGATCACCCTGACGGCGCGGTCGAGGGCAAGCGTCACCACGTCGCCAAGGCGCACCAGATGGCCGGGCGCTGTCACCCGCTTGCCGTTGAGCCGCACAAAACCTGCTTCGGCGAGCGAAGCCGCGGCGCTGCGCGTGCGCACCATGCGCGCGTGCCACAGCCACTTGTCGATACGTTGGCGATCCAATGCTTTTAACGTTGGCGCATGATCTTGTCCGAAAACCGGTTCCCACTTTTCGGGATCATGCGCGTTACGACTCTTTCGTGGTCTGCTCGAGCTGTTGCTTGAGCGCCGCGAGCTTGGCGAAGGGCGAATTGGGATCCGGCTCCTTGTTGCCACGGCCGCCGCCGTGCGGCTTGGCAAAATATTGATCGCGCTCGGCTTTTTCGACGCGATCGCCGCGGTCGCGACGGCGCGGGCCACCGCCGGATGGCGCGCGCGCTTCGCTGCGCTGATCGCGGCCCTCGGCCTTCTCGCGGCGCTCGCGCCGCTGCTGGCGGAAAGCGCGATCGCGCCGCTCGCGGTCGCGGATGCGATCCTGCTGCGTCGGCGCGGCCGGTTTTTCCGGCTCGGCTGGAGCGGCCGCTTCGGCGGGTGCAGATTCGGCCGCGGGCGCGGCCGGAGTTGGAGCTTCGGCCTGGGTTCGCTGCGGGCGGCGTGGACGCCGCGGCTTGTTCGGACGCTTTTCGAAGCGGCCGGCCGGGCGCCAGACCTCGATCATGTCGGGTTCGGCGGGAGCGGCCGAGGCCGCCTGAACATCCACTTCTTCCGAATTTCTTCCGGCAAGATGTTCGGCGGAAGAAGCGGCTTCCTCGCTCTTGCTCTCGGCAAGACCTTCCGGCGCGGCCGCAGCGGCGACGTCCGCCGGCGCCGGCTCGCTCGCCGCGGTCTCGGCCGGCGGCGATTCGGCCGCCGGCTCGGCAACCGGCGCTTCGATCGTGGGAACTGCTTCGGGCTGGACCGCGGCGACCTCCGCGGTCGGCGCGACACCGGCGGCAGCCACATCGGCCGCCGCTTCAACCGGCGCAACGTCGGCCGGCTTCGCCTCCGGCGGTTTCGGCTTGCGGTCCATGCGATAGCCGAGCGAGCGCAGGATCGAGGCGAAGTCTTCCGGCGAAGCGCCGGTCAGCGACGTCATGGCGCCGGTGACGGTGAAGCCGCGGCCGTCAAAGGCGCCGGCCGGCTTCGGCGTCTGCACGCCCTCGCGCCAGGCAAGCGCCGGGCGGATCAGATCGGCGAGCCGTTCCAGAATGTCGACGCGCACCGCGCGCTCGCCGGCGATGCGGTAGCCGGCGGTGCGATAGAGCGGCTTCGGCGTCTCCTGGTCGACCGGGATCGAGGTGCGGCCCGAGGCGGCAAGATGCAACAGCTCGCCGACGCCCTTGGCGTCAGGCGCTTCGTGCTTGAGCGCCCACAATTGCGTCGCCAGCGCGCGCGGCAAAGGCTTGAGCAGGATCGGCAGATAGATGTGATAGGCGCCGAAGCGCACGCCGTATTTGCGCAACGTCGCGCGCGATGGCTGATCGAGGCCCTTGACCTCGTCCGCCACCTTTTGCCGCTCCAAAACGCCGAGCGCCTCGACCAATTGGAAGGCGATGCCGCGCGCAATGCCTGTGACGTCATCGGCGGCGCTGAGCGAGAACAGCGGCGCCAGGATCTTCTCGATATGTGTCTTGAGCCAGAGGTCGAGCCGCGTCTGCACGAGGTCGCGCGCCGGCCCGGTCAACTGCTCGTCGGCGAGGATACGCACGCGCGGACGCAGTGCGTCGTCGCCGGGAATCAGCTTGCCGACCGCATCGCCGGTCCAGCGCAACGCGCCGTCGCTCGCCAGGACAATCTGGTCGTTCGAGGCCTGCGACAGCTTGGTGGCGCGCTGCTCGATCTCGCCGGCGAGCGCCTTCTGCGCGGCGGCGTTGAGGGCCTTGGCCTCCGAGCCTGCCGCCGAGGCGTCGGGCGCGAACATGAAGCCGTCGAGGCGGCCGATCACGTGGCCCTCGACCGTGACTTCTCCGGACTTTCCGATTTCGGTTTCCAAGTTCGTCTTCTCTCGCAGCCGCCGCATCAACACGCTGGTGCGGCGGTCGACGAAACGCTCGGCCAGCCGCTCATGAAGCGCATCGGACAGCTTGTCTTCGACCGCGCGGGTAACGTCCTGCCAATGCTCCGGGTCGGCGAGCCAATCGGGGCGGTTGGCGACATACGTCCACGTCCTGACATGCGCAATCCGGTTGGAGAGGGTGTCGATGCCGCCGTCGGTGCGGTCGGCCAGCGCCACCTGCTGGCTGAACCAGTCGGTCGGGATGTTACCCTCTCGCATCAGGAAACCATAGAGGGTCACCGCCAGTTCGGCATGGGTGGCGGGCGCGATCTTCCGGTAATCGGGGACCTGGCAGGCGTCCCATAGCCGTGCGATCGCCGCCGGCGTATTGGCGAGCGCCCGCACGGCTTCGTCGCGGGCGGCGTGTTCCAAAACGAGAATATCTTCGGCGATCGGCGCGCGGGTCAGGCCCGGCTCGTCCGGCGTCGCCGCGAGTGAGGCCTGCAGCGCCCCGATCGAGGCGAAGTCGAGCGCCGAATTGCGCCATTGCAGCATGCGCACCGGCTCGAAGGTATGGCTCTCCAGCGCCTGCACCAATTCCGGCTCGAACGGATCGCAGCGCCCCGTGGTGCCAAATGTGCCATCGCGGGTGGCGCGACCTGCGCGGCCGGCGATTTGCGCGAGTTCCGCCGGGTTAAGCTTACGAAACTGATAGCCGTCGAATTTACGGTCGGCGGCAAAGGCGACATGATCGACGTCGAGGTTGAGCCCCATGCCGATGGCGTCGGTCGCGACCAGATAGTCAACGTCGCCCGACTGGTAGAGCGCAACCTGCGCGTTGCGCGTGCGTGGGCTGAGCGCGCCGAGCACGACTGCAGCGCCGCCGCGCTGGCGGCGGATCAATTCGGCGATGGCGTAAACCTCGTCGGCCGAAAAAGCGACGATGGCCGAGCGCGGCGGCAGACGGGTGAGCTTCTTCTCGCCGGCGTAAGTGAGCATCGACAGCCGCGGCCGGCTGACGATGTGTGCGCCGGGCAGGAGCTTCTCGACCATCGGCCGCACGGTGGCGGCGCCGAGCACAAGCGTCTCCTCGCGCGCGCGCATGTTCAGCATGCGATCGGTGAAGACGTGGCCGCGCTCGAAATCGGCGCCGAGCTGCACCTCGTCGACGGCGAGGAAAGCGACGTCAAGATCGCGCGGCATGGCTTCAACGGTCGAAACCCAGAAGCGCGGCCTGGCCGGCTTGATCTTCTCCTCGCCGGTGATCAGCGCGACGGCGTCCTTGCCGACACGGTCGGCGACCTTGTTATAGACCTCACGCGCCAGGAGCCGCAGCGGCAGGCCGATCATGCCGCTCGAATGCGCCAGCATCCGCTCGATGGCGAGATGGGTCTTGCCGGTGTTGGTCGGGCCCAATACCGCGGTGACACCCGCGCCGCGGGCGCGCGAGGCCCGATTGGGCGACGAGGAAAAGGAGATGGCCATTACAGGTCCGAACTGGCGGCGGGGTTTATGGCCCGACCAAGAGGTTTCTGTATCACAATGCGACAGCGGAAAACGCTGCCGGATTAGCCGGTTAAGCTTTAGAACGACTCTGGAACGAACCGCGCCCGAATCGCTGACTCCGGCGCTGTAAGGCTTCGTTCACGGCCATATCTGGCAAGCACTGTCCGCACCCCTACAAGATCGGGTAGCTCGGGATCGATTCAAGGGTATTTTCTGCTTCCAAAAGTTAACGCCGGCGGAGGACTCACGTCGACCCGAGAGTCAAGCCTCTATTGCGTCTTCGATCCGCTGACAGCGGCACGAGCGGCAATCGGGGCGGAGACGAACTCCGTCGCCTCCAGCACCATGCGGCCGATCGGCGTCGGGCCTTGCACGCGATAGGGCACCAGCACGCGGGTGCCGGCAATCGGCGCCAGCCACGCCTCGATGTCATGCTGCTTGACGAGGTAGCGGACCGCCGCGCGCGAAGGGACGAAGCCGGCAATCGGCGTGAAATAAACCGTGCAGACCACCACCGGACCGGCATAGCCCTTGTCCGTCTTGACGTGGTCCATGCGCTTGAAGGCGAGCCGCAGGTCATAGCGCAGGCGGCCGTCGAAGATCGCGACCGTGCGCTGGCAGGCTTCCGGCGCCAGCGGCTCGCCGCTGCCTGGCGTGCGCAGCAGCGAGGCGGTCATCGGATCGAGGATGCCCTTGCGGTGCTCGTCGGTGATCGGGATGCGCTCCGGCTCGGTCTCGAGCGGCGGATCGACGCGCGATTCCTTGACCACGCCGTTGGCGACGGTCAGGTGCACTTCGTCGGTCTTGTGGCCGGTGGCGATGGTGGAGGCGAAGATCGAGTTGACCGGCGCGCCGGCGTGCAGCGTGCCGTGCGCGGAACTGGTGCCCTGCCCGCCGGTGAAGGCGCGGATCAGGCCGGTGGTCGTGCCGGTCGCCGCCGCGGCGTAGCGGGTATCGGTGATGTCGATCGTCCAGGTCCCCTTGCCGATCGGAATGCCGGCGATCGAGGCCTCGTAGCGCGCTTCAAGTTTGCCCTGGGCGCGCGCCGCGTGCGGCACAATGGCCGTCGCCGCGGCAAGCAAAAGCAGGACACGCAAAGGACGGCGCACCATCAACACGAAGATCATCCTCTCTGGCCCCGGGGTCGCGGCGCGGGGGTGCCGGACGACGCCGGACAGTTAGCCGGCGGTTGCGACCGCTATGCAAGGGGCGGGCAGCGCGGCGGCTTTAAGTCGACGGGGAATAAGTCGAATGTTTGGTGGATCCCGGGATTCCCCATGCCGCCATGGCCGCCTAACCGGCACATAAATACTGGCCGAAAGTGGCCGAAAATCCGCGGCTTGACGCTGGTTTCTCCGCTCTCTATACGTCCGGCCGAATTCCACGATTTGTCGAACAGGCCGGCGCGACAGGCGCCGGCGCATTGCTGAGGATGAAGCCATGGCATGGCGCTGCGATCTGACCGGCAAGGGGCCGATGTCCGGGCACAAAGTGAGCCACTCCAACATCAAGACCAAGCGCCGGTTCATGCCGAACCTGCAGAGCGTGACGCTGATCTCCGACGCGCTCGGCCGCAGCGTGCGGGCGCGGGTGTCCACCAACGCGTTGAAAAGCGTCGACCACCGCGGCGGGCTCGACGCCTTCCTGCTCAAGGCCAAGGACGCCGACCTCGCGCCCAAGATGCTCGAACTCAAGCGCGCGATTGCAAAGAAGAAGGCGGCGGGCTGAGTATTTGTCCCCGACGCGCTGCAGCGCGCAGCGGTGCGCCGCTGAGCCGGGACCTTTCCAGATACGGAATTCGTAGCGGTCCCGGGTCTGCAGTGCGGCACTTCGTGCCGCGCTGCACCCGGGACAGGTTCATTCCCCGACGATCGCGAACTGCAGCAGCAGGGTGCGCTGAAGCACCGAGAAATTGTCATCCGACACCAGCGTAATGATGGTTTCGCCGGCGGCGTTGCGGTGCACCGCGATGCCTTCCATGTTGTCGATCTGGTAGGCGAGGTCGGCCTCGATCAAAGTCGGACCGTCGACCTTCGCGCCCGGTTTGATGGCGGCGAGCGCGATGCGGCGGATGCGGATGGCGAGACCGCGCGCCGGCGAAAAGCGCCGCTCGAGCAGCAGCAGATCGCCGGGCGGCAACACGGTGCAGTCGCTGACGTCGAAATCGTCGTCGCGCTTGACCGTAAAGCGCGCGACACGCCCATTGTCGAACACAAACGAGCGGTGGTTGCCGGCGGCGTCCAGACTGCGCTCAGTGACGGCGATGAGTTGACCCGCAAGCGGCGCGCCCTTCGGCGGCACCGCCAGACACTCAAGACTCTTGTTGTAGGTGAAGGTCTTGAAGTCGTCCGGCACATCGATCGCCTCGCCGCGCGCCGTCAGCCCGTGATGCGCGTAGTCGAAGCGCAGAATTTTCTCGACGCGTTCGATGCCGACATAGAGCGTGCCGTCGCTCTCGGCGAGCGATTCCGAATCGAACCAGCCGCGCGCGGCAAGCGCGCGGCCGTCGGGCCCCAGCAGCGGCGCCATCTCGGCGTCGGCGATGCCGGCGGGCCTGCCGTGGTCGTAGACGATGCGCCCGCGCAGCCACGAGCCATTGTCGGTGAGGCTGAGGAAATGGCTGCCGTCGGGCTCGACGTGCAGCGCGGAAATGCCGCCGAACGGTTCGTAGGACGAAGTCAGCGCCAGGCCGCCGCGGAATTCGAGCGCGCCGAAGCGCACGCGCGTCGGATCGCGATTATCGAAAGCGGCGATCGGCGTCGCCTCGACCGCGATGGATGTGTGGGTCCGGCTATAGCGCGGCGCGGCAAGCGCGTCGGCGCCGGCTGCAATCAGAAGCGCGACTAAGGCGAGACCGACAGCGAATGGCGCGCGCGACATGCAATATCCGTTCGTTCCCGCGCAAGCGGGAACCAAGTTCTTATCACAATTGACGAGGAGTTTTCCTGGGTCCCCGCTTACGCGGGGACGAACGGGTGGCGTTCGCGACCGGTTATCGTCTTACGCGACGCGCTTGCGTCGCGCCGTCGCACGCGGCTGCTCGGCCGGCGCGGTTTCCTCGAACAGCTCGGCGAGCTTTTCGGTCATGGCGCCGCCCAATTCCTCGGCGTCGACGATGGTGACGGCGCGGCGATAGTAGCGCGTCACATCGTGGCCGATGCCGATGGCGATCAGTTCGACCGGCGAGCGGGTCTCGATCTCCTAGATCACCCAGCGCAGGTGGCGCTCGAGATAGTTGCCGGCGTTGACGGAGAGCGTCGAATCGTCGACCGGCGCGCCGTCGGAGATCATCATCAGAATCTTGCGCTGCTCGGTGCGCGCCAGCAGGCGCTTGTGCGCCCAGTCGAGCGCCTCGCCGTCGATGTTTTCCTTCAGCAGGCCCTCGCGCATCATCAGCCCGAGATTCTTGCGCGCGCGCCGCCACGGCGCATCGGCATTCTTGTAGATGATGTGGCGCAGGTCGTTGAGCCGACCCGGATTGGCCGGCTTGCCGGCGGTGAGCCATTGCTCGCGCGACTGGCCGCCCTTCCAGGCGCGCGTGGTGAAGCCGAGGATCTCGACCTTGACGCCGCAGCGCTCCAGCGTGCGCGCCAGAATGTCGGCGCAGGTGGCGGCGACCGTGATCGGGCGGCCGCGCATCGAGCCGGAATTGTCCAACAGCAGCGTCACCACGGTGTCGCGGAACCGGGTGTCCTTCTCGGCCTTGAAGGACAGCGCGTGCATCGGATCGATGATGATGCGCGACAGCCGCGCCGGATCGAGCAGGCCTTCCTCGAGGTCGAACTCCCAGGAGCGGTTCTGCTGCGCCATCAGACGGCGCTGCAGCCGGTTGGCGAGGCGCGCGACCACGCCCTGCAGATTGGAAAGCTGCTTGTCGAGATAGCCCCTGAGGCGATCGAGCTCTTCGGGCTCGCACAGGTCCTCGGCGGCGATGGTCTCGTCGAACTTCATGGTGAAGGCGCGATAGTCGGGACCGCGCGGCTGGTTGTCGCCGAACTGGCGCGGCCGCTGCGGCTCGCCGGGCGTCTCGGCGTCGCCCATGTCGGTGTCGTCCGCCATGTCGGCGGTCGGCGCCTCGGCCGCTTCGGCGGCGGCGTCGGGCATGTCCTCGGCGGAGACTTGCGTGTCCTCCGTGCTCATGCGCTGCATCTCGTCGGCGTCGGCGGCCTCGCCGTCGTCGCCGGAATCCTGCTTGCGGCGATCCTCCTCGCCCTCTTCGTCTTCGTCCTCGGACTCGCGGCTGCGGTCGTCGCCCATTTCCAGCGCGTCGAGCAGGTCGTGAACCGCATCGCCAAATTGCCGCTGGTCCTCGACTAGGTCTTCAAGCTTGTCGAGATCGCGGCCGGCGCGATCCTCGATCAGCGGCCGCCACAGATCGACCAGCTTCTTGGCCGCCGGCGGCGGCGCCATGCCGGTCAGCCGCTCGCGCACCAGCAGCGCCAGCGCGTCCTCGATCGGCGCGTCGGCGCGGTCGGATATCTGGTCGAATTTGCCGCGGTGGAATTTCTCGTCGAGCATCGCGGTGAGATTCTTGGCGACGCCATCCATGCGCCGGGCGCCGATCGCCTCGACGCGGGCCTGCTCGACCGCCTCGAACACCGCGCGCCCCTGCTGGCCGGCGGGCTGCAGGCGGCGGTGCACCGCTGGATCGTGGCAGGCGAGCCGCAGCGCGATCGAATCGGCATGGCCGCGCACGACCGCCGCTTCCGCGCGCGTCAACTTGCGCGGCGGCTCCGGCAGGCGGACCTTGCCGCCCATCAGGCCGGGGCGTTCGGCGGCGAAGGCGACTTCCAGTTCAGGCTTGCGTGCGATGGCGCGCAGGCAGCCGGTGACCGCGCGCTTGAACGGCTCGGTCGGCGAGTCCTTGGCGGACGGTTTGGCTTTGCTGTTCGATGCCATCGATCTATTCCCTCGCGCCGCGCGCGAGGAGAGGTTTAATCAAGACAGCGCCACGTTCACCGAACTCTCCGGCAATTCGGTGCCGAAGCAGCGCTGATAGAACTCGGCGACGATCGGCCGCTCCAACTCGTCGCATTTGTTGACGAAGGTGAGCCGGAAGGCGAAGCCGATGTCGTTGAAGATCTCGGAATTCTCCGCCCAGGTGATGACCGTGCGCGGGCTCATCACCGTCGAGATGTCGCCGTTCATGAAGGCGTTGCGCGTCAAGTCGGCGACGCGCACCATCTTGTTGACGATGTCGCGGCCCTGCTCGTTGCGGTAATGCTTGGCCTTGGCCAGCACGATCTCGACCTCGTTGTCGTGCGGCAGATAATTCAGCGTGGTGACGATCGACCAGCGGTCCATCTGGCCCTGGTTGATCTGCTGCGTACCGTGATAGAGGCCCGAGGTGTCACCCAAGCCGACGGTGTTCGCCGTGGCGAACAGACGGAACGAGGGGTGTGGCTTGATGACCTTGCTCTGGTCGAGCAGCGTCAAACGTCCGGAGGCTTCCAGCACGCGCTGGATGACGAACATCACGTCGGGCCGGCCGGCGTCGTATTCGTCGAAGCACAGCGCGACGTTGTTCTGCAGCGCCCAGGGCAGGATGCCCTCGCGAAATTCGGTGATCTGCTGGCCGTCCTTGATGACGATGGCGTCCTTGCCGATCAGATCGATACGGCTGATGTGGCTGTCGAGATTGACGCGCACGCAGGGCCAATTGAGCCGCGCCGCCACCTGCTCGATATGCGTCGACTTGCCGGTGCCGTGGTAGCCGGTGACGATGACACGGCGGTTCTTGGCGAAGCCGGCGAGGATGGCGAGCGTGGTCGGACGGTCGAAGCGGTAATCGGGATCGACGTCGGGTACGTGTTCGTCGGGCTTGGAATAGGCCGGTACTTCCATGTCGCTGTCGATGCCGAACACCTGGCGGATCGACACTTTCATGTCGGGCAGCTTGGCCGTTTCTTGTGGTGCAGCAGCAGTCAATTGAACCTCCATGGCTTCGCGTTTCGCCCGAAGCCTGCTTACGCCCCGACTCGTCGTGGTCCGGCTGAGATGGCGGCAACTTAGCAGACCGGCGCGGGGCGAAAAACCCGCCCCCGCCGAATGGCACCATCAATAATATCAATGAGATAGGTATCGCCGGCCCTGAGCGCCAGGCGCGGCTGGGTTGCGTTTGCAGGCTCAGTCAGAATCCGGCCGCGCATAAATGTGCGCCCGTCGGCCGTGCCGCTTTGCAATGGCGGCAAGGCAGATGAGGCTCAGCCGTTCCTGCAATTCCGGGGGTTTGCCTAGTTCGCCGGTGTTCCGCCGTCGGCCGATGGCTCGGCAACCGGTTGACCGAAATAGGACAGCACGACGACGGCGCCAATGACGAGTGCAAGCAACAAGAGTTTCAAAGGAACGCTCCCAGTCCGTGGAGCGCGCTCGATAGCGGATAACTCCTTAATGATTGTTTACCGCGTGGCGACGCGGTCGCTCAGCCGAAGCCGACAGACTTCAGATAATTGTACGACTGGATCACTTCGATCAGGCGGTGTTCGCTCGAGCGGTCGCCGCCGTTGGCGTCGGGATGGTGGCGTTTCACCAGTTCCTTGAAACGCGTCTTCACCTGGTGCGGCGTCGCGCCAACCTCGAGGCCGAGCGTGTCGAGCGCCTTGCGCTCGGCGTTGCGGACCGGCCGCGCCGCTTCCGCGCGGGCGTGCTGCTCGGCGCGCAGGCCCTCGCCGAACAGGCTGAACGGATCGGTGCCGGCGCCGCCGAGATCCGGCCGCACGTTGCGCTTGCCGGTGCCCATCTTCCAGGTCGGGCGGTGACCGGTGATGGCGTCCTTCTGATAAGCCATCACCGCGGCGTCGTTCATGCCTTTGAAAAAATTGTACGACTGATTGTATTGCCGCACGTGTTCGAGGCAGAAACTCCAATAGGCCTTCTCGTTGTCACGGCCCTTGGGCGCGCGATGCGTCGCCTTCTCCTTGCAGCCCGACCATTGGCAGAGCGGACCGTCGGTTTTCACGCGGCGGTCCTTGTTCGGCTTGACGCGGATCTTGTCGAAAAGTTTCGAGTCGATTTTCATGACCGAGTATTATGCGCCTTTGCCGGCGACAGCTTCAAGACTTGACAGCGCCCCTGGCTTGCCTAAGTGGCAGCCATGCGCACCGAAGATGCCATCACACGGAAGTTGACGGAGGCTTTCGCCCCGCAAAGCCTCAAGGTGCTGGACGAATCGCACCAGCACGAGGGCCATGCCGGGCACCGGCCGGGCGGACAGACTCATTTCCGCGTCTATATAGTGGCGGAACTGTTTAAAGGCATGACCCGGCTGCAACGCCACCGGTTGATCAACCAAACCCTTTCGGGGGAACTCAAAGCCGGCATCCACGCGCTCGCCATCCACGCCGCGGCGCCGGGCGAAGGCGGCGTCTGATTATTCCGCCTTGATGCCGGCGGACGTGATGACCGCGCCCCACATCTTGCGATCGTCGCCAATCTGCCGCGCGAATTCCTCCGGCGTGTTGCCGAGCAATCGCGCGCCGGTCTTGGCGAAACGCGCCTGCACCTCGGGCTTGCGCAGCGCTGCGGCGATTTCCTTGTGCAGCCGCACGACGATCTCCGGTGGGGTGCCGGCGGGCGCGACGACGCCGAACCAGGACGAGGCCTCGAAGCCGGGCACGCCCGCTTCGGCCGCCGTCGGCAGATCCGGCATGAGCGCCATGCGCTCCTTGGCGGCGACGGCGAGCGCGCGCAGACGACCGGCGGCGATGTGCGGCAGCACCGTCGGCGGATTATCGACCGTGCCGTCGATCTGGCCGCCGATCAGATCGGTGATCGCCGGCGCGGCGCCTTTGTAAGGGATGTGCGTGAGCTTGATGCCGGCGGCATGCATGAACAGCGCGAGGCCGAGATGGCCGGTGGTGCCGATGCCGGGCGAGCCGAAATTCAGCTTGCCCGGATTGGCCCGCGCCAAGGCGACGAACTCTGCGAGCGTCTTCGCCTGCACCTTCGGATTGATCACGACCATCATCGGCATGACGGCGACGTTCGACACCGGCACGAAGGCCGTCGCGGGATCGAAGGGCATCTTGGCGTAGAGAAACTGATTGGCGGTGAGGATGCCGGCCGACGTCATCAGCAGCGTGTAACCGTCGGGCGCGGATTTCGCGACCACGTCGGCGCCGACATTGCCGCCGGCGCCCGCGCGATTTTCCACGACGACAGGCTGGCCCAAAGGCTTGGAAATCTCGTCGGCGACGGCACGCGCCAAAACATCGGCGAGGCCGCCGGCCGGAAACGGCGCTATCAGACGGATCGGGCGGTCCGGATAAGCCCGCGCCTCATGCGCGAAGAGCGCGCACACGAGCACCACGACAATTCGCGCCGAAGCGCGCGACAGGGCCGATCGCATGACACCCCCTGGCCGGCATTCGCCCTATCTTGCCCGTCGATCCGCACCACGGGCAAGAGCTTCGGGTCCGCTCAACCCACTTTCGCGGTGACCTTGCGCGGCAGCGGCTGGATGCGCAGCGCGGTGATGCGGTTGCGCTCACGGCGCAGCACGCGGAAACGGAAGCCGTGGAAGGTGAAGCTCTGGCCGACCTCGGGGATCGAGCGCGCTTCGTGGATGACGAGGCCGGCAATGGTCGTCGCTTCCTGATCGGGCAGGTTCCAATCCATGACGCGGTTGAGGTCGCGGATCGGCACCGCGCCGTCGGCATTGACCGCACCGTCCGGCTGCCGCCGCACGCCCGGCATGGCAACGTCGTGTTCGTCGGTGATGTCGCCGACGATTTCCTCGAGAATATCCTCGAGCGTGACCAAGCCTTGGACTTCGCCGTATTCGTCCACCACCAAGGCGAGCTGCGTCTTGCGGCGGCGAAACGCCTTGAGTTGCTCGGACACCGCGCGCGTCTCGGGCACGAACCAAGCCGCCGCCATCAGCGCGCCGATGTCGATCTTGGCGGCGTCGCCGTCGACCGCGTGCAGCGCGCGCAGCAGGTCCTTGACGTGCAGGATGCCGACGATGTTCTCCGGATTGCCGCGCCACAGCGGCAGCCGCGTCACCGGCGAAGCGATCACGGCATTGACCAGGTCTTCCGGCTTGTCGTCGGCATCGAGCGTGATCATGTTGGTGCGGTGGACCATCACGTCGGAGACGACGAGGTCGCGCAGGTCGAGCACGCCGCCGAACATGTCGCGGTCGAGCTTCTCGACGTCGCCTTCGCTGTGCATGAGGTCGACGGTGCCGCGCAGCTCCTCGTGCGCAGACAATACCTGCTGATCCTCGCCGACCGTCATGCCGATGCGCTTGAGCAGCCAGCGCACCAGCGCCTCGATCGCCATCAGCACCGGGCCGAACAACGTGACGAACCAGGACATCGGTCGCGCCACCGCGAGCGCGACGCGGTCGGGCGCGTTGAACGCCGCGGTCTTCGGCAAAATTTCGGAAAACACGACGACAATGATGGTCATCGCCACCGTGGCATAGAGCAGGCCGGCGTGGCCGAACCAGTAGAGCAGGAGGTCGGTCGCCAGCACCGAAGCGGCGATATTGACGGCATTGTTGCCGAACAGCAGGGCGCCGAGCAGCCGCTCGCGCTGTTCGAGCAGGCGGTTGACGATGCGGGCGCGGCGATTGCCTTGCTTTTCCAGCCGCATCATGCTGGCGCGCGAAGACGCGGTGAGCGCGGTTTCGCTGCCGGCGAAGAACGCGGACAGCAGCAGGCAGCCAAATATGATAAAAAGAGAGAGCCAGTCGGCGGCGGTCATTTTTGCTTGAGCTTGTCGGCGAGGAAGGCGCGCACTTCGGCCGCATCGACGTCCTTTTCGACGAAGGCCCGGCCGATGCCGCGCACCAGAATGAAGGTGAGCTTGCCGCGTGTCACTTTCTTGTCTTGCGCGATCAAATCCATCAAGGCATCGAGCCCCGGCACGCCGCCCGGCACCTCCTTGAGATGGGTGGGCAGGCCGACCGCGGCAAGATGGGCGCGGGCGCGCGCAACGTCCGCTTCGCCAAGGAGACCCTTGCGCGCGGAAAACTCGAACGCCAGCGCCATGCCGAGCGCCACCGCCTCGCCGTGCAGCAGACGCTGCGAGAAGCCGGCGCCGGCTTCGAGCGCGTGCCCGAAGGTGTGGCCGAGATTGAGCAGCGCGCGCTCGCCGGTCTCGCGCTCGTCGCGCGCGACGATGCCGGCCTTGCCGCGGCAGCACACCGCGATGGCATGTTCGCGCGCCGCACCGCCGGCGAACAGCTCTTTCCAATTCGCCTCGAGCCAGGAGAAGAACGCGACGTCGCCAAGCAGGCCGTATTTGGCGACCTCGGCATAACCGGCGCGGAATTCGCGCGCCGGCAGGGTGTCGAGCAGCGCGGTGTCCGCGACGACGAGAATCGGCTGATGGAAGGCGCCGATCAGATTCTTGCCGTGCCGTGAATTGATCCCGGTCTTGCCGCCGACCGAACTATCGACCTGAGCGAGCAGCGTGGTCGGCACCTGCACGAAGTCGAGGCCGCGCCGCACGCTCGCCGCGGCGTAGCCGGCGAGATCGCCGATGACGCCGCCGCCGAGCGCGACGATCAGATCGCCGCGTTCGATGCGCGCGGTGACGATCGCCTCGCACACGGTCTCGAAGGTCGCGAAATTCTTGGAGCCCTCGCCTTGCGGCACGACGATCGCCGAAGATTCGATGCCGGCGTCATGCAGTGCAGCCTCGGCGGCGGCGCGATGATGCTTGGCGACGGTCGCGTCGGTGACGATCGCGCATTTCGCACCCGGGCGCAGCGCCTTGATGCGCTCACCCAGACCCGCAAGAAGCCCGCGGCCGATGGCGATGTCGTAGGCGCGCGCGCCGAGCGCAACCTGCACCAGGGTCGGTTCGGCAAGCTCACCCTTGCGCAGCGGCGCGGTCATGGCGTCTCCTCGGCGATGCCGAGCGCTTTCGGCAGCTTGGCCATGATTTCCTCCACGATCGTCTCGTGCGGCTCGTCGCGCGACTGTACGACGATATCGGACAGCGCATAGACCGGCTCGCGCACGGGCAGCAAGTCCTTGATCTTCTCGGCAAGCGGCCGGTCGTTGCGCCGCTTGGTGCGCTTGAGCAGCACATCGAGCTCGGCCTTGAGCCAGACCGAGACGCCCTTGATATGGATGAGGTCGCGGGTCGCCTGATCCATGACCGCGCCACCACCGGTCGCCAGCACCTGCGGGCCGCCGTCGAGCAGACGGGAGATCACGCGCGCCTCGCCGGAGCGGAAATAGTCCTCACCGTGCCTGGCGAAGATCTCGGGAATGCTCATGCCGGCGGCGCTCTCGATCTCGGTGTCGGCGTCGACGAAAGGCATGCCGAGCCGAGCCGCGAGCCGGCGGCCGACCGACGACTTGCCGGCGCCCATCATGCCGACGAGCACGATCGAACGGCGGCCGAGCACGCGCACGACCGCGGCCTCCGGCCCGTTTTCCGCCGTTTTTTGAATGGCACTGTCGGCCATGCTAGGGTTTCCAATCGACGCCACGGTTTCATATACCAGCAATTGAGACAGCCGCGGGGGCGGCTGTCGACCCTGGTTAAAAGTCTGTCCCAACACGAGAATTTCGCCCATCGAGGGCCGCCGGACTAACGTCTATGCCAAGCCTGTTCAGATTTCTGATCGCCGTCGGAATCATCGGCGGCCTGGCTTATGTCACGGTGTTCGCGCTGGCCAATTTCGTCAAATATCATCCGCGCGAGATCGTGGTGACGGTGCCGCCCGACCAGTTTCTCAAGAAGCAGCAGTAAGCGCCGGCGATGGCCCGCGCACGCGCATCCGACGCGGCTTTGATCGAGTTGTTCCTCGACATGCTGGGGGCGGAACGCGGTGCCGGCAAGAACACCCTCGACGCCTACCGCAACGACCTTGCCGACTTGAGCGCGCATCTGCACGCCGCCGGCGCGACCGTCGCCGCGGCCAGGACCGACGACCTGCGCGGCTTTCTAAGCGCGCTGGCCGCGCGCGGTTTCAAGGCCTCGTCGCTGGCGCGGCGGCTGTCGGCGGTGCGGCAGCTCTATCGCTTTCTCTATGCCGAAGGAAAACGCTCCGACGATCCGGCCGCGGTGCTGGAAGGCCCCAAGCGCGGGCGCGCGTTGCCCAAGGTGCTGTCGATCGCCGAGGTCGATGCGCTCATGGCGCAGGCGCGCAAGGACATGGACAACACCGAAGCGCCGCCGGCCAAACGCCTGCGCGCGGCGCGGCTGCTGTGTCTGCTCGAAACTGTCTACGCCACGGGCTTGCGCGTCTCCGAGCTGGTGGCCCTGCCCGCCTCGGCCGCCAAACGCGATCAAAGAATGCTGGTGGTGCGCGGCAAAGGCGGCAAGGAACGTTTGGTTCCGCTCAACCAGTCGGCCAAGCGGGCGATGGCGGACTACCTGCAGCTCGCCGGCAAGGCCGGGCGCGAATCGAAATGGCTGTTCCCTTCGTTCGGCGAGAGCGGACACCTCACGCGTCAGCACTTCGCGCGCGAACTCAAAACGCTCGGCGCCGCCTGCGGCATTGCGCCTGCGCGGCTGTCGCCGCACGTGCTGCGCCACGCTTTCGCCAGCCACCTGTTGCACAACGGCGCCGACCTGCGCGTGGTGCAGACGCTGCTCGGCCACGCCGACATATCGACGACGCAAATCTACACCCACGTTCTGGAAGAACGCCTGAAGGCGCTGGTGCGCGACCTGCACCCCCTGGCCGACGGCTAGCCGGAAAAGCCGATAAAACCCATATTAACCCAATTGCTTGACTTGAAGCCCTCGGCCACGGCACACCCCATCAAATGCTCGCGGGAACCATGCGCACTTATCTCGACTTCGAAAAGCCGGTGGCCGAACTGGAGGCCAAGGTCGAGGAACTGCGCGCCATGGGCGCGAGCGACCAGGCGGTCGCGGTCGGCGAGGAAATCGGCCGGCTCGAGGCCAAGGCGGCGCTGGCGCTCAAAGAGCTCTATGCGGATTTGACCCCGTGGCAGAAGACGCAGGTGGCGCGTCACCCGCAGCGGCCGCATTGCCTCGACTACGTCGCCGCACTGATCGAGGGCTTCGTGCCGCTCGCCGGCGACCGCAAGTTCGGCGACGACGCGGCCATCGTCGGCGGCTTCGGCCGCTTCCGCGGCGAGAGCGTCTGCATCATCGGTCACGAGAAAGGCTCCGACACCGAGAGCCGCATCAAGCATAATTTCGGCATGGCCAAGCCCGAAGGCTACCGCAAGGCGGTGCGGCTGATGGAGATGGCCGACCGCTTCGGCATTCCGGTCATCGCACTGGTCGATACCGCCGGCGCCTATCCCGGCATCGGAGCCGAGGAGCGCGGCCAAGCCGAAGCGATCGCGCGCTCGACCGAGGCCTGCCTCGCGCTCACGGTGCCCAACGTCGCGATGATCCTGGGCGAAGGCGGCTCCGGCGGCGCCATCGCCATTGCCACCGCCAACCGCGTGCTGATGCTCGAACACGCCATCTATTCGGTGATCTCGCCGGAAGGCGCCGCCTCGATTCTGTGGCGCGATACCGCCAAGGCGCAGGAAGCAGCCACCAACATGAAGATCACAGCCCAGGACATGGTGCGATTCGGGGTGATCGACAGCATCGTGCCGGAGCCGACCGGCGGCGCCCACCGCGATCCTGCCGCCGCCATTGCGGTCGCCGGCGAGGCGATCGCCAACGCGCTCGCCGAGTTGCGCAGCCTTGACGGCGCGGCGGTGCGCCGGCAGCGGCGCGAGAAGTTCCTCGCCATGGGGCGTAGCCCGCTCTAGGCTGCGGCAGCCGCTTTGCATTCGGCGGCGCCCTGACTCAGGAATCCGCAATGGATTTGAGGGTTTTAGGCGTGGTTCACCATAGGCTTAACCAAATCACAGGTATGCTGGTTTGCCTTGCGGATGCCACATCTTATGGGTAACGATGTTGCGGTGAGGGCCCGCCCTTCGGGGAGTAATCGCGTTTGAATCGACCCTATGTACGCGCCCTGCTTGTCTCGGCGGCTGTAGCTGCAGCGCTTGCGCTTGCCGGCTGCGACCCCGAAGACGTCACGCCGACCGGCCGTTCGCTGGCGCCATTGTCCGACAAGATGCAGGCCACGATTGCGGCCAAGCATATGGACAAGGCCTCGCCGATCCTTGCCCGCCTGTTCAAGGAAGACTCCGAACTCGAGATCTGGAAGCAGACCGACGAGGGCCAATTCGCGCTCTTGAAGACCTATCCGATCTGCCGCTGGTCGGGTGACCTCGGCCCCAAGATCAAGGAAGGCGACCGCCAGGCGCCGGAGGGCTTCTATACGATCACGCCCGGGCAGATGAATCCGCGCTCCAATTATTATCTCGCCTTCAACACCGGCTTTCCGAACGCATTCGACCGCGCCTGGGGCCGCACCGGCTCCGAACTGATGGTGCACGGCGATTGCTCGTCGCGCGGCTGCTACGCGATGACCGACGAACAAATTCAGGAAATCTACGCGCTGGCGCGCGAGTCGTTCTACGGCGGACAGAAGGACTTCCAGTTCGAGGCTTTCCCCTTCCGCATGACCGCGATGAACATGGCGCGGCACCGCAACAACCCGAACTTCGCCTTCTGGAAAGAACTCAAGGAAGGCTACGACAATTTCGAAGCCACCCATCAGGAACCGAAGGTCGCGGTCTGCGAGAAACGCTATGTGTTCGACGCGGCGCCGCCGGAGAATTCGAGCAAGCCGCTGCATTTCGATCCGCGCGGCAAGTGCCCAGCCTACCGGCTGGACCCGAACGTCGCCGACGCGGTCCTCGAACATCGCCGGCAAGAGCAATACCAGATGGCCAAGTACATCGCCGACGGCGTCGCGCTGGCGCCGCCGCATGTCGGCGACGGCGGCATGAACTCGGTGTTCGCTTCGCAACTCGGCACGCAGGAAGCCTATGACGACAAGGGTCACCTGATCCATCTCGCGACGGCGCCCGGCGCCCTGCCACGCACCAGCTTCCAGGCCGCGCCGCAGAGCCAGGTGGTGATGCCGGCCTCGGCCATGCAGCAGGAGCAACCGATCGCGCAGCCGATAGTGGCCCAGCCGGTGGTTCTGGCCAGCGTGCCGATGCCGAAACCGGCGCCGCAGCCGAAGGAAGGCGAAGCCCCGCCCGAGCAGCCGAAGTCGATCGCCGGCCTGTTGGGCAATCTGTTCGGTGGCTCGCAGGCGCAAGTGGCGCAGGCGCCGGCCGCGCCGGTTCAGACCGCCGCCCCGCATAGCAACACGCGCGTCGCAGCGAAGTCCAAGCAGGGCGCCGTGATGCACACCGCTTCGGCGCCGGCGGCCAAGCCGCATGAAGCGGCGCCGGCCCGGCCGCCGCAAGACATCGCCGTCGCCAAACGCGCCCCCGCCCCCAAGGCGCCCGCCGCGCAAGCGCCTGTGCCGGAAATGCGCACCGCCTTCCAGACGCCACAGCGCAGCAATGGAATGCTGTCCGGTGCGCAGCCGGTCGTGCCGGCCGGCTCGTTCGAGAGCCGCTGGACCGCGCTGCGCTAGACGCGCGGCGCATGGACTGCTTCGTCTACGTTCTCGGCACGCGCGACAAGGCCCGCCCGCTCACTTATGTCGGCTGGACCAATGACGTCGCGCTGCGGCTCGCCAAGCACAATGCCGGCAAGGGCGCGCGCACGACGCGCGGGCGCGTCTGGGTCCTGCTGCATTCGGAACGGTTCGCGACGCGGCGCGAGGCGATGAGCCGCGAGTGGCACTTGAAGCGCGACCGCAAGTTCAGAAAGACGCTGGCGCGCGAGCTGACTGGCGAACGCGCCGGATGAGCGTTTTCCACGAGCCGAAGATCGACTGCCACGTGCACGTGCTCGATCCGGTCGCGTTCCCTTACGGCAAAGACATCGACTACAAGCCCTCCGGCCACGAGGTCGGTACGCCGCCGCAACTCGACGCCATGATGCAGACCTGCGGCGTCACGCACGCGCTTCTGGTGCAGCCGAATTCCGGTTACGGCCCCGACAATGCCTGCATGCTCGATGCGATCGCACGCGGCAACGGCCGCTATAGAGGCATCGCCATCATCGACTTCGACGCCGATCTTGCGGCGCTGCGCGATTTGCAAGCGCAAGGCATCGTCGGCGCGGCGTTCAATCCGACTTTCCACGGCATCGACTATTACAAGCGCTCCGCCAAGCTGATCGAAAGACTCGCGGAGTGCGACATGTTCCTGCAGTTGCAGTGCGAGCACGACCAGCTGTCGCTGTTCGTGCCCTGGATCGAGGCGCTACCGGTGCGCGTGCTGATCGACCATTGCGGCCGGCCGACGGTCGCGGAGGGCTTGCAGCAACCGGGCTTCCAGGCGCTGCTGCGGCTGGCGCGTACCGGGCGCGTCCACGTCAAGCTCTCCGGCTATGCGAAATTCTCGAAGCGGCCCTACCCGTTCAAGGACACGCGACCCTACGTCCGCGCCATTGTCGAGGCCTTCACGCTCGATCGCTGCATGTGGGCGTCGGATTGGCCGTTCCTGCGCTCGGAACAACGCCAGGACTACGGCCCGCTGGTCGAGCTTGCCGGGTCGCTGTTTCCCGATGCGGCCGAGCGGCGCAAACTGTTCGTCGATACGCCGCAAAAGCTGTTCGGATTCGGCGGCTAGGCGAGCGCGCCCTTCCGGCTCATGCGCGCGTGGCACGCACGCGGGCGATCAGCTTCTCGACCTGCGGCAGCATCCGCTCGACGATCACGTCGATACCTTCGGCGTTGGGATGCTCGCCGTCGAGCTGCACCAGCTTGGGATCGCCGATCACGCCGTCCAGCAGGTAGGGATACCAGACATAGGAATGGGTCGAAGCGAGCGGCGGATAGATGGCGTCGAAAGCGCGCGCATAGTCCGGGCCCTTGCCGGGCGGCGCGCGCATGCCGATCAGAAGCGTCTCGACATGACGCTCCTTGAGCCGGCGCAGCATGGCGTCGAGCGCCGCCTTGGTGATGTTGGGGTCGACGCCACGCTCGGCGTCGTTGGCGCCGAGCTCGATGATCACGGCCTCGGTGCCCGCCGGGACCGCGCTGTCGAGGCGGCGCAGCCCGTCGGACACGGTATCGCCGGAAACCCCGGCGTTGGCGACAGTGACGGCGATGCCTTTGTCGTGCAACGCCCGCTCCAGCCTGTTCGGGAACGCGGCATCCCACGGCAGTCCAAATCCGGCGCTCAGTGAATCGCCAAGCACGACGATCTTCACCGGCCGCTCCGCGGTCGCGGATTCATGGAAGGAAGAACAGCCGCTCAAAAACAGCGCGGCCAAAACAAAGGCGATGCGATGCGGTCGCATTCCGGCATGTCTCATCGTCATCGCATCCGAACGCCCGACCGGCGCGGCAGCTGCGCGTCACGTCGGGTGAGCCAGCTCCTGACTCTCGCGGCCGCCGAAAACCTGGCTGATCGTGAAAGCGGCCGCGCAGAAGCAGGCCAATTCTAGCATGTCCCGGCAGTTCTCGATAAGCAGGCTCAGCTTCGGTTCGTAAATGAACGTCACCGCGCACAGACCGCTTGCCGCCGCCGTGAGCAGCGCGGGGGCCCTGCCGAATTTCATCGCCACGTAGAGCACCGGCAGAAGATAGCCGAACACGACGTGCGGAACGTCGAACGACAGATCCATCACAGACAAGATGACGGTGGCGGCGGCCACCAAGCCGAGCGAGGTGCACACGCTGCGCCAGCGCAGATCTGGCGAGACCGCGTCGCGCCATGCTGCGAGGGTCGACCCCACGGCTTGCTTCGCCCGCGACAATATCGCGGCAGCCGGCCGCGAGGCGCCGCGGCGGGCCGGCACCCAAAGCTCGTCATAGTTGGCGAACTGCTTCAGCGTCTCGTCGTAGCGGGTCGGCTCGATCCAGGGAAGAATCCGGCGGAACGCCGCGTTCAGAATGGCCGACGTGTGCCGGACGTAGAGGTCGATTGGATAGAGGCGGTATTTCAGGTGCAGCTTGGGATCGTAATTGAGCGCGCTGCTGTGGAACCACTTGTAGCCGTTGGCGATGCCCCAGCCGATCAGATCGCGGAACGTGTAGTGATAGAGATGCAGGTCGAGCGCGACGGTGTAATCGAGGCCGAGGTATTCGGCATGGATCATGTCGCCCTGCACCAGACACGAACCGAAAGCGACGATCTTGCCGTTCTGGCGCCAGACGAAGAAGCGGTTCTTGTCGCTCATGCGGTGGCCGAGACCGCAAAAATATTCCTTGGTCAGCTTTTCGAAATGCAGGGTCGAGCGTTCGTAGACCTGCAGGTAAAGCGGATAGACCTCGTCGATGATCAGCGCCACGTCCTCGACGACGCTCATCTCGATCGGCGCCGCCTGGTCCGCGGCGCGCAGCTTCAACCGCAATTTTCGCCGCGCGCCGCCGCTGAGCGCGCGCGTCATGTATTCCTCGAAGCTCGAATAGCCGATGTCGAGCATGACGTTGGGCAGGCTGGGAATACGGGTGAAGTCGTTGTCGACAAAGCATTCCAGCGTCCGCCGGTATCTTGCCGGGAATTCCTTGAGCACGATGATGCGGGCCTTCAGGTGCCGCGCCTCCTTCACAATCGCCGACGCGAGCAATTGCGCGCTCGATCCTTGCGTGGATTCATCGCCGTCGAGGTGACCTTCGCCCGCAGCACAGCCCATCATCAGCGTGCGCGTACGCATGAAGCGTGGCCATAAGCGGCGAAGTAAACTCGTCAACCGACCGAGCAGCGGCTTGGTGCCAACCAACAGATCCTGATCGACGATGAAGAAGGGCTGGATCGCGCAAATTTCGCCGCGCCAATCGCGGACGATGAAGTACCGGTACTCGAATTCCCTGTGGATCGTATCTTCGAGGAGTTCGTAGTAGCGCCGGTCCTTTGCCTCGGCGCCGAAGGCGCTCAGCCAGTGCCTGCACTGCGCCGCTTCGGCGCGCGACGCCACTTCGACGCTGCCGCCCGATGGAGCGAGACTACCCGCTCCAGTTAACCTGGAAATTTGATTCATACGCACGTCCTCCACCACCCAGCGCACATGCCGCATTTGTCGCGGCGCGCAGGAGCGCGCAGCGATGCCGGTCTTGTTGCGATATTTCGAGCATTGTTGTTGTCAGCCGCGCAATCGACGCAGTGAAATAAGGTGAACGGCGATCGGTGTGCGGCATTGGTACCCGTCAACGTTAAGACACAACGCATGAGCGGCGCCGATGGCGCCCTCGAAAGCAAAAAAAGTTCGATTTCGGTTTGAAACCCGTCCGCCGATGACGCCAGCCACCTACCCCACACAACGGCGACCTCGGCATGTCGTCGTTTTATCGGCAGCACTCAGGCAAGCCGGAACACTCCGGCTTGCCCGAATACTATCCTATGCCGGACATCCAATGCAATTGCCTGGAAGCGGCTTGCTCGGTCGGTTTATTTCCATTGAATCAATGGTTTGGGAGACATTTTCTGATGCAGCGCCAAATAATCGGCCGCTCACTGCGGCTTGATGCCGGCGAATTTGATCACCTTGGCCCATTTGTCGGTTTCGGCAGCGATCAGCGTGCCGAAGTCGGCCGGCGAGCCCGGCGCCGGCGTCACGCCCAGATCGGCAAAGCGCGCGTTCATCGCCGAATCGGCCAGCGCGGCATCGATCTCGGCGTTGAGCCGGTTGACGATCTCGGGCGGCGTGCCCTTGGGCGCGCATATGCCGCCGACCGCACTCGCCTCATAGCCCGGCACGAATTCGCCGATCGCCGGCACGCCGGGCAGCGCCGGCGAGCGCGCCGCGGTGGTCACCGCCAGCGGCCGCAGCGTGCCGGCGCGGATGGGGCCGATTGAGGACGCCATCAGGTCGAACATCACCTGGACCTGGCCGGACAGCAAATCGGTGAGCGCCGGCGCCGAGCCGCGATAGGGCACGTGCAGCATCTCGACGCCGGTCATCATCTTGAACAGTTCGCCGGCCATGTGCGTCGAGTTTCCGATGCCGCCCGAGGCCATGTTGAGCGTGCCGGGATGCGCCTTGGCGTAGGCGATGAACTCCGGCACCGTTTTGACCGGCAGCGACGGCGTCACCTCCAGGACCAATGGCGTTCGCGTGTTGCTGGCGACCGGTGTGATGTCGCGAATGAAATTATAGGGCAGCGTCTTGTAGAGCGTCGCGTTGATGTAGTTGCTGGTCGCGACCCAGAGCAGCGTATGGCCGTCGGGCGGTGCGCGCACGACAAACTCGGTCGCGACGGTGTTGCTCGCGCCCGGCTTGTTGTCGATGATAAATGTCTGCCCGAGCCGCTCCGACAACCATTGTCCCAGCAGCCGTGCGCTGATGTCTGCGGATTGGCCCGGCGGAAAGCCGACGACGATATGCACCGGCCGCGACGGATAGGCTTCGGCGCGGGCGATTGCCGGCAAGGCAACTGCGCCTGCCGCAAGACGCAGGAATCGCCTTCGGGGAAGCGTCATTGCGGACCTCCCAAGACCTAGTTCAACAGCCCTTCTTCGAGCGCCTTGATCTGCAGCGCGAGATAACGCGAGAAAATGCGGCATTGCGCGAGGGAGCCGGCGGTGAACCAGAGGCCCGGCTGCGCAGTGCGCCGCCACATGTTGCGCAACTCGCCGCCGTCGTCGAAGCCCCAGACCGGTCCGATGGCGTCGGCGATGGCGTCGCCGAGGTAGAGCCGCACCGCTTCCTGCTGGTTCTTGTAGCCGGTGGCGAGCACCAGCAGTTCGGCCGGCATGGCAGAGCCGTCCTTGAGCCGCGCGCCGCCGGCGACGAAACGGTCGATATCGGTGAATTGCACGAGCTTGACCTTGCCGGCGACGATCAATTCGGAGCAGCCGACATTGAAGTAATAGCCGCCGCCGCGGCGCAGATACATCATCTGGAATCCGGTATCGTCCTCGCCTTCCCAGATGCGGAAGCCGCGCTTGGCCAGCGCCTCGAGCAGCGCCTTGTCGACCTCGACGCCCTTTGCCGTCGACACCTGATACGCGCGCTGCAACACCGGATAGGGCATCGAGGTGGCGAGCAGATCACAATCGTCGAACGGGATGCCTTCCGAATAGACGGCGTAGACGCGTTGCGCCTCCTTCAGGCTGACGACATGCGTCTTGCTGCGCTGGATGAGGGTGACGTCGGCACCGTGCGCCTGCAATTCTTGCGCAACGTCATGACCGCTGGTGCCGCTGCCGAGCACCAGCGCCTTGCGACCCCTCCAATCCTCGGCGTCCTTGAAAGCGCCAGAGTGCACCTTGACCCCGGCGAAATCGTCGAGCCCGGGCAGATCGGGCGTCGCCGGAATGCTGCTGACGCCGGTGGCGAAGATGAGATGGCGCGGATGCATGACGCGTTCGCTGCCGTCGGCGCGGCGCAGCGTCACCGTCCACCGCTTTTCCGCCGCGTCGTAGCTGCCGCCGGCGAGCGCGGTGCCGGTCCAGAAATTCAGCTCCATCGCCTCGACGTAAGCCTCGAACCAGTTCGCCAGCATGTCCTTCGGGATATAGACCGGCCAAGTTGGCGGGAACGGCATATAGGGCAGATGATTGACGTAGACCTCATTGTGCAGCGTCAGCGAGTGGTAGCGCGTGCGCCAGTTGTCGCCGACGCGGGCATGGCGATCGACGATCAGCGCGTCGACGCCGAGCTGCTGCAAACGCGCGGCGATGCACAGCCCGGCTTGGCCGCCGCCGACAACCAGCACCGCTGGATCGCGGTCGGCGTAAACGCGTTGGCGGGCGAGCCGGTCGGCCCAGTTCTCGGCGCCGAAGTCGCGCGTCGAATCGGGCGCGGCGCGGCGCCTGAACGCTTCTTCGTGGCCGCGAATTTCATGCAGATTGGTGTTGAGCGTCCAGGCCGAGAGCCTGCCCTGCCGGTCGGGCGCAAGGCGCAGCACGCCGTTGCAGGCGCCGACTGCGGTGTCGAACTCGAACAGAGCTTCGATACATTCGGTGCCGGCGCGGGCGATCCAGCGCGGCGGCGTGCGCTGCAGCGGGATGCGGAAATTCGCCGGCTTGGCGCGCGCCAGCGTCTCGCGCAACATCGCCTCGATCGCCGGCCGGCCGGCCATGGTCCGGATGGTCCAGGTGAAGGCGAGCAGATCGCGCCACAGGCCGTCGGCGAGAAACAGCCCGGCCGCAGCACCGGCATTGCCGGCCTGCAGCGCGGCATCGAAGGCGGCGAGCCAGTTCTGGGCCTCGGCCAGCGGCGTCAGGCGTGGCCGATCCTCGACAATTGTCATCGCGCAATCCGGCAGCGAGCGGAAATCGTCCGCCCAATCAGGGTTATCCTATTGCGCAGCCGGCCTATTGGACAGAGGCGGTGTCGCGGGACTATTTTGCCGCCCGAACCGGCCACACTTTTTTGCGAGGAGCGAGCCATCAACTACTCGGCCCCCATCGCCATCAGCCACCTGCCGCGCGAGAACTTCGGCACTTGGGAATTTCCGGTGCTGCACGTGCGCGGCGGCACCTCGACCGGATTGATCATCTGGGATCGCATCGCGCCCCAGCAGCTCGAATTGCGCGAGGAATTGCTGCGCCACCTGATGGGCCTGCCGTTGCAAGGCGCGACATCCGACACCAAGCAGATCACCGGTCTCGGACGCGGCTATCCGACCAGCAACAAGGTGTTTTTCGCCGAGATGGCGAGCAACGCGGCGGGCGAAGCGCAGATCGTCAGCACGCTGGCGCAGCTCGCCAGCGGCAAGTCGCAGATCGACTGGAGCGTGAACTGCGGCAACATGTCGGCGGCTTTGCCCTATTGGGCGATCGACCAGCATTTTTTGCCGCGTGAGTTGAACGGCCAAGGCGAGGTCGAGATCTTCAACACCAACACCAAGACCACCATGGTGGGCCGCGTCATGCTTGCCGGCGACGGATTTGCCGTCGCGCAAATTCCCGGCGTCAACGGCGAATTCCCGGGCGTCGATCTGTTCATGGCCAATCCGGTCGGCGCCAAGACAGGCAAGGCGCTGCCGACCGGGTCGGCGGCCGACACCTTCGGCAAATACACCGTCTCCTGCGTCGACGTCGCGGTGCCGATGGTGATCGCGCGGGCGTCGGAGTTCGGCAAGACCGGCACCGAGCCGGTCAAGGATTTGCGCAGCGACGAGGTCTTCTTTTCGGCTCTGAAGAAACTATGGATCGAAGCCGGCTTGAAGATGGGCTTGAAAGGCAAAGCCGGAAAGCCGATGACAGCCGATGAACTCGCCAACAGCGAGACCATTCCGAAAGTCTGCATCGTCGGCCCGCCGGTCAACGGCGGCAATATTTCCACCCGCTATTTCACGCCGCAGGAAGGCCACGCCACCATGGCGGTGACCGGAGGCTGCTGCCTTGCGGCTGCCTGCCTGATGCCGGGCACAATCGCCCACGAATTGGCGCGAGGCCTGCCGGGACTTTCCGGGACCGCCTCGGAAGTCCAAGTCGATATCGAAAATCCGGCGGGCATCTTGTCGGCGACGATCGAAGGCCGGCAGACCAATTCGGAGACCAAGATCACGCGCGCCGCTTACAAGCGCTCGGCGCAAATTCTGGCGCGAGGCTATGTGCCGCTCTATCGCGCCTCGGCCGCACTGAAGCAGGCGCTCGGCAACATCGCGTCAGGCAGCGAAGCGTGACGCCGCATTCGCAAACCTAATAAAGCACAGACGCAAAACAGGCCTTTTTGTGTCTCATTGCTCACGCGCCGATCTCGAATCCGTGAGCGGCGCGGCAGATTGCGTGACTTCAATGTTGGTTGAGCGTGATGCGGCAAAAGCCGACAAGGCCGCCAGCAAGAACGACCTCTTGCACACAAACCAACGGAGAAGACCCATGAAGACCATCACCAAGCTTGCCATTGCCGCCCTGTTCGCCGTGTCGGCCGCCGCTCCCGCGCTCGCCTTCGAGCCGGAATCGCAGATCCTCAGCGAGCGCAGCATGTCGGTTGCCGGCCACGATCAGGCCTATGGCTCCTACGCGCAGGGTGCCGGCGCGCCGGCGCAGTCGACCGAGCCGGAAGCGCAGCTGCTCGCCGAGCGTGGCGCCTATCAGAACCCGGCGTTCAACGCGCACGCCGAAGTGCGTTCCCACCACTAACGGCCATGGGGCGCGGCGCGCCCTGAGGCTTGAATGGCAAAGAGGCCGCCCCATCGGCGGCCTCTTTTCTATTGATATTGCTTGAGGCGAGCGGGCTCAGGCGAACTTGCCGTGGCAGTGTTTGAATTTCTTGCCGGAGCCGCAGGGACACGACTCGTTGCGGCCAACTTTGCCCCAACTCGCCGGATTGTTCGGATTGCGCTCGGCTTGCGCGGCGCCGTTGCCATTGCCGGCCAGCATCGGCGCCAGCGCCGGCGCCAACTCGTCCTCGCCGGTCGTCGGGTCGACCTTGTGCGCCTCCATATAGGGAAGCTGCTGCGGCGGCGGCTCCTCCGGCTGCTGCTGCACGATCTCGACGCGCATCAACTGGCTGGTGACCGCCTCGCGCAGGCGCGACATCATCGCCTCGAACAGGCTGAAGGCCTCCGCCTTGTACTCGTTGAGCGGATCGCGCTGGCCGTAGCCGCGCAGGCCGATCACCTGACGCAAATGCTCGAGCATGACCAGATGCTCGCGCCAGAGGTGGTCAAGCGTCTGCAACAGGATCGACTTCTCGACGTAGCGCATGACGTCGGGGCCCCATTTGGCCACCTTGCCCGCCATGTGCTCGTCGGCACGGCGATCGATACGCTCTTTCATCTCCTCGTCGGCGATGCCTTCTTCCTTGGCCCAATCCTTGATCGGCAGGTCGAGGGTCAAGACCTCGCGCAGCGTCTTGTCGAGGCCCTCGACGTCCCACTGCTCGGCATAGGCGTTGGGCGGAATGTACTTGGCGATCACGTCCTCGATCACCGAATGGCGCATGCCGGAAACGGTCTCGTCGACCGCCTCGTCGCGCATCAGGTCAAGGCGCTCCTCGAAGATCACCGTGCGCTGGTCGTTCATCACGTTGTCGAACTTCAAGAGGTTCTTGCGGATGTCGAAGTTGCGCGCCTCGACCTTCTGCTGCGCTTTCTCCAGCGCCTTGTTGATCCAGGGATGGACGATCGCCTCGTTCTCCTTGAGGCCGAGCTTCGTCAGCATGCCGTCGAGCTTGTCGGAGCCGAAGATGCGCATCAGGTCGTCTTCGAGCGACAGGAAGAATTTGGAATGGCCGGGGTCGCCCTGGCGGCCGGAGCGGCCGCGCAACTGGTTGTCGATGCGCCGGCTCTCGTGCCGTTCGGTGCCGAGCACGAACAAGCCGCCGGCGGCGAGCGCCTTCTGCTTGAGGCGGGCGACCTGCTCGCGGATCGCCGCGGCGCGCGGGTCCTTGTCGCGCGTCGCCCAATCCTCGATGTCGGCGATCTCCTGGCGGATGCGCATGTCGGCATTGCCGCCGAGTTGGATGTCGGTTCCGCGGCCGGCCATGTTGGTGGCGATGGTAATGGCGCCGGGCACGCCGGCCTGCGCCACGATAAAGGCCTCCTGCTCGTGGTAGCGGGCGTTGAGAATCGCGAACACCTTCTTCTTGGTGGCGCCTTCGTCGCCGGAATAGAGCGCGGCAAAGGCGTTCGGATCGGTGAAGTCGTGCTGCTCCCAGCCTTCGCTGCGCAGAAGCTCGGCGAGCTGCTCCGATTTCTCGATCGACGTGGTGCCGACCAGCACCGGCTGGCCGCGCGTCTTGCAGTCTTCGATCAACGAAATGATCGAGCGGTATTTCTCCTTCGCCGTGCGATAGACCTCGTCGTCGTCGTCGATGCGCACCAGCGGCATGTTGGTCGGCACTTCGAGCACGTCGAGATCGTAGATGTCGAGGAACTCGTCGGCTTCGGTCAGGGCCGTGCCGGTCATGCCGGCGAGCTTCTCGTACATGCGGAAATAGTTCTGGAAGGTGATCGAGGCGAGCGTCTGGTTCTCCGGCTGGATCGGCTGATGCTCTTTTGCCTCGAGCGCCTGGTGCAGCCCTTCCGAATAGCGGCGGCCCGGCATCATGCGGCCGGTAAACTCGTCGATGATGACGACCTCGCCGTTCCTCACGATGTAGTCCTTGTCGCGCTGGAACAGCTTGTGCGCGCGCAGCGCCTGATTGATGTGATGCACGACGGAGACGTTCTCGACGTCGTAGAGCGACTCGCCCTTGAGCTGGCCGGCCGTTTCCAGGCGCCGCTCAAGCTTTTCCATGCCGGCTTCGGTCAGCGTCACCGTGCGCTGTTTCTCGTCGACCTCGTAGTCGGCTTTTTCGAGCAGCGGGATATAGGTGTCGATTGTGTTGTAAAACTCGGAACGGTCGTCGAGCGGGCCGGAGATGATCAGCGGCGTGCGCGCCTCGTCGATCAGGATCGAGTCCACTTCGTCGACGATGGCGAAGATGTGCCCGCGCTGAACCATGTCCTCCAGCCGGTACTTCATGTTGTCGCGCAGGTAGTCGAAGCCGAGCTCGTTGTTGGTGCCGTAGGTGACGTCGCAGTCGTAATTCTTCTTGCGCTGTTCGTCGTCGAGCCCGTGCACGATGACGCCGACGGTCAACCCGAGGAATTTGTAGATCTGCCCCATCCATTCCGCGTCGCGACTGGCGAGGTAGTCGTTGACGGTGACGACGTGGACGCCGCGCCCCGACACGGCATTGAGATAGACGGCAAGCGTCGCGACCAGCGTCTTGCCTTCGCCGGTCTTCATTTCGGCGATCTTGCCTTCGTGCAGAATCATGCCGCCGATCAGCTGCACGTCGAAATGGCGCTGGCCGATGGTGCGCTTGGCCGCCTCGCGCACGGTGGCGAAGGCGGGTACCAGGATGTCGTCGAGCGAGGCGCCGTCGGCGACCTGTTTCTTGAATTCGGCGGTGCGCGCGCGCAGCGCCTCGTCGGACAGCGCCGCCAGCTCCGGCTCCAGCGCGTTGATCGCGGCCACGCGCGGCTGATAGCTGCGGATCCGCCGCTCGTTGGCGGAGCCGAACAGCTTGCGGGCAACGGCGCCGATCATACGGGGTTCCTCACTGAGGCCGAAACTTTTAGCACGCCGCCACCGCCGGATTTTTGCTTCCGGCGCTCCGGAAATGCGGCACTTTTCGGGCAAAAACGACGCAAACGCGCCTGCAAAACCTGACCAACCGAGGTCAGCGGAGACATAAGAGGGGGTCCGATTGTTGTCAATTGGCGGCCCCATCCGGCCTTAGCCGCCACCGCTCAAACGGTCGTGACGATGTTTTCGCTGCCGCGGCCATTGCAAAGCCACGGTTGTTGGGTGACAAGTCCGCCGCCCCGCGAATGAGCGGGCTTCCGTTTCCAAGGACAGGGCCATGATGCATTTCCCGTTCGGCCGCCCGGCCGGTTTCATCGCCGCTACCCTGGCGCTGCTGCTTGTGGCCGCCGGTCCCGCCGCGGCGCAGGACAAGGACCCGTTGCTCGCCAAGGTCAACGGCGTCGAGGTGCACCAGAGCGACCTTGCCGTCGCCGAGGAGGAGGCCGGCCAGCTTCCGCCGATGTCGCCCGACGCCAAGAAGGACTACCTGGTGCAGTTCGTCGCCGACATGATCCTGGTGTCGAAGGCAGCCGAGGCCAAGAAGATGGCTGACGGCGACGTGTTCAAGAAGCGGCTCGCCTTCGCCCGCAACAAGCTGCTGATGGAAGAGCTGCTGCAATCGACCGGCAAGGCCGCGCTCACCGACGAGGCCATGCACAAGGTCTATGACGAAGCGGTCAAGCAGATGGGCGAGCAGCAGGAGGTGCATGCCCGCCATATCCTGATCCGCGCCGCGCCGGGCGACGAAAAGGCGAGCGCGGCGGCCAAGGCGAAGATCGAGGCCATCATCGCACGCCTGAAGAAGGGCGAGAATTTCGAAAAGGTCGCCAAGGAGATGACCGAAGACCCCTCGGGCAAGGCCAACGGCGGCGATCTCGGCTATTTCAGCAAGGAGCAGATGGTGCCGGAATTCTCCGAGGTCGCCTTCAAACTCGACAAGGGCCAGATCTCCGAGCCGGTGAAGACGCAATTCGGCTGGCACGTCATCAAGGTCGAGGACAAGCGCGTGAAGCCGGCGCCGACATTCGACGAGGTCAAGCCGCAGATCGAGCAATACGTGACGCGCAAGGCGCAGGCCGAAATGGTGCAGAGCCTGCGCGCCAGCGCCAAGATCGAGAAGATGTACAAGACCGAGGAGCCGAAGCCGCCGGCGGCGCCGGCGCCCGAAAAGAAGTAAAAGCGATCAAAGACATTCGATAATGTCGTCATGGCCGGGCTTGTCCCGGCCATTGGCGTCTTTATTGTCCCGCGCTGTTCGGCCACTCCCCGCACCGTCACCCCGAGGTGCGAGGTGCATAGCGCCGAGCCTCGAAGGGCGGCGGTGCGGCCGATCATCCTTCGAGGCCGCGCTTTGCGCGGCGCCTCAGGATGACGGAGAAAGGTTTGCGCCATGTCGGCCACAATGTCCCCCCTCGCCCCCAAGCGTGTGCCGGAGCTGCCGGCGATCGGCGGCGTCAGGCTCGCCACCGCGGAAGCCGGCATCCGCTACGCCGGGCGCACCGACGTGCTGCTGGCGCTGTTCGATGAAGGCACCGCCACGGCCGGCGTCTTCACCAAATCGAAATGTCCCTCGGCCCCTGTCGAATGGTGCCGCGCGCATCTGAAAGCGGGCAAAGCGCGGGCGCTCGTCGTCAATTCGGGCAACGCCAACGCTTTCACCGGCAAGAGCGGGCGCGCAGCCACCAAGCTCACCGCCGAGATCGCCGCCAAGAGCGCACGTTGCAAGCCGGCGGAGATTTTCCTCGCCTCGACCGGCGTGATCGGCGAGCCGCTCGACGCCGCCAAGTTCGCGCCGGTGATGGACGGGCTGAGCCGACGCGCCAGGGCCGGCGGTTTCCTCGAAGCGGCCCAGGCGATCATGACCACCGATACCTTTCCGAAGGTCGCGACCGCCACCGCGCGCATCGGTAACGTCACGGTGACGGTAAACGGCATCGCCAAGGGCGCCGGCATGATCGCGCCCGACATGGCGACCATGCTCTCGTTCGTCTTCACCGACGCGGCCATCGCGCCGGCCGCCTTGCAGGCGCTGCTCAAGGACGGCGTCGCCGACACGTTCAACGCGGTGACCATCGACGGCGATACATCGACCTCCGACACCCTGATGATCTTCGCCACCGGCAAAGCCGGCAATGCTCGCATCGCCCGCGCCGCCAACCCGAAGCTGAAGGATTTCAAGAAGGCCTTGCAATCGGTCCTGGCCAATCTGTCCGAGCAGGTCGCACGCGACGGCGAAGGCGCGCGCAAGCTGGTTGAGATCGTGGTCGAAGGGGCGGTGTCGAAACCTTCTGCGCGACGTATCGCCATGTCGATCGCCAATTCGCCGCTGGTGAAGACGGCGATTGCCGGCGAAGATGCCAATTGGGGCCGCGTCGTCATGGCGGTCGGCAAGGCCGGCGAACCGGCCGACCGCGACAAGCTCTCGATCTGGTTCAACGGCATCCGCGTCGCCACCAAGGGCGCGCGCGACCCGGCCTATGACGAAGCCGAAGTCAGCGCGGCGATGAAAAAGCCGGAGATCAGCCTGAAGGTCGCGCTTGGCCTCGGCAAAGGCCGCGACCGCGTGCTGACCTGCGATCTCACCAAGGAGTATGTGGCGATCAACGGGGATTATCGCTCGTGATCAGGTCACGGGGCGCGTAAATGGGACTTTCTGCAGCTCGCTTATAAACCGGTTAACCGTCGGCACAATTGCGGTAAATTTCTTCGATCAGGTTGAGTACTCTTTTACCCTCTTTTCCTAGCCTATGGATGCAAGGGCTGTGAATCCGAAGCTCACTCTGGTCGCAGCCTGCGCCTTGGTCGACGCCGACGGCCGCGTGCTCATCGCGCAGCGCCCCGCCGGCAAGACGATGGCGGGTTTGTGGGAATTCCCCGGCGGCAAGGTCGAGGCTGGCGAGACGCCGGAAGCGAGCTTGATCCGGGAGTTGAAGGAGGAACTGGGCATCGTCGTCAAGGAAGCTTGTCTCGCACCGCTGACTTTTGCGAGCCATGCCTATCCCGACTTTCATCTCCTGATGCCGCTTTACGTGTGCCGGCGTTGGGAGGGGCAAGTCACCGCGAAGGAAGGCCAGACCCTCGCCTGGGTCAAGCCGAACCGGCTGCGGGACTACGAAATGCCGCCGGCGGACGTTCCGCTGGTTTCGCACTTGATGGGACTGCTGTGAAGTCTGCGATAAACGAATGAAACGGGACGCATCCATGAGCAGCTTCGAGATGATGCGCAGGCTTCGCAATTTGTCCCGCGACACGCGGGGCGCCACAGCCATTGAATATGCGCTGATCGCCGCCGGCGTCAGCATCGCTATCATCGGCGGTGTCTCCTCGGTGGGCGGCCAGATCATGGTCGTTTTCTACGACAAGCTCGCAAACCTGTTCTGATCGTCCCCCTCCGTTCCCCGTCGGCCGCTCCCGCGATCGACGCCCCTCCGCACCCTCGCCAATGCTATAGTGCCGCGCGAAGCCCGCCGAGAGGCAGGGAGGACGCCATGCCGACCTTGTTCGCGCGTCAGCTCGCGACCTATGCAAGCTATCATCGCGACACGCGCAACCGCGCCACGCATTTCATCGGTATCCCGGCCATCGTGTTCTCGATCCTGCTGCCGCTGGCGCTTGTCCGCACCGCGGGAATTTCCGCCGCGATCGTTGTCGCGGTGCTGGCGCTCCTCGGCTGGATCGCCCTCGACCGCGTCATCGGTCTGGCGATGGCTGTGGTGCTGCTCCCGATGCTGATCGTGGCGGAATGGATCGCACGCACCAATGGCAGCGCGACGGTGTGGATTCTGTTTGCGGGATTGTTCGCCGGCGGCTGGGTGTTTCAACTGGCCGGCCATGCCTGGGAAGGCCGCCGCCCGGCGCTTGCCGACAATCTGTTCCAGGCCTTTATTGGCCCGATGTTCCTGATGGCGGAGGTGCTGATCGCGTTCGGGTTCAAGCGGGATTTGAAAGCGGCGATCGACGAGACGCGCTAGGGACGGCAACGGCCGACCGCGAGAGAATCAAGTCACCAGGAAATCTCTCGATTTACGTTCGCCATCACATATTCCATGTTGATGCCGGCGAGGCAGCTGTAGCAGGCGATGGGAGCGCGAAACGTCACCTGCCCCACACTGGTTTCCCAAACCACAACGGCAACGCCGCGAAGTCCGGCGCGGTTTGCTTGCGAGCCGAGAAAAGCCAATTCCCGATCTTGATCCAGTCCTGGCAGCTGACCGAATTCCGCCGCGACAGGAAATATGATCATCTCCTGCCCTTCCCGGTGGATGTGAGCAACTTTGAAGCTCGGCATAACAAGCCTCCGGACAAGACCCCGCGCGCGGGGTCTTGCCGACCCCTCATTAAGCTTCCCGGGTTAATCTCGCCTTAACTTTCGGTTGTAGAGGCACACTTTGGTGATATTGCCTTCAACCACGGCCATCCGTTTCGCGAGTTGAAAGCCTAGCCGCCCGGTTTCTCGCCGGTCGGAACTTCCTTGGTGCCGAGCGCATCGGCAAGCCGACGCTGCGCCGATCCGGGCTTGAGCGGCCTCTGCTGACTTTCGTGCGGCACCCAGCCGGATAGCCAGGCGATCTCGAAGGTGGCGCGCACGCGGCCGTCGGCGTCGGCGAAGCGCTCCGCATAGATTTCGGCGAGCCGCCGCAGCGTGGCGCGCTTGAGCGGCGCACGGCGGCGTTCGCTGAGCACGTTGGTCGCGCCCATGCGGCGCAGGTCGCGCATCAGATCGAATACCGACGCGTAGCGCACCGTAAGGCGGTCGCTGTCGACCACTGGCAGGGCAAAGCCGGCACGCTGCAGCAAGGCACCGAGTTCGCGCAGGTCGGCGAAGGGCGCGACGCGCGGCGAAACGCCGCCTTCGATTTCGCTCTCGGCCTGGGCGAAGGCCTCGCGCAGTTCGGTCAAGCTGTCGCCGCCGACGAGCGCCGCCAGCAGCAGGCCGTCCGGCCTGAGCGCGCGGCGCAGCTGGACCAGCGTCCCGGGCAGATCGTTGACGAATTGCAGCGCGAGCGCCGAGACGACGAGATCGAGCGAGCCGTCGGCGAAGGGCAGAATTTCCTCGTCGACGGCGATGCGCAACGGCGCGTCGTAAGGCGCGGCGGCAATGAGCGAGGCGACCTTGCCGCTGCCTTCGAGCGCGCGGCGCACGGCGTCGGTCGGCGTGCCGAGATCGACGGCGTGTTCGAAACTGCGCATCACCACCGACAGCCGCTCGGCCAGTTCGGCGGCGACGCGGTCGATCAGAAAGGTCTCGGGGCCAAGCGCGCGGGCGCGCCGCTGACGCGTGCGCAGCAAGTGGCGGTCGAAGATGGTCGGGTTTGATGGCATCTGGTACAGTTGCAGCATGAACGAGTTTGTCTCGGCAAGCCAGGACGCGGCGCCCTCGCGGGTCACGCAATTCCGCGCCGGCGTGCGCGCAGCCTTTCGTGCCGGGCTGGACATCGTGCTGCCGCCGCTTTGCCCATCCTGCCGCGCGCCGCTTGCCGGCGGCGCCGGCCTGTGCGCCGATTGCTGGTCGAAGTTGTCGCTGATCGAGCCGCCGTTTTGCGCGCGGCTCGGCATCCCCTTCACCTACGATCCGGGCCCCGGCCTGTTGTCGATGGAGGCGATCGCCAATCCGCCGGCCTACGACCGGGCCCGCGCCGCGGTGCGCTACGACGACGTCGCGCGCAAGCTGGTGCATGCGTACAAATATTCGGACCGACTCGATCTTGCGCCCATGCTCGGGCAATGGATGGCGCGCGCCGGGCGCGAATTGCTCGCCGAAGCCGACGCGCTGGTGCCGGTGCCCTTGCATTGGCGCAGGCTGTGGGGGCGGCGCTTCAACCAATCGGCCACGCTCGCCCGCGCGATTTCCGGCCAATGCAGTGTCGGCGTGTTGCATGACGCGCTCAAACGGGTGCGGTCGACGCCGCAGCAGGTCGGCCTGTCGAAGACGCAGCGCGCCGACAACGTGCAAGGCGCCTTCCGGGTGCCGTCCGAGAAAAAGGCCGAGGTTGCCGGCCGCCGGCTGGTGCTGATCGACGACGTGCTCACATCGGGCGCGACCGTCGACAGTTGCGCCCGCGCCTTGCTGCGCGCGGGGGCCGCCCATGTCGACGTGCTGGTCTTTGCCCGGGTTGTCGCCGCGATGCGTAGCACCATATAAACGGGTCCGTAACGCCGCAGACCAGGCCAATGCCCCCGATTGACATCTATACCACCCGTTACTGTCCCTATTGCCACGCGGCGAAGGCGCTGCTCAAAAGCAAGGGCGCGGATTTTACGGAGATCGATGTGAGCGGCAATCGCGAACTGCGCGACAAGATGGTGGCGCGCGCCAACGGCGGCTATACCGTGCCGCAGATCTTCATCGGCGAGGTCCACGTCGGCGGCTGCGACGAGTTGCACGAGCTCGACGCCGCCGGCAAGCTCGACCCGCTGCTCGCCGGCCAAGGGACACCGTGATGACGACGTCCGTCTTCAGGGCCGCGATGATCCAGATGCGCTCGGGGCTCACCCCCGCCGCCAATATCGATGCCGCGGCACGCATGATCGGCGAGGCCAAAGCGGCCGGCGCCGACTACGTGCAGACGCCGGAGATGACCAACGTGCTGGCAGCCAACCGCACGCAACTCTTTGCCGTCGCGGTCGACGAAGACGCCGACACCTCGCTTGCCACTTTGCGCGAACTGGCGCGTAAGCTCGGCCTGTATATTCACGTCGGCTCGCTGGCGATCAAAGTTTCGCCCGACCGCGCCGCCAACCGCGGCTTCCTGATCGACCCGAAAGGCGAGATCGCCGCGCGCTACGACAAGATCCACATGTTCGACGTCGATCTCGAGGGCGGCGAAAGCTACCGCGAGTCGCGCACGTACAACCCCGGCGAACAGGCGGTGCTGGCCGACCTGCCCTGGGGCCGGCTTGGCGTCACCATCTGCTACGACCTGCGCTTTCCCGCGCTCTATCGCGCGCTCGCCGAAGCCGGCGCCACCATGCTGACCGTGCCCTCGGCCTTCACCGTGCAGACCGGTGCGGCGCATTGGCACGTGCTCAACCGCGCTCGCGCCATCGAAAACGGCAGCTTCCTGTTCGCCGCCGCGCAATGCGGCAAGCACGAGAGCAAACGCGAGACCTACGGTCATTCACTGATCGTTGACCCTTGGGGACGCATCCTGGCGGAAGGCAATACGGAGCCCGGCGTGGTGATGGCGGCGATCGATCTCAGCGAGGTGACGGCGGCGCGATCGCGCATTCCCTCGCTTCAGCACGGCCGCCGCTTCGAGATCGTCGAGCCGCTGGCTGAGCCGACGCATCTCCACGTGGTCAGGAGCGGCGAATGATCCGCTACGCCCTTGTCTGCGACCACGGCCACGACTTCGAAAGCTGGTTCGCCGATTCGGCGGCCTACGACAAGCAGGCCAAGCGCAAGCTGATCGCCTGCCCGCATTGCGGCTCGGCCAAGGTCGAGAAGGCGATCATGGCGCCGCGGCTTGCCGGGGCGCGCAAGGGTGTGGCGCCCATCGAGATGCCGACCGAGGCGCCGGCGGAGGTACTCGCAGCCGCGCCAGAAAAGACAGCGGTCGCGATGATCTCGCCGCAGGAGCGCGAGCTGCGCGCCAAGCTCAAGGAACTGCGCGAGCACCTGACCCAGAATGCCGACAATGTCGGTGCGAAATTCCCGGAAGAAGCACGTAAGATGCACTACGGCGAGATCGAGCACCGCTCGATCTATGGCGAGGCGACGCCCGAGGACGCAAAGGCTTTGGCCGAGGAAGGCATCGAATTCCACCCGCTGCCGATCCTGCCGGACGAGCGCAATTAAGCCGTGCCCGACGAAGGCTCCTTGACGTTCGTTACCGGCGCCAACGACAAATATTTCTTCATGTGCGGGATGCTGCTGGAGAGCCTGCACAGCTGCTTTCCGGGCATCCCCTGCCGCGTCATGGATTTCGGCCTGAGCGAGCCGCGGCGGAAATTCTTCATCGAGAAAAAGCTGCTGCTGGATATTCCCGCCGGGCTGAACAAGACCGATCATCCGTACAAACTGAAGAGCGGCATGGCGTCATTCCTTGCCGACGAACCGGCGTCACTGCCGGTCTGGATCGATTGCGACATCGTCGCGGTCCGGCCGGCGGGCAATGAACTTCTCGACCTTGCCGGCGAACTGGTTGCGCAGAACAAGATCATGGCGATGTCGACCGATGAAGGCCCGAACAAAACGCTGGCGTCGGTCTGCAACAGCTATAACGAAGCGAAATTGCGCGCGGCCCTCGCCGCCGATCCATCGCTCGGCGGGCAGCGCTGTCTAAATGCGGGCGTCGTTGTTTTTGCAAATCGCGGGGCGCTTGAAAATTGGCAAGCGGTCGCCGCCGCGCAAGACGGCGACATGTTTCCGGACCAAAACGCGCTCAACATCATGTGCTACCGCAATCCGGACCGCGTCACGGTGCTGGATGCCCGAATCTGGAACGTTCATGCCGGGCTGCTGAAATCGGTCAACACAAGCGGAAGCGACATCGGTTGCGACGACGTGAAGCCGATCTTCGCCCATGCGACCTCGGCGTTTCCGGGCGACATCATGGGCGGCGTCATGCCGATCTCCGCGAAAGACCTCGGCTGCGAAGCGTTTCTGCGCTTCTTTACCAATGGCCGCCTCAGAAGCCTGCAGGAGAACTATCTAACCGCGTTCCTGCGGACCAATTTCGAATTGCTGCGGGATCTGGGAATTCTCGTCAACGTCTCGCCGCTCAACGCGCGCCGCAACGACCCCTGCCCTTGCGGCTCGGGCAAGAAATTCAAGCATTGCCACGGCGCCGACGCCTAAGCCCGCGCCCGCTCGGCGGCCAGAAACTCTTCCACAGTCACCAGATTTAAAAGCGTCCCGGCATGAGCGGTCAGCAACGTGAAGGCAGCGTCGTAGTCATCGCCGAGCCTCGTCCACCGCTCGACGATCTTGGCCTTGTCCGCCGCCGTATCGCCCCCGACGCGTCCTGGCAGCGACCCAGTGTCATCTCTGCGGCGGATCACGCCGCAACCAAAATCGACATCGACCGTGCAGAAATCCAGGTCATCGCGCGACAGCACGAAATCCAAATACGCCTTGTAGGTCACGCCGCACCACGCGCCTTCGACGAATGTCGGACCAGCGAGCGCGCCGTCGCGGGGAAAGCAATCGTGGACGATGACGGTCCCGCGCGCATTCAGAAGGTCGACGGCCACGCCGATGTCGCGGATCGATTGAGTATATTCGTGAAACGGATCGACCAGGACGACATCGTATTTCAAGCCGCGGGCCTGGATGGCCTGTACGCATTCCGCAATGTCCAAATCGGTCGTGCGGAAATCGACCGGCAATGTGTCCCTGAACCTTGCCCGGTAAATCAACTTGGCCATAACACTCGCGGGATACCGGTACATCAACCGGCGGCATTCGGAGTAGCGCGTGCGGTCGATCGCACCGTAGAGCATGCCGCTCGTCGGTGTGCAGATTTCCAGATAGCTCCGGTAGCCGCGGATCAATGCCAATTCATTGATCAGATCGACTTTCGTCCACGCCACGCTTTCGCCCCCCGAATGCCGGCACCGCAAGCATAGCGGCTTCCTGTGAGTGATTCAGGAGGGGAGACCGGTTCAACACGCCCGCACTGCGGGCGCAATCGGCTTGCGGCTAGAGGCGGGCTCTGCGCGCCAGCAGCAGCCACAGAACGAGCCCGACCACCGGCAAGACCAGGATCAGAATGATCCACAGCACTTTCCTGTCGGTCGGCCCGCCCCCCTGGATAATGGTGACGATGGCCCAGATATCCAGCGCCAGAATGATCAGCCCAACGATGCCAGTACTATCGAAGCCCATGACGACGCCCCTCCCGATGTCTGTGCAGCAGCTTAGCCTAGCCGGGATAGCGGGCCCGATCTAGTAAGCCCACACCAGCAGCGCGACGCCGATCACAACCAGCACGATGCCGGCGAGTTCGCGGCGCGTCGTCGGCTCCTTGAAGAGGAGATGGGTGACGCCTTGCGCAAACAGCACTTCGACCAGGGCCAGCGTGCGCACGCTTGCCGCGGTGGCGATGGCAAAGGCGAGAAACCAGAATTCCGAGGCGAAGGCCCCCATGAAGCCGGCAAACAGCGACGGCTTCCAGGCCCGCGCGATGTCGCGCAGCACTTTCGGCTCGCGCAGCGCGAGATAGGCCGACAAGGCCGCGGCCTGGATGACCAAGCCGACGGCAAGCGTGAAAGTCGCCGCCATGACGAAATGCGGCAGGTGCAGCGAGAGAATGGCGCCGCGATAGCCAATGGCGGAAAGCGCGAACAGCCCGCCCGACACCAGCCCGATCACCGTCGAGCGCCTGGTGCGGACCTGTGCGGCGCCGGGTTTGAGCGAGATCAGGATGACGCCGGCGGTCGCGATCAGGATGGCCGCGGCCAGCAGCGGCGTGATCCTGTCGCCGAGAAAGATCAGCCCGAACAGCGCGACCTGGACCGGCTCGGTCTTGATGTAGGCATAGGCGACGACAAAGGAGCGCTCGTTCATGGCGGCGAGCATCGTCGCCGTGGCCGCGATCTGCGTCGCTGCGCCGGCGACGATCCATGGCCAATAGATCGGCGGCGGGTGCGGCAGGTCGTAGCCGGCGGCCAGCATCACCCCGGGCAGGAAAATCAAGGCGAAGGGAAAGCCAAACAAGAAGCGCACGTGCGTGGCGCCGACGGTGCCGAGCGTCGCAGTCAATTCGCGCTGCATGGCGTTGCGCGCGGTCTGCGCCGCAGCGGCGATCAGCGTGAAGACGGCCCAGAACATTGGATCACTCGATCAACGTCATGCCCGGCCTCATGCCGGGCATCCACGTCTTGCTTTACTTACTAAGGCGTAGATGGCCGGGACAAGCCCGGCAATGACAGGGCCGTTATGCAGCGGCCCGCTCCGCCACCAGCATGTAATTCACGTCCGTATCGGACGACAGCTGCCAGCGGTCGGCCAACAGATTGTAGACCACGCCGCGCTCGCCGGTCACCCGCAGGCCACCGGCTTCGATCGCGCGTTCGAGCTCTTCGGGGGTGACGAATTTGTCCCATTGGTGCGTGCCGCGCGGCAGCCAGCGCAGCACGTATTCGGCCCCGACGATCGCCAGCGCAAAACTCTTGAGCGTGCGGTTGAGCGTGGCCGCGAACATCAGCCCGCCGGGCTTGACCATCGAGGCGCAGATGGCGACGAAGGCTTCGACGTCGACGACGTGCTCGACGACTTCCATCGCCAGCACCACGTCGAATTTTTCGCCTGCGGCGGCAAGCTCCTCCGCCGTGGTCGCGCGATAGTCGACGGTAAGATCGTTGTCTTTGGCGTGGGCGCCGGCAACCGCGATGTTCTCCGCGGACGGATCGGCCCCGACCATTTGCGCGCCGAGCCGCGCCAGCGGCTCCGACAGGATGCCGCCGCCGCAGCCGATATCGAGCATGCGGAGGCCTTCGAGACAGCCGAGCTTCTTGGCGTCGCGGCCGAAATGCTCGGCGGTTTTATCGCGGATGTAAGCGAGCCGCACCGGATTGAACTTGTGCAGCGGCGCCATTGGCCCGCGCGCGTCCCACCAGGTCGCGGCCAGACGCGAGAAGCGCTCAACTTCGCTGTCGTCGACCGAAGCGCTACGCGGGTTCGCACTCATCAGCGTGCCGTGATCTTGTTGCGCAAATCGAGCGGGGCGCCGATGTTGTGCAGCGTCTCCCAGCCTTCGCCGGTGCCGTTGATGGTGACGTCGCCGTAACTCAGTACGCGGCCCATGATGGTCTGATCGACGTCGACGCTCTCGACCTTGTCCATGTTCATTTCGATGGTGTGGCGCTTGATGAAGCCGCGCTTGTAGACGACGCGCCGGTCGGTGATGTCGATCTCCGTGGTCCAGCGCTTGAACCAGGCCGAAAAGAAAGCGACCCCGGCGGCGAACCAGAAGACGACGGAGCCGACGAGCCAGGCGTTGCCGGTCGGTCCCGGGTTGACCAGCGTCAGCAGGGCGAGTGCGACCGCGGAAAAAATGATGGCTGGGCCGTAGATGACCCAGTGGATTGTACCGGAATACAGCAGCTTCTCGCCGGGCTGCAGGATTCGCTCGATATAACGCATGCTCGGCACCCGACAGTCAGAGCCAATATTGCAGTCCCGCAACCCCGCCGGTATGTATACGCGCCTTTTGCGGCCGGCGCCGCCCTCTTGCCGGCCGCTTGTTAGCGCCTTTCGGCGCGCTCGGGAACGCTAGGTTCTAATACTTTATGGCCCGTCTGGTGATGAAGTTCGGCGGAACGTCGGTCGCCGACCTCGACCGCATCCGCAACGTGGCGCGCCACGTCAAGCGCGAGGTCGACGCCGGCCATGACGTGGCCGTCGTGGTCTCCGCCATGGCGGGGGTAACCAACCAGCTGGTCGCCTGGTGCCGCGACGCGGCCATGCTGCACGACGCGCGCGAATACGACGCCGTCGTCGCAACCGGCGAGCAAGTCACCGCCGGCTTGCTCGCCATCGTGCTCGAAGGCATGGGAGTCAACGCGCGTTCCTGGCAGGGCTGGCAATTGCCGATCTTCACCGACAATGCGCACACCTCGGCGCGCATCCTCGACGTCAACGGCGCCGAGTTGATCAAGCGTTTCGAAGAGCGCAAGCAGGTCGCGGTGATCGCCGGCTTCCAGGGCCTGCACAAGGAGACCGGCCGCATCACCACACTCGGCCGCGGCGGCTCCGACACCTCGGCGGTGGCGATCGCAGCAGCGATCGACGCCGAGCGCTGCGACATCTACACCGACGTCGACGGCGTCTACTCGACCGATCCGCGCGTGGTGCCGAAGGCGCACCGCATGGACAAGATCGCCTACGAGGAAATGCTCGAGCTTGCTTCGCTCGGCGCCAAGGTGATGCAGGTGCGCTCGGTCGAGCTCGGCATGGTCCACAACGTCCCTATCCTGGTCCGTTCCAGCTTCGAGAAGCCGGAAGACATCGACCCCAAGAAGCCGCCCTCCGGCACGCTCATTTGCGACGAGAGCGAAATCATGGAACAGCAGGTGGTCACCGGCATCGCCTTTTCGAAGGACGAGGCCCAGATCTCCATCCGCAACGTGCCGGACAAGCCGGGCGTCGCGGCCTCGATCTTC
>DASUGZ010000022.1:0-4825 GCA_036273755.1 Pseudolabrys sp.
GCCGAGCGCCACCGAGCCGACGCCAAGGCTGGTGAAGATATCGCCGGGCTGCATCGACGGCAGCAGCACGGTAAGCACCGACAGAAATCCGATGAACAACGTCACCCAGAACGCGAAGCTCGACAGCATGTGCGCGAGATCGTGACGGCCGGCGCGCCGCACGGTCTGGCGCATGGCGACGCCGAGCGCGTAGGCGGCGACGACGAAGATCAGCGCGACGATCAGGCCGAGCACGAGATTGGGAATGAACAGGACAAAATTGTGCAGCCAGGCGTCGAGCTTGCCCCAGATGAGGCCGGCGCCTTCGCGCACGTTGTGCGCGGGCGGCAGGGTCGGCGGCGCTGCGGGGGCCGGCGGCGCGGCGGGCGTCATGCTGTGTCTCCGGCGCGGCGCTGCAATGCCGGCCCTCGATGGGTCGCACAGCACAATCGGAGGAGGGCGCCAAAAGTTCCGCCTGCGGAACCCGGATCGCGTGGCCGGCCGTCAACTGCCGCCAGTTGTGCGGAGCGTCGCCAGGCGCTCCAGCGCCGCGGGCGGCAGCGGCCCCTTGGTCACGGCCGTCAGCGCGTCGTCGAACTGCTGCGGGCTCGCCATGCCGACCAGGATGGTGCCGACGGCCGCCTGCGCGATGGCAAAGCGCGTCGCGGCTTCGGTGAGGCTCGCGGCGAAGCCTTCGGCGGCCAGCGGCATCAGCCGGCGCGCGGCATCGATATCGGCTTCGTAGGTTTCCGCTGAGCCGATCGGTTCCGGCGGCGGGCTGGCGATCGGATGCCGCACGACGGAGCCGGAGAGCGCGCCGCCCGCCAGCACGCGGATGGCGATGACGCCGGTGCCGGCGGCCTTGGTGTGGTCGAACAGCCGCCCATAGTCCTGCCCTGGATCGTGCGGCGGCAGCGCCTGCGCGGCGGACGGATTGAGCATGTTGTAGACGACCTGGGCGCTGTCGAAGGCGCCCGAGTCGATGACGCGTTGCAGCGCCGCCGTGTCGCCGACTGCGGTGAGGCCGAGAAACCGCGTCTTGCCTTGGCGCCGCAAATCCTCGAAGGCCGGCACGATCTCGTCGAGCACTTGGCTCACGCTGAGCGCCGGGCCGCCGCCGCTCGCGGTGATGGAATTGTGCAGGTGGAAGATATCGACGTGATCGCGCTGCAGCCGCTTCAGGCTGCCGTCGAGCGATTGCGCGACCGCCGCCGCAATGCCGGCTTGGCCGGGTGGCAGCCGCACCTTGGTGCCGACGGCGATGCCCGCGGGTTTCAGCTTTTTCAGGACGCGGCCGAGATTCTTTTCGGATTCGCCGTCGCCGTATTGCACCGCCGTGTCGAAATAGTTGATGCCGGCGTCGAGCGCCCGCGCGACGGTGCGCTCCTGGTCGGCGGGGTCGCCGCGCACCATCAGCCCGCCGACGGCGCCGCAGCCGAAGCCGAGCAGCGACAGCCGCATTCCTGTGCGTCCGAAAACCCGCGTTTCCATCGCCGTCCCTCCGCGCGAAACGATAGCGAATTTACACGTATTCGTCCCCGCGTTCCCGGTGTTTGCTCGCGGGCGGCAAGCCATCGCCTGCCGGCATTAGCGAAGGCGACGGGAACTTGTCGCCATGGCGAAGCGTAAAGGATTGCATCCTCGGCGGGCCAATCCCCCATATTCTGCCGAAGCAATCGTCACGCCATTTCATTCAATAGGTTCTCGCAATGGCCTCCACCACGACCACAGACGCCCTGAGCCCATCGACTCTCAGGCAGGAGTTTTTCCCTCTTGTGCGTGCCTTGCGCGATTTTCTGGGCACGCTGTGGTCGACCAAGGGGCGGCACACCCTCACTTTGCTCACCATCGCCATTATTGTCGTCATCTGCGCGACGGTTGGCGCGCAGGTCGCGCTCAATGCCTGGAATCGGCCTTTCTACAACGCCATCCAGGCGCGCGACTTTCCCGCCTTCGCCTACCAGAGCCTCGTCTTCGTCATGATCGCGGGCACCCTCCTGGTGCTCAACGTGGCGCAAGCCTGGCTGCGCGAGATGATCAAGCTCCGATCGCGCGAATGGCTGACACGCGACCTGGTCGCGCAGTGGCTCGTGCCCGGCCGCGCCATGCGGCTCGCCTATGCCGGCGAGATCGGCGTCAATCCCGACCAACGCATCCAGCAGGACACCAGCCAGCTCACCGATCTTGCCGCCGAGCTCGGCGTCGGACTACTGCAGGCGTCGCTGCTGCTGGTCACGTTCCTCGGAGTTCTGTGGCAGCTGTCGGGCGCCATCACCGTGCCGATCGGCGGCATCAGCGTGACCATTCCCGGTTACATGGTGTGGTGCGCGATCCTGTTTGCGGCGGCAGGCTCATGGCTCGCCTGGCGCGTCGGCGGGCCGCTGGTCGGATTGAATGCGCGGCGTTTTCAGCGCGAATCCGCGCTCCGCTTCGCGCTGGTCCAGGTCAATCAGCAGGCCGACGACATTGCCCAGCACCATCGCGAGGAGAGCGAAAAGCAGCGCCTCGGTGTCGAACTCGACAGCGTCCTCGCGGTGATGCGCGAGATCGTCGGCGCGATCGCCCGGGTAACCTGGGTGACGGCCGGCTACGGCTGGGTCTCCCTCATCGCGCCGCTCGTCATCGCCGCGCCGGCTTATTTCAGCGGACGGCTGTCGTTCGGCGAACTGATGATGGTGGTCGGCGGCTTCCTGCAGGTCAATCAATCGCTGCGCTGGTTCGTCGACAATTTCTCGCGCATCGCCGAGTGGGGCGCCACGTTGTTGCGCGTGATGTCGTTCCGCGACGCGCTGGTGACGTTCGAGAGCCGCCTCGGCGGCGGGGACCGCATCGACCACGCCAAGGATTCGCCCGGCCGGCTGCGGCTCGAGGGCGTTGGCGTCGCCAAACCCGACGGGACGGCGGCGCTCGATCAACACGAAATCGACGTCGCGCCGGGCGACCGCATCCACATCGTCGATCGCACGCCGGTGGGGCGCAACCCGCTGCTGGCGGCGCTCGCCGGGCTTTGGCCGTGGGGCTCGGGCAAGGTCCGCACCCCTGGCGACATGAAGATGATGTTCCTCAAGCGCCGGCCGTATTTCCCGCCCGGGTCGCTGCGCGCGGCGCTTGCTTTTCCGGACGAGCCTTCGACCATCGCCGACAGCAATGTCACGGCGGCGCTCGATCGGGTCGAATTGGGCTATCTCGCCAGTGCGCTCGACCGGCAGACGCAGTGGGGATTGGCGCTGACGGAGGACGAACAGATCCGCGTCGGCATCGCGCGGCTGCTGCTGCACCGGCCGTCGTGGATTTTCGCCGAGAATGTTTTGGATGCGCTGACCGAAGAGCACCGCGATCTTATCCGGTCGATCTTCGCGGCCGAGTTGGCCAAATCCGCCGTCATCAGCATCGGCCGTCAGACGCCGGCCAAGGACCTGTGCCCGAAGGTCATCCGCCTCACCAGCGGGCCGCCGGCGCCAGACCGCCCGTAAGCGCGCGAGCGTGTCGCCCGTTCACAAAAACAAGAAGGCCGCCACGTTGGCGGCCTTTGTTATGTCTTCGCGCGCAGGCGCATGGTGGCGCCTGCTGCGCGATCGAAGCAGAAAGCAAGCGCGTCAGAGCGGCCGTCTGCCGTACCAGCGCCCGCGGCCGTACCAGCCGCCGCCGCCAAGCAGAAGAACGATCAGAACGATGATGAGAATCGTTTCCATGTGTGCCTCCAATGTGGCGGGACAACGCCGGGCCCGCCATGGCAGTTCCCAAAGAGCCCCGCCGCCGGCTTGATCAGGCCTAACGAAAATCCAAAGCCGTCATGTCGCCTCCGGCGCCGCTTCGGGTGGCGGATCCGGGATCTCACGGGCGCGCGTTTCGCAAAATATCCTGATGCGCTCTGCCAGCGCGTTGCGGAACGCGTCCATGTCCTCAGGCATGTCGTCATAGGGCTCGGCGGCCTGCAGCGGCTGCTGCGCCAGCAGCGTGTTCAATTCGCGCAGCGTGCGCGTCAGCGCGCCGAGCGCGCGGGCGGTCTGCTCCAGTTCGCGCGGCTTGAGCGGCTGCGCGGAAAGCCGCGCGATGATCGCCTCGATCGCCGGCAGCACGCGCGCCACCGCGCTCTGCAGCCGCGGCGCGATCGTCGCGGGATCGGCGTCGGCGGGCGCGCTTGGTTCGGCGATCAGCGGCCCATCGTGTTCCCGTTCGTCCCCGCGCAATAGCGCGGAGCGCGTCTCGCCCAATAAGCGGGGACCCGGATACGGCCTCGCGGGTTCCGCCTGCGGTGCGGCCCCGGCGTTCCCATCGTCTGCGACGGGCAGGGCCGGGGTGGGGGAGAACGTTCCTTCGTTCCGCGGACTCTCATGCTCCTGGGTCCCCGCTTGCGCGGGGACGAACGGAGTGAAATCGGCCGCCGCCGCGTGACGGTGCGCCACCACCGCCGGCGGCCCGTCGTGCGGGATCGGCGCGCGCCGCTTGGTCCAGCCCCAGCGCCGCACGCGGTCGCGCAGCGTGTTGGCCGAGATACCGTGCTCGGCGCAGATGTCGGCGACGGGGCGGCCGGTGTGTTCGTAGTCGTAACGGATTTGCGCCCAGCGGTCGGCGTTTTGGTCGGTCATGGGGTGTCCTGCGATGGATGGTGGGGTTTGCGGTCGCTGACCCTCCCCTGGAGGGGGGGTCGGCGAGCGAAGCTCGCCGGAGTGGGGTGAAGCTGCGCGTCGGATTTCACCCCCTCCCGATTGCGCTTCGCTTGCGCGCGCGCAATCGACCTCCCCCCTCCAGGGGGAGGTGAAGAAAGGACCGAGATACGAGGCGACGGCTCCAGGGGCCGCCTTGCCGCGTACCTGAATGTGGGGAATGCGCCTTTTCTATCCGG
>DASUGZ010000023.1:0-3807 GCA_036273755.1 Pseudolabrys sp.
GTCCCAAGCCGCGGGCGAGTTTGCGCCGGCGAAGGCAAGCACCCACGGGGCGATGAAGATCCAGACGCCGAGCGCAAGGTTCAGCCATTCCGGGCCTTTGGCGAAGCGCTGTCCCATCGCCGACAGCGCGACAACGAAGACGACGACGCCGAGCACCCAGGCGTCCCAGGCCGCGACGCTGCCGCCGGACGCGCCCGTGTACGCGAATTGCAGCGCCCAGGGCGAGATGAACAGCCATGCCGCGAGGATCAGGTTGGCGCCGTCCGGCCATCGCGTCGTGCGGTCATAGGCGTGATGATACGTTGTGGTCTGGTAGGTCATGATGACCTCCTTTCCATTGATGCGTTGCTGATGGCGATACCGGTCGTCGTGGCGCGTCGCTGGCGCTGCTGCGGCGAATAACGGCTCGCCATGTCAACGGCAGCGATGCACGGCGCGTTCCGCCCGGCGCCATGAACTCGCGGACACATGGGGCGCACCAAGGAACACGAGTGTGGCCGGCAATGCGCGGGAACGCGCCGCTGCGTGCATCGTTGCCCGGAGCAGGGGGCGTGAACTGCCGGAGCATCGACCATGAACACCGCATCACTCGCGCTGGCCACCGCGCTCGCCACCTTCGTCGGCTGCGCGCAGCCCGCAACCGCGCAAACCCAGGATCAGACCGGCGCGGCGGCGGCCGCTCAGGCGACCCCGAACGCCGGTGGCAATGCCACCACCGGCACCGGCCAGTCCGAAGAGGACGGCAACTGGCGGCACGACGACAACCAGAATGCAGGCAAGGGCGGGAACTCGCGCCGCCAGTGGGAGGAGCGCGGCCCGATTGCGATGCCCATCCGGCCAATGTGGCCGCAACGGCACATGATGGCCCTGCGCGACGCCGGCGCGCGTTTCCATTTCGCCCGAGGCAATGCCCGCATCGACGTCACCTGCTCGGCACAGGAGGACACGCAGGCCTGCGTGCGCGGGGCCGGCGAACTCATCGACAAGATCGCCGAGCTTCACGGCGCGAACCGCGACGGCATGACCGGCTCGGCCAGCGGCGGCGACGAGCGCCCGAATGCCGGCGCGTCGAGCGACGACGATCGGGACTCCGCCGGCGAGCGGATGTGAGCGGCACGGGCCCCCATGCACAGGCCGGCCGGCGTCGCGCGCGGCCTGGCGTGCGCCGCCGCCGGGGCTGTGCTACACCGCCGCTGCAGCGGTTCCGTAGCTCAGCTGGATAGAGCAGCGGTTTCCTAAACCGAAGGTCGGAGGTTCGAATCCTCTCGGGACCGCCAGCCAAAACGGGCTCATCTGACCCGGCGGCCCGCTGTGCGCTTCCACCCGGTACGCTCGATCAGGACTGGCAGCCCCGAACAAAAAGCGCGGGAGGATGCCATGACCGGCCTGACCCAGAGCTATGCGCAGGGCGCGTCCGCGGTCCCGCTGATCGGCGACACGATCGGCGCGCACTTCGACAAGGCGGTGGAGCGCTGGGGCGACCGGCCGGCGCTGATCGTGACGCAGCAGAAGGTCCGGTGGACCTATGCCGAGCTCAATGCGCGGGTCGACGCCTTCGCCGCGGGCCTGCTGGCGCTCGGCCTCGCACCGGGCGACCGCGTCGGCATCTGGTCGCCGAACAACGCCGAATGGGTGATCACGCAGTTCGCCACCGCCAAGGCGGGGCTGATCCTCGTCAATATCAATCCGTCCTACCGCACCTTCGAGGTCGACTACGCCCTCAACAAGGTCGGCTGCAAGGCGCTCATCACCGCCGACAGCTTCAAGACCAGCAACTATGTGGGCATGCTGCGCGAGTTGCTGCCCGAGATCGCCGGTAGCCAACCCGGCAAGCTGCGGGGAGCGCGCATTCCCTCTTTGCAGACCGTGATCCGCATCGGCTCCGACACGTCCGACGGGTTCATGCGCTTCGACGACGTGGCCGCGCTCGGCGGCGCGGCAGAGCGCCAGTCGCTCGCCGCATTGAAGCCCAAGCTGCAATTCGACGATCCGATCAACATCCAGTTCACCAGCGGCACCACCGGTGCACCGAAGGGCGCGACGCTGACGCACCACAACATCCTCAACAACGGCTTCTTCATCGGCGAGGCGCAGCGCTTCACCGACGCCGATCGGGTCTGCATTCCCGTGCCGCTCTACCATTGCTTCGGCATGGTGCTCGGCAATATGGCCTGCATCACGCATGGCGCAGCCATGGTCTATCCCGGCGAAGGTTTCGATCCGCTCGCGACCTTGCAGGCGGTAGAAGGGGAAAAGTGCACCGCGCTCTACGGGGTCCCGACCATGTTCATCGCCGAGCTTGGACACCCGGACATGAAGCGCTTCGACCTGTCGAGCCTGCGCACCGGAATCATGGCCGGCTCGCCTTGCCCGATCGAGGTGATGCGCCGATGCGTCAACGAGATGAACATGAGCGAGGTTACGATCGCTTATGGCATGACGGAGACGAGCCCGGTCAGCACGCAGACCTCGTTCGACGATCCGCTGGAGCGCCGCGTCTCGACGGTCGGCCGCGTTCATCCGCATGTCGAGATCAAGATCGTCGATACGGACGGCCGCATCGTGCCGGTCGGGATGCCGGGCGAACTGTGCACGCGCGGTTATTCGGTGATGCTGGGCTACTGGGGCGACGAGGAGCGCACCGCCGAAGCGATCGACGCGGCGCGTTGGATGCACACGGGCGACCTCGCTACCATGGATGCCGAAGGCTACGTGAACATCGTCGGGCGCATCAAGGACATGGTCATCCGCGGCGGCGAGAATGTCTATCCGCGCGAGATCGAGGAATTCCTGTTCCGCCATCCCAAGGTGGAGGCGGTGCAGGTGGTCGGCGTGCCGGACGTGCGGTACGGCGAGGAATTGTGCGCCTGGGTCAAGCTCAAGCCCGGCGTGTCCGCCACGGGCGATGAGGTTCAGGACTTCTGCAAGGGCCAGATCGCCCACTACAAGATCCCGCGCTACATCAAGTTCGTCGACGCCTTCCCCATGACCGTCACCGGCAAGGTGCAGAAGTTCATGATGCGCGAGCAGATGGTGAAGGAGCTCGGCCTCGCCGAGCAGAAGACCGCCTGAGGAGCGACCCCGCTTGAGGTCGCTATCGGCCGCGTGCACAGTATCGCGGCGGCGAACGGTCGCGTTTTCCGCATCAGAAAAAGCCTTGGCCGATAACGGCCGGCGCCCTGTGCGGAGGAAACCATCATGATACCGCGATTGCCGCGCGCCTATGCGCTGCGCCTGCTCGTCGCCGCGTGTGTGTTGTCGCCGCTGATGCCGATGCGCGGCGCGCTCGCTGCCTATCCGGATCATCCGGTCACGCTGGTGGTGGCGTTTACGCCGGGCGGGCCCAGTGACGTGCTCGCACGCATCGTCGGCAAGAAGATGGAGGAGATCCTCGGCGCGCCCTTCGTGATCGAAAACAAGCCGGGTGCGGGCGGCAACATCGCCGGCGAATACGTCGCGCATGCGCGGCCGGACGGCTACACGCTGCTGATGGGCAATAACAGCATCCTTGCCACCAATGAGAGCCTGTACAAGGAGCTGAAATACAAGCCGCAGCAGGACTTCACGCCGATCACGCTGATCGGCTCCCAGGCGAACATCCTTGTCGTCAATCCGAAGGTGCCGGCGCATTCGCTGAAGGAACTCATCGCGCTGTGCAAGGCGGAGCCGGGCAAGATCAATTTCGCCTCGTCCGGGTATGGCGCGGCGGCGCATCTCGCCGGAGAACTCTTCAAGTCGGACGCCAAGGTCAACATTGTGCACGTGCCATACAAGCGCGCGGCGCCGGCGTTGCAGGACGTGATCGCC
>DASUGZ010000024.1:0-7905 GCA_036273755.1 Pseudolabrys sp.
ATCATCTTCCAGGAGCCGATGACGTCGCTCAATCCGCTGCACACGATCGAGAAGCAAATTCGTGAAATTCTTCTGCTTCATCAAGGTGTTGGCGGCGCTAAGGCGAGGGCGCGCATCGTCGAATTGCTGGGCCAGGTCGGCATTCCCGATCCGGAAAGCCGGCTTGGCAGCTATCCGCATCAGCTTTCCGGAGGCCAGCGCCAGCGCGTGATGATCGCGATGGCGTTGGCCAATGAGCCGGATTTGCTGATCGCCGACGAGCCGACCACCGCCCTCGACGTCACCGTGCAGGCGCAGATTCTGAAGCTGCTGAAGGACACGCAAGCGCGGCTCGGCATGTCGATGCTGTTCATCACCCACGACCTCGGCATCGTGCGCAAGCTCGCCGACCGGGTTTGCGTCATGCACAACGGCAAGATCGTCGAGCAGGGGCCGGTCGAGCGCGTGTTCACCGCGCCGGAGCATTCTTATACACGCGCGCTGCTCGCCGCCGAGCCGAAACCAGATCCGGCGCCGCCGCAGCCGCAGGCGCCGGTGGTGATCAAGACCGACGACCTCAGAGTCTGGTTCCCGATCAAACGCGGCGTGCTGCGCAAGGTCGCCGGCCACATCAAGGCGGTCGACGGCGTCAGCGTCGAAATCCGCAAAGGAGAAACGCTCGGCGTCGTCGGCGAGTCGGGCTCGGGCAAGACCACGCTTGGCCTCGCCATCCTGCGGCTGATCTCCTCACAGGGTCCGGTGGTGTTCATGGGCCACACCATCCAGGGCCTCAAGTTCAAGGAGATGCGGCCCTATCGCCGCGACATGCAGATCGTTTTCCAGGATCCCTATGGTTCGCTCAGCCCGCGCATGTCGGTGTCTGACATCATCGAAGAAGGGCTTTGGGTACACCACCCGAAGCTATCGGCCGCCGAGCGCGAGCGCCGCGTCGTCGATGCGCTCAAGGACGTCGGCCTCGATCCGGTGGCGCGCTTCCGCTATCCGCACGAATATTCCGGCGGCCAGCGCCAACGCATCGCGTTGGCGCGCGCGCTGGTGCTGGAGCCGACGTTCATCGTGCTCGACGAACCGACCTCAGCGCTCGATATGCTGATCCAGTCGCAGATGGTCGACCTGCTGCGCGATCTGCAGAAGAAGCGCGATCTGACATACATGTTCATTTCGCACGATCTGCGCGTTGTCGCCGCGCTCGCGAGCCGGCTGGTGGTATTGCGCAACGGCAAAGTGGTGGAAGAGGGCGCGGCGGCCGAACTGTTCAAGATGCCGAAGAGCGATTACACGCGTGCGCTGTTTGCCGCCGCGTTCAAACTGGAGACCGCGCCGGAAGGCGTGGTGGCGCAATGAAAAAACGTATCTTCGCTATCGCATTTGTTTTTCTTGTATTTGGCGCCGCTGCCGCGATGGCGCAGATGCCGCCAGCCCGCTACCCGATCAAAGCCGACGACGGCGACACCATCGCCAATTTTGATCTCAAGCCTGGCTTTGCCGCGCGGCTCGATAAGTTGCCGGGCAAAGTGCCCGTCGGCAATCTCGATGGCGACGTGACGCTGGTCCAGTTCTACGATCTCAACTGTCCGTATTGCCGCGAGGCCGCCGCCGATATCGACGCCCTGGTCCGCTCCGATCCAAAACTCAAGCTGATCTTCGTGCCCTACGCCGTGTTGTCGATCGCTTCGGTGCGGGGCGCGATGGTCGAGATCGCCGCCGCCAAGCAGTTGACGTCCGCGCAGTATCTCGATTTCCACCGCCGCATCTATGCCAACCGCGGCGCCATCGACGGCGCCAAGGTGCTCGCGGCCGCCAAAGAGATGGGCCTCGATCCAGAAAAATTGGCGGGCGCCGCCAACACCGAAGCGACGCTGAATATCTTGCGCGACAATGCGACGTTTGGCGGCCAGGCGGGCCTCGCCGCGACGCCGGCCTATATCATCGACGGCGTTGCCATCGTCGGCCACCCGGGCTTGAAGTCACTGCGGACCGCGATCGCCGCCGTGCGCGCCTGCGGCAAGGTCGTGTGCTGAGCGATGGCCGCGCCCGACCTTGCTGATCGCGCAGCGCAAGTCGAATTGTCGGCGCCGGAGCGCCCGGCCAAAGGATTTTTCGACTACCAACGCTTTCAGGTGACGCTGCCTGCCGGCACGCAAACGCGCGACGTCGTGCGCGCCGGCAAGGTGGTCGCCCTGCTGCCGCTCGATCTTAAGCGCGGCGAGATCGTCATGATCCGCCAGTTCCGGCCGGCGGCGCATCTTGCCAATGACAAGGGCGAGATGGTCGAGATCGTGGCCGGCCGCGTCGAGCTCGGCGAGCAGCTCATGGAAACCGCGCGGCGCGAGTGCGAGGAAGAAATCGGCGTGACGCCGTCGGCGCTGGTCGAATTGTTCAGCTATCTGCCGACGCCGGGATTGACCGACGAGGAGGTGACGTTTTTCGTCGCCGCGGTCGATGCCTCGCGCGTGCCGGAACGGACGCATCCGACCGAGGGCGAATATATCAGCGTTATGCGCGTGTCGATTGACGCCGCGCTCGCGGCATTCCGCGAAGGTAAAATGCACAACGGTCCGCTGGTTGTCGGGCTGCTATGGCTGGCGCACAACCGAGGGCGCGTGGCCGACATTCTTGACGCCGCGCGCTAGATCCGCTTGACGCTGGTGATGTCGCTGCCCGCCGCTTTGATGCGGGCGATCGCCTCGGCCGCCGGCTCGATTGCCACCGCCATGGCGTGTGCGTTGGCATGCAGCAGCGTTTCGTCGTCGCACGCAATGGCGACATGGCCTTTCCAGAACACCAGATCGCCGCGCCGAATTCCGCCGAGCGACGATAGTTTGCCGAGCGCCATTTCCTGCATGTCGCTGTCGCGCGGGCAGGCCATACCGGCCGCTTGCAGCGCCACCTGCACTAATCCCGAACAATCGATGCCGAGCGAGGTCTTGCCGCCCCACAAATATGGGGTGTGCAGGAATTCTTCGGCGATAGCGACGAAATCCGGTTGGCGCGCCTTGAGCGGCGTAAGATGCATGATCGGCAGGTTCCAGCCGTTGGCGGCGACCGCGAAGCGCTCGTCTTGCCGGACAATGGCGAGTCGCGCGCCCATCGGCAGCGCCGCGGCCGGCTTGCGCTTGATATCCGGTCCGGGAAACGCCAGCGTCCGCGGCACCGCCACCTTGTGCGTCGCCGCCGGGCCCGGTGCGCCGAGTGCGTTGGCCGGCAGCCAGCCGACATAGCCGTCGTTTTCGAGCTGGCCCCAGGCCCAGCCCTCGTCATTCGTCTCAAAGACCGCGACCGTCTCGCCGAGCATCGCTTGGGTGTCGAGTCGCGCCTCGTGCGACGGCATGCGGCGCACGGCTGCGATCGGTTCGACCACTTCGTGGCGCACGCCTTCGACGAAGCGCGCGGCCTCGACTTGGCCTTTGAGAAAATCCGCCGCGATCTCGGGGCGGAACGGATTGATGCGCGGGTCGAGCGCGACCATGGATCAGGAATACCGCGCGCAGAGCATCGCGTAGAAGGCGCGCGCGGTCTGCAGTTCGGCGCCTTCCGGGCGGCCGGGCTTGGCTGTCGGCGACCAGGCGAAAATGTCGAGGTGCAGCCAGGATTTAGCGGCGATGAACTTGCGTAGGAACAGCGCGGCGGTGATGGCGCCTCCCTGGCCGCCGGTGCTCACATTGTTTGTATCGGCCACTTTGGAGTCGAGCATCGCCTCATAGGGCTTCCACAGCGGCATGCGCCAAAGCGGATCGTTCTCCGCCGCCGCGAAGCGCGCAATCTCCTCGGCAAGCGCGTCGTCGTCGGTAAACGCGGCCGGCACGTCAGGTCCCAGCGCGACGCGTGCCGCGCCGGTCAGCGTGGCGAAGTCAACGACGAGTGCAGGCTTGTCCTCGTCGGCAAGGGTCAGCGCATCGGCCAGGATCAGGCGACCCTCGGCGTCGGTGTTACCGATCTCGACGGTGATCCCCTTGCGGGACGTGAAGATGTCGCGCGGCCGGAAGCTGGTGCCGGAAATCGAATTCTCCACCGCCGGAATGATCACGCGCAGTCGAACCTTGACCTTGCGCGCCATGATCATGTGGGCGAGGCCGAGCGCTGTGGCGCCGCCGGCCATGTCTTTCTTCATATTGAGCATGCCGGCATCGTTTTTGATGTCGAGGCCGCCGGTATCGAAACACACGCCCTTGCCGACCAGGGTGATCTTCGGCGCGCCCTCGTTGCCCCAGGTGATATCGATCAGCCGGGGTGTGCGCGGCGAGCCGGCGCCGACCGCGGCAACCAGCGGAAATTGCTTGGCCAACGTATCGCCGGCCGTAACCTCGATCTTGGCGCCGTGCTTCTTGGCGAGGGCGCGGGCCGCCTCTTCCAATTCGGCCGGGCCCATGTCGTTCGACGGTGTGTTGATGAGATCGCGCGCCAGCGTCACACCTTCGGCGACGCGGGTGAGGTCGTCGCGGTCGACCCCGTCAGGGACGACCAGTTTCACCTGGCGCGCTTCCGCCTTGCGATAGCGGGTGAATTGATAGGCGCCGAGGGCAAACGCCAAGGCCGCCAGCCGCCCATCGTGGGGTGCATTGGCGAAGCGATAGGTGCCGGGGGGGAGCAGGCCGACCAGCGCGCCCGGGCGAAACACGTCCTTCACCGGCGCGTCGGCGGCCTCGATGCCGAACAGCACGCCGGCCAAGGTGCCATCGGACTTGGGCACGACCAGGTGACGGCCGGGTTTGGGCTCATATCCGGTGGCGCGGATATAGACCTGCTCGCGGTCGTCGACGCCCCGAACGATGTCCTCGAACGTCGCGGCGTTGACGAACAGGATCGGGATGGCCGGGTCGCCGGCTGCGGCGAAAATCGGATGCATGGCTACTCCGCGGCGTCGCGCATCGAGGGTTTCGGCAGATAGCCGTCGCGCGTTTGCGGCAGCTTCCAGCCCAGCATTTTCGACGCGACCAGCGTGCGCAACACCTGCGCCGTGCCGCCGCCGATGGTGAACATCCGCACGTCGCGCGCCATCCTCTCTAAGGGAAGTTCACGCGAATAGCCGCGGGCGCCGAACAGTTGCAGCGCGTCGTTGACGATCTTAATGGCGGTCTCCGACGCAAAAATTTTCGCCTGCGCCGCCAGCATCGCGTCGGGAAAAGGGCTGCCGTCCGGCCCGCGCGAGCGCGCGGCGGCGTAAAGCATGAGGCGGGAAGCGGTGAGTTGCGTCTGCATGTCGGCCAGCATCCATTGCAGGCCCTGGAATTCGCCGATTTTGCGGCCGAACTGTTCCCGCGTCTTCACCCAATCGAGCGCCAGATCGAGCGCGCCGGCGGCGACGCCCATGGCCACCGTACCGGCGCCGACGCGCTGGCTGTTATAGGCATTCATCAGGTCGGCAAAGCCGCGGTGGAAACCGGACGGCAGCATGATCGCCATGTCGGCCGGCACTTCGAGATTTTCGAAGGTCAGCTCGCCCTCCGGCATGCCACGCAAGCCCATGGTCTGCTCGCGCCGCGTCACGCGTAGCCCTTTGGTCTCGTCGCGCACCGCAAGGAAGCCGCCGATGCCGCGGTCCTGGCCGCGCTCGTCGAACACGCGGGCGAAAATTAGATGCAGCTTCGACACGCCGGCGCCGGTGATCCAATGCTTCTTGCCGTTGATGACGTAGATATCGCCGCGCCGGTCCGCGCGCGTCGTCATGGCGGTGGCATCGCTGCCCGCGTCGGGCTCCGTGATGCAGATCGCCGGCTTGTCTCCGGCAAGCACCAGCCGCGCCGCCAGCGCCTTCTGCGCCTCGCTGCCATAGGCCATCACGGTGGACAACGCACCCATATTGGTTTCCACGACGATGCGTGCGGTGACGGTGCAGCACTTCGCCATTTCCTCGATCGCCAGCACCGCGTCGAGGAACGAGCGGCCCTGGCCGCCTAGCGCCGGCGGTATGGTCATGCCGACGAAACCGGCCTCGGTCAGCGCCTTGACTATGTCCCAGGGATATTGCTCGTCGCGGTCGATGGCTGCGGCCCTCGGCCGCACCACCGTCTGCGCGAAGTCACGGGCCCGCTTCTGGAGGGCGATTTCGTCGGCGGTCAGACTGGGGTCCATATCGCGATCTTATCCCCGGAAGATGGGGCCAGAATACAAGTTAACCACTCATTAGGGTTAACGTTTTATTGCTCGGGGATGCCGTTGCATGCCCGAACACCCATGCCCGCAAAACCGGCTCTCGCCATCCGCCTGTTCGCCTCCGCCGCCCTGGCGACAACACTCGCTTTGACGCTCGGCGGCTGCAAGACCACCGGCGATGACATCATCACGGGTTCAGTCGCCGCGCCGCAGACGCCGCGCACCGATGCAGATTGGCGGCGTTCGCTCGAAGTCTGGGGCGCCCGCTATCGCGAAAACCCCAACGATGCTAACGCGGCTGTTGCCTACGCCCGCGCGCTGCGCGCGACCGACCAGCGACCGCAGGCGGTCGCTGTGTTGCAACAGGCGACGATCCGCAACCCAAACAATATGGCACTGCTTGGCGAATACGGCCGCGCGCTCGCCGACGTCGGCGACTACAACCAGGCGCTCGACGTTCTCACCCGCGCGCATACGCCAGACAATCCAGATTGGCGCATCCTCAATGCACAAGGCGCTGTGCTCGACCAACTGGGCCGCTACACAGAGGCGCAACAGCACTATGCCGCCGCCCTGCGCATCGTGCCGGGCGAGCCGTCGATCATGTCCAATCTCGGCCTGTCCTACGCGCTGACCAAGGATCTGCCGCGCGCCGAGGCGACCTTGCGCGAGGCCATGGCGCGGCGCGATGCCGCGCCCAAGGTGCGGCAGAACCTGGCGCTGGTGGTCGGACTGCAGGGCCGCTTTGCCGAAGCCGAGCAGATCGCCCGCGCCGATCTGCCGCCGGACGAAGCCGCCGCCAACGTCGCCTACCTGAAGCAAATGCTGGCGCAGCGCAGCCAGTGGGCAAAGAAAAGCGGCCGGCCGTTGATGCCCGCGCCCGACGCTGGAACCTAATAACTCACGCGCATTGTTGTAGGACGGTGCGCGGGCCCCGAATGCGGGCACAAGTCCGCGTCACTTAATCGCCATCACCTTGATCGCGGCCGGGCCCAGAATGACGATGAACAGCACCGGCAGGAAAAACAGGATCATGGGCACGGTCAGCTTTGGCGGCAGACCGGCGGCCTTCTTCTCGGCCTCCGCCATGCGCATGTCACGGTTTTCCTGCGCCATCACGCGCAGCATGTTGGCGAGCGGCGTGCCGTAGCGCTCGGCCTGCTGCAATGCCATGCAGACCGATTTCACGCCTTCGAGATCGGTGCGTTTGGCCAGATTCTCGTAAGCTTGGCGGCGGTCCGGCAGGTAGGACAACTCGGCGGTGGTGAGCGTGAGTTCTTCGGCAAGCGCCACCGACTGCGAGCCGACTTCGTCGCTCACCTTCTTGAACGCTGCCTCGATCGACATGCCGGATTCGACGCAGATCAGCAGCAGGTCGAGCGTATCGGGGAACGCGCGCTTGATCGAGAGTTGACGGCGCGCGATTCTGTTTTTGAGGAACATCAGCGGCATGTGCATGCCGATATAGGCGGCACCGATGCACATGCCGAGTTTGACCAGAGGCGGCTGATTGAAGTCGAGCACGACGAACAGATAAACCGCGGCGAACAGCGCGCTCGCCGCTGGCGTCACCATACGGAAGAACAAGTACGTGATGTAAGGCGCCTGGCCCCGATAGCCGGCCTGTATCAGCTTGAGCCGCGCCTCTTCCTGGCCGACCCATTTTTTCAGATTGAAGCGATCGACGATCGCCTGAACCGATTGTTTGGCAGACGGGCGCAGGTTGACCTTCTGTTGCGCCTGCACCATCCGCTCGCGTTCGCGCGCGCGGATCTTCTCGCGTTCGAGCGCAACAGCCTTCATGCGCTTGCC
>DASUGZ010000025.1:0-2509 GCA_036273755.1 Pseudolabrys sp.
GGTGCCGAGCCAGCGTTTTGCAACCCGCCAGACACTGGTGGCCGATCGATTGATCGCCACAAAAAATGCCTTGGAGGCTCACATGAATTCTTCGGCTGCCTGAGTGCAGGCCGATGCGCGATGAAATATCACATAAAGGGAGGGAGCCGTGGCTAAAAGAATTCGCGGCGTGATGTTCGAAGAAAATCTCAAAAACAGCATGGGGCTGGAGTTCTACAACCTGTCCCACCGTTTCGGCTATCAGTCGCCGAACTGGCCGTACTTCGAGGACGTCAAGATCGAGCGCATCCACTACATGGCGAAGTCGGGCGTGCTGTCGCAGCGCATCACCACCTCGATGCACAACACCACGCATATCGACGCGCCGGCGCACGTCGTCCAGGGCACGCCGTTCATCGACGAAGTGCCGCTGCCGCATTTCTTCGGCTCCGGCATCGTGGTGTCGATCCCGAAGGAGAAATGGGAGCCGATCACCGGCGACGATCTGGAAAAGGCCTGCGGCAAGATCGTGCGGCCGCGCGACGTCGTGATCGTCAATACCGGCTGGCACAAGTTCTACGAGGACTCGGAAGACTATTTCTGCCGCGCGCCCGGCTTCGTCCCGTCTGCCGGCGAATGGTTCGTCAAGAAAAAGGTCAAGGTCGTCGGCCACGACACGCAGGCCAACGACCATCCGCTCGCCACGGCCATAGGCCCGCACCGCAACGGACCTTTGCATCCTCACTTGGCCGATGAGTATCGCGAGTGGTCGGGCGGCCGCGACTGGAAGGACGACCACCCGGAATGGGAGCCGGTGCACCGCATCCTGTTCAAGAACGGCATCATGGGCATCGAGAATGTCGGCGGCGACATCGACAAGGTCACCGGCAAGCGCGTCACCTTCGCCTATTTCCCGTGGAACTGGGACCGGGGCGACGGCTGCATCGTGCGCCTGGTGGCAATGCTCGATCCGAAACAGAAATTCCGTATTGAAAAGGGGAGCAAGTTCTGATGATCGTCCGCAAGCTCTCTGACGCAAAGGCTTACGAAGCGCCGAACCACCGCAAATACGAGTCGCTGCGCATCTTCGGCGCGGAGACGGGCGGCTCGCAGGCCCTGGTTTTCGGCATCTCGCACTTCGAGCCGGGCGGCGGCGCCGGGCCCGACGCCTCGCCGCCGGAGAAGATCTATCACGTGCTCAAGGGCGAGTTGACCGTGATCGCCGGCGGCAAGGAGCAGGTGGCGAAGGCGGGCGACACCGTCTTCATCGCGCCGAATGAGAACCGCGAGATCGTCAACCGCGGCAAGGATACGTGCACGATTCTTGTCGCGGTCGCCGCGCCGAAGTAGGCGTCTTACAAAGAAAGACGTGGATGGCCGGGACAAGCCCGGCCATGACGAAAAAGAAAATTCCGGGAGGACACAATGTCCGAAGCCTTTTTGAAAAATCCGCTCGCTCTGTTCGACGTGCGCGGCAAGACCGCCGTCGTCACCGGCGCCTCAGGCGCATTCGGCGCGCTGGCGGCGAAGACGCTGGCGGGCGCCGGCGCCAACGTCGTGCTGGCGGCGAGCAAGCAAGATGAGCTGAAAAAAGTCGCGGCGGAATGCGAGGCGCTCGGCGCCAAGACCGCGGTCGTTGCGCTGCGGCCGAGCTCGGAAGACAATTGCGAAAAGATCGTCAAGGCCGCGGTCGACACCTTCGGCCGCCTCGACATTCTTGTCGTCGCTTCCGGCCTCAACAAGGTCGCCAAGATCGTCGACCTCAAGCCGCAGGAATTTCTCGACGTCATGGACGCCAACGTCACCCAGTCGTGGCTGATGGCGCGCGCCGCCGGCAAGCAGATGCTCAAGCAGGGCCAGGGCGGCAAGGTCATTCTCACCTCCTCGGCGCGCGGTCTGCTCGGCCATCCGGCCGGCTACACCGCCTATTGCGCGTCGAAATCCGCGGTCGACGGCATCACCAGGGCGCTCGGCTGCGAGTGGGGCGAACAGGGCATCACCGTCAACGCCATCGGCCCGACCGTATTCCGCTCGGCGCTCACCGCATGGATGTACGAAGACACCGAGCGTGCGCAGACCGTGCGCAAGGGTTTCCTGGCGCGCGTGCCCAAGGGGCGCTTGGGCGAGCCGGAAGATCTGGCGGGACCGCTGCTGTTCCTCGCGTCCAAGGCCTCGGACTTCTACACGGGCCACATCCTCTACGCCGACGGCGGCTACACGGCGGGGTAAGCTCTTGTCTCGGGCGCAATGCAGCGCGAAGTGCTGCATTGCAGACCTGGGACCGTTACGGGTTCGGAGTTTGTAGAGGTCCCGGATCAGCGGTGCATCACTTCGTGCTGCACCGCGTCCGGGACAGGGGTCGAAAGCGCGGATGCAAGACAAAGCAAAAATCGCGGTGATCGGCGCCGGCCTGATGGGCCACGGCATCGCCCAAGTGTTCGCGCTCGCCGGCCACGACGTCACGATCTACGACGCCGTGATGGCGAGCCTCGACAGCGTCAGGGCGCGCATCCTGGCGAACCTCAAGGAC
>DASUGZ010000026.1:0-7607 GCA_036273755.1 Pseudolabrys sp.
CAGGTAGCCCCAGGCGCCGTACCACGTGATCAGCGCCGGCACGCCGATCGCTGCGGCAACAACGATAGACGCCGCGGTCGCCGCAACACCGCTGTAGAACGGCAAGGCCTCGACCGAAAGCTTGCCGAAAACGAGAGGCCACACGTCGCTGCCGTGCATGCTTAGTGTCCGGTTCCAGCCATGTGGCGGTACTTGCCGACGATGGCATCGAACAGATTCGGCGGGACACCGGCAAAATAAAGCGCGTCTGGCGGCATCGCATCGCTGCCGAGCGCCGCCCGCGCCTGTGTCAGCGTGCTTTGCTGCGACAGCCGCCGGTACGCCGCGTCGTCGAGCAGCTTGCCGGCTGCGCGCACGCTCTGCACCCAAACATCGAAATCCGGCGGACGCATCGCCGCAAGGGTAAAACCTTGCTCCTGGAATCCGGCGCCGTTGAACTGCGTGTTGAGCCCACGCAGACGGCCGATGCGATCGGCTCTGAGGTTGAGGTCGGTGACCATGCCGGCCATGGCGTAGAGCTGGCTGCCGAGCGAAGGGATGAAGAACGACTGCATGACGGTGTCGCTGGTGAGGCGAAAACGCACCGCGCGGTCCGACGGCACGGCGGCGACGCCGACTGTGGCGATGCCCTGCGCCGGATAAATGAACAGCCACTTCCAATCGAGGCCCACGACCTGAATCTCGAGCGGCGGCCTCGATGACTGAAGCGGCGCGTAAGGGTCGAGCCGCAGCTCCTTGGCGATGGCCAGGGCGGAGAGGACCGTGACCACCACAATCGGCACGCCCCAGACCAGGATTTCCAGCGGCCACGAGAACTGCCAGTCCGGCCGATAGACGGCGGCGGTGTTGCCGCGGCGATAGCGCCAGGCAAACAGAGGCACCAGAACGAAGACCGGCACCAGCACGATCATCATCCAGCCGATGACGTGGAAGAACAGCGTGCGTTGCAGCGCCGCCACCGGCCCGTAGGGATCGAGAAAACTGCTCGTCAGCGAGCAACCGCCGAGCGGCAGCGCCATAAGCGGCAACGCCGAAAGACGGCGAATAAATCTTGCCGTGGATGGACGCATGGGCCGGGCCTGCCTGCATCGCCAGCAGCGGGCCGGCTGCGGCTGCCAATCTCGTACCGTGCCCCCTCCGCCAACGTTACGTTATCGGAATTGTTCCCGCGGGCTTGCGCGAGCGCCGGGCCGTGCGGCGTTTCAGCCCCCGAACAAGCTTGACGGCGTCTCCACCAGGATCTTGCGCCGCACCGCCTCGTCCGGCGTCCACTCGAACAGCAGATCGAGCAGATGACCGTCGTCCGGCATGACATCGGCCGGGATCGACGGATGCGGCCAGTCGGTGCCCCACATCAGCCGTTCCGGATTGGCGCGCAGCAGCGCCTCGTGGAACGGCCGCGCGTCGGGGTAATCGGGGTACTGCTTGGAAATGCGATACGGCGCCGAAACCTTCACATAGGCATGGCCATCGCCGACCAGTTTGAGGAGCGCCTGAAAGCCCGGCTGCTCGATGCCCTGCGCGGCGTCTACCATACCGTAATGGTCGACGATGACCGGCAGATCGCGCGATATCTCGCGCAAGCGCGGCGCGTGCTCCGCCAGCACGCGGCCGTCGCAGAAAATCTGCATCACCCAGCCGAGCTCAATCATGGTCTTGCGGAACACTTCGAACACGTCGAAGCCGACACCGCGGATATAGGTCTGCTTCACGGCGAAGAGGTGAAAACGCAGGCCGCGCATGCCGGTCTTGTGCCAGTCGCGCAGCGTCTCCGGCTTGATGCGCAAATCGGTGATTGCGACGCCGCGCAGGCGTTTCGGATAACGCGTCAGCGCGTCGAGCACGACGCGGTTGTCGTAGCCGTGCGCGTTACCCTGCACCAAAAGCCCGAAGTCGCAGCCGTTATGGTCGAGCAGCGCGATGTATTTATCGACCGGCGCGTCGGGCGGCGTGTAGCCGCGTCCCTCGGCGTAGGGAAATTTGTCAGCCGGGCCGAACACGTGACAGTGCGTGTCCCAGGCGCCGGGCGGCGGCATGACCCGCGGCTTCCTCGGCCGCGCGACCGGGCCGGCGATCGCGACGGGGGTTTGGGCGATCTCGGTCACGGTGGACGACTAGCCCAAATGAATATTGGCGTCCTTCACCACTTTGCCCCACACCTTCATCTGCCCCTCGACGAAGGCGTGGAATTCCTCCGGCGTCGTCTTCTGCGTGACGATGTTGAGCTGCTTGAAGCGCGAGCTGACCTCTGGCGAGACCAGCGCCTCGTTGATGCTGGCATTGAGCTTGGCGACAATCGGCTTCGGGGTGCCATGCGGCGCGAAGACGCCGTTCCACTCGTAGGCCTCGAAGCCGGGAATGGTGTCCGACACTGGCGGAATATCCGGCAGAGTGTCGAGCCTGCCTTTGCCGGTATGCGCGATCGCCTTGACCTTGCCGCCCTTGATCAGGCCGACCACCGACGAGCCGTTGGAGAAGAAATACTTCACCTGCCCCGACATCACGTCGGTGAGCGCCAGCCCGCCGCCGCGATAGGGCACGTGGTTGATCTTGATGCCGGTTTTGAAGCGGAACAACTCCAGACAGAGATGTTGCAGCGTGCCGTTGCCCGATGAAGCCATGGTGATGCCGTCGGGCTGCTTCTTGGCGAAGGCGATGATGTCGGCGACCGTGTTCGCCTGAACCGACGGCGTGACCACGAGAATGTTAGGCACCAGCGACACCAGCGCGACAGGGTCGAAGTCCTTCTCGTAATTGAACGGCAGCTTCGGATAGAGGAAGGAATTCACCGAGAAGGCGGTGGCGTCGTGGATGAGCATATAGCCGTCCGGCTCCGCCTTGGCGACAATGGCCTCGCCGATGGTGCCGCCGGCGCCGCCGCGGTTCTCGACGATGAACTGCGTGTTCAGCATCTGCCCGAGCTTGGCGTAGAGGATGCGCGCGGTGGTGTCGGCGCCGCCGGCCGGTGGATAGGGCACGATCACCCGCACGTTGCGGCTCGGCCAGTCGGCTTGCGCGCGCGCCGTGCCGGCGAGCGGCGCGGCGGCAAGGCCGGCCAGCAGCGTCCGACGGGTGAGTTTGGTGGTGGTCATCGGCGTCCTCCCTGCAGTCTTTTGCCGGCAGATTAGCATCCGGATGGCACGGCGTAAGGCCATAGCGTCCTGCGGCGGCAACCGGTCAATTGATGATCCGTTCGGTATATTGCGCGCCGCCGAGGTCGCACGCTGCGCGCTTACCGAAGAGCCGGAGCGGTTGCGCGCGATCCTCAGGTAGATCCGGTCGCGCAGCGGTTTCGGCACCGTTTTGAGCACGCCTGTCCACCGCCACATCGGCAGCACGGACAGCGCCGCGAGAGCGGAATCCGAACGAAGATACACTTCGCCATCAAGCAGCACGGCATTGGTTTCGGGATTGTCCGGATCGATGCCAAATTTGACCGCGAGTGCGCGCCCATAATCGGACTGGATCGCAGTGAATAGGAGCTTGCGCTCGGTGTCGCGCCTAGCAACAAAGCGGAACCAGCGCGAACAAAGGATACAGATGCCGTCGTATAGGACCAGACCCTGCCCGCCGACCTCGCCGAGATGTTGCGGCGCCGTGCCCATTCCATGTCCTAGCGATCGTCTGCAATCGCAAGCGCCACCAGCATCAAAACGATGGCTGGCCCAGTTTTCACTAGCGCGCCGAGCGGTTCGATCCAGAGTTCTGGCGTCAGAATCGCAGCCCCGGCCATGTAGAAAAGCGACACGGCGATTCCGGCCCCGAGCCCGTAGACGTGCGTGCGCCGGAATGCGATCGCCACCCCGACCGACAAATCCGTCAGGCAACTCGCGACCGTCAGCACTTGCGCCAAGCCGAGCTGGAATCCATGCGCGGTAAAAATCGCCACCGCGGCCGGAAAAGCGACCGTCAGCACGATCAGCGACGAGGCGCACCAAAACACGGCTAGGATGCCGACGATCAGTGCCTTGAGCGGATAGATCCGCGCGAACCATTTCTCCTGCACGGTGGCGGGGCGTGCCCACAACACGTCGCCGAGTGGCCGCGGCATAATCTTGGTAGCCGCCATCCACGGGCGCGGATCGCCAGCGATGCCCCGCATCAATTCGATCAGCGCGGTCGAGCGCACCGGCGGCCGCCAGCCGAGCCAGGCCGAGGCATCGCCGGTGAGTGCCCCGAGCTTGAACAAAGCCATCGGCAATGGAATGCGCCAACGCCGGTCGGCGCCCAGCCATCGGCGCAAGCTCGCCGTCACATCGCCGATGGTCAAAGTGTCAGGCTGCATCACGTCCCAGATTGCCGCATGCCGCGGGTCGGGCTTCTGCCATTGCTGCGCCAAGACATGAACGGTCTCGGCAATGTCCTCCACCGCGACGGTCGCGAGCGGCCGGCTGGCCAGCGCCGACGGCAGTGCGAGCGGCAGCGCCGCCAGGGCCCGCAACATGGCGCTGCCGCCATAAGCGCGCGGCGCGAACACGAAGCCAGGCCGCAGGATCGCGTAAGGCAGGCCTGATTTGGCGATAGCATCTTCGGCGGCTCGCTTGCTGCGGCTGAAATTGGTGCCGTCGCTGGCCGCCGCGCCTAGGATCGAAAGATGCACGAGCAAAACGGGGCGTCTTATGGCGCGCAACGCGGCGAGCAGCCTTTCAACAAACGCCTGATGCACGGCCTGCGTGCTGTCCGCGCCGGCGTCCTGCAATACGCCGAGGCAATTGACCACGACATCAGCGGCGCAGTCGTCGATCAGTCGCGCCAATGCGGCGCTGTCGAGCGCGGCAATCGGCATTTCGCGCGCCGCCGCGCCGAGGCTATCGCGCTGCTCCGGCGTGAAACGTCGGGCCGCAGCGACCACCGGAATGCCACGGCGGATCAGATCGGCGGCGATGACATTTCCGATCAGACCAGCCGCGCCAAGAACCAAAACGGTCATGGGATCACGCCGCTCATAAGCCAGGCTTGGCGATCATCAGCCACACGATGGCAGCGACCGCGCCGAAGCCTGGACAACCGAACAGGAACCATAGCCGGAACAGCCGGCTGTAGTCTTCGCCGAGCGGCGCGTTCGTGCGCAGCGCCGCTGCGGCGAGATCGCGCATGCGCATCTGCATCCACACCACCGGCAGCCAGAACAGCCCGGCCACGCCGTACAAAATCAGCGACAGCAACAGCCAGGGCTCGCTGAGCGGCAGGCCGAGGTCGCGCGCCAGCAGCCAACCAGTGACCGGCTGCGCCACCACGGCGGTGGCCGTAAACAGGAAATCCGCCAGCACGACCGTCCGGGCCGTACGCAAAATATGGCCGACATCGCCGCTGCGATGCGCCATCAGCATGAAAAAGGCGATGCCGACACCGGTGCCGAGCAGCACAATAGCGCCGACGACGTGCAGATATTTCAAGATCAGATAGGTCATCGCGATTCGCGGCCCCGGTGGCAGCGAACAACGATCCGCGCCGCCGCACAATGGCCACCCTTCCCCAGCCGCCGGACTCGCCCCATATTCGAGGCAATGACGAAGCCCCCGAAAATACCAAAGGACCCCGCCAAACCGACGCGCGCCAAGGCGGCGCGGCCGATCGAGCCGCCGACGTCGGACGCGCTCGCCGACCTGCTCAATCCCGCGATCAACAAGGGCACCGCGGGCCTGGGTTCGGGAACCGGAAAAAATCCGAACTTGCAGCCGCCGCCGGACAATTCGTTCGACCGCCGCGCCGATTTTTCTGCCGCCCACAAGGCGCGCAAATCGACCGCCAAAACTTCCAAAGAATCCGGCTTCGAGGAAGCGCCGCAGGCCGACTTCGAGGGCCCGCCGGTGAGCGGGCTCGATCCGAAGCTGGCGGACGAGCTGGGCCTCAGCGACGAGGCTAAATATCGTCTGCCGCGCGCCGATCTGCCGACGCAGCCGGGCGGCTTTGCCGGTCTCGCCAGTCAACAGTCGCTCGACAAACTGTTGCGCGAGGGCCGCGCCGAATTCCGCGACGAAGCGGCGAGCGGCAAAGTCTGGACGCCACATCGGCCGCCGCGGCCCGAAAAATCCGAAGGCGGCAAAAAACTTGTCATCAAGTCGGACTTCGCGCCGCAGGGCGACCAGCCGCGGGCGATCGAGGAACTGGTTGAAGGCGTCAAGCGCAGCGACCGTACGCAGGTCCTTCTTGGTGTGACGGGCTCGGGCAAGACCTTCACCATGGCCAAGGTGATCGAGGCGACGCAGCGCCCTGCCCTGATCCTGGCGCCGAACAAGACGCTGGCGGCGCAGCTCTACGGCGAGTTCAAATCGTTCTTCCCCGACAACGCGGTGGAATATTTCGTCTCCTATTACGACTACTACCAGCCGGAAGCCTACGTGCCGCGCACCGACACCTACATCGAGAAGGAATCTTCGATCAACGAGCAGATCGACCGCATGCGGCATTCTGCTACTCGTGCCCTCCTCGAACGCGACGACGTCGTCATCGTTGCGTCGGTGTCCTGTATTTACGGCATCGGCTCGGTCGAAACCTATTCGGCGATGACCTTCACCCTGAAGCAGGGCGGCAAGATCGATCAGCGCCAATTGCTCGCCGACCTGGTGGCGCTACAATACAAGCGCACGCAGGCCGATTTCTACCGCGGCTCGTTCCGCGTGCGCGGCGACACCGTCGACATTTTCCCGGCGCACTACGAGGACCGCGCTTGGCGCGTGCACCTCTTTGGCGATCAGATTGAAAAAATCGAGGAGATGGACCCGCTCACCGGGCAAAAGACCGACGAGCTGGAATTCGTCAAGATCTACGCCAATTCGCACTACGTGACGCCGCGGCCGACGCTGATCCAGGCGATGAATTCAATCAAGGCTGAACTGCGCGTGCGGCTCGACCAGCTCAACACCGCCGGCCGCCTGCTCGAAGCGCAGCGGCTCGAGCAGCGCACCACCTTCGACCTCGAAATGATGGAGGCCACCGGCTCCTGCGCCGGCATCGAGAACTATTCGCGCTACCTCACCGGCCGCAAGCCCGGCGAACCGCCGCCGACATTGTTCGAATACGTGCCGGACAACGCCCTGGTGTTCTGCGACGAGAGCCACGTCACCATCCCGCAGCTCGGCGGCATGTACCGCGGCGACTTCCGCCGCAAGGCGACGCTCGCCGAATACGGCTTCCGCCTGCCCTCCTGCATGGACAACCGGCCGCTGCGCTTCGAGGAATGGGATGCCATGCGGCCGCAGTCGCTCGCCGTCTCGGCGACGCCCGGCCCCTGGGAGATGGAGGAAGCGCGCGGCGTCTTCGTCGAGCAGGTGATCCGCCCGACTGGACTTATTGATCCTCCCGTTGAAGTCCGCCCTGCGCGCACGCAAGTGGACGACCTCGTCGGCGAGGTGCGGCAGGTGGCGGCGAAGGGTTATCGCGCGCTGATCACCGTGTTGACCAAGCGCATGGCCGAGGACCTCACCGAATACCTGCACGAACAGGGCATCCGCGTGCGCTATATGCACAGCGACATCGACACCCTGGAGCGCATCGAGATCATTCGCGACTTACGCTTAGGCGCTTTCGACGCGCTGGTCGGCATCAATCTGCTGCGCGAGGGCCTCGACATTCCCGAATGCGCGCTGGTCGCCATTCTCGACGCC
>DASUGZ010000027.1:0-21072 GCA_036273755.1 Pseudolabrys sp.
ACCTTCGCAAGAAGGTGCGCACATAAGGACTGCCGCGCTTTTTGGCGCGCCGTCCCCCTCGCCTTTTCAGGCGGGGAAACTTCCCAGACCTCGGGCGCATTCGCGCCGCGAGAACGATGGAGCTTGCCCGACATGCACCACACCGAATTCCGCGCCCGCGCCGATCGCATCGCGCACAGAATGCTCGACATCGTCGGCCTCATGCTCGACCGCATGGAGAGCCGCAACGCGCCGATGCCCGACGTCCCCCTGACCCCCGAAGCCGCGGCGCCCTGGCGCTGGGTCAACGACCGCCTCGGCTTCTGGCGCCATTGCCGCAAGCCGCTGTGCCACCGCCCCCGCCGCTGCCGCGGCGAGCCGCGCGCCTGCCTCAATCGTCATCTGCCGCAGGTGCCGGACGCCGCGCGCAAGCGGGCGCTGGCGGACTTCCGCGCCGCTCGCGCTCTGCAAACGCTGGACGGTTTTCCGGCTCCCCGCACTGCCGCGGCAATGCTAAAAACCGGCCATGATCGGCACGGCCCAGAAGAAAGATACGGCGGTGATCAAGGCGATCGCCGCCGAGGCCTATGACGCGGTGATCAACGCGCGTCAGATTCTGCCGTTCACGTCGCGGCCCGGCGGGCTCTCCGACGCCGACGCAGCTCGCGTCGCGCCGCTGCTGCGTCAGCTCTACGAGCGCGCCGGCTTCACGGTCATCGGCCGCAAGGTCGGCTTCACCAACCGCACCATCTGGGCGCAGTACAATGTGCACGCGCCGCACTGGTCCTATGTGTTCGACCGCACCGTGCGCGATCTCACCGCAGCGCCGCTGCCGCTCGCGCCATTTGCCGAGCCGCGCATCGAGCCGGAAATCGTGTTCGGCCTGTCGGCTGCGCCGTCGCCGCGCATGGACGAGGCGGCGCTGATGGCGTGCGTCGAATGGGTCGCGCTCGGCTACGAGATCGTGCAGTCGGTGTTTCCGGACTGGAAATTCGCCGCCGCCGATCCTTCGACCACCAACGGCATGCATGGCGCGCTGTTGATCGGGCCGCGCCACGCCGCGGCACCCCGCGCGGCGGAGTGGCTGCGCACGCTTGCGCGTTTCGACATCGACTTATTGTGCGATGGCAAACTCATCGATCGCGGCAGCGCCAGCAATGTCATGGACGGCCCGCTTTCTGTGCTGCATCACCTCGCCGAGCTTTTGGCGGCCGATCCCGACAGCCCGCCGCTTGCCGCCGGCGACATCGTCACCACCGGCACCCTGACCAAGGCCATGCCAATCGCCCCCGGCGAGACCTGGACCGCCGTGCCGCGCGGCGTCGCGCTCGACCCCATCGGCCTGCGCTTCGTGTGACGCCCGCCGCCGATGGCACCCATACAACCTTGTCTTGCGCTTCCGGCGCGTGCAGACTTGCGTTGTCTCGCGTTTGGTCTGGAGGGCGACATGAATTTCACATCGGCACTGACGATCGCTGCAGCCTTGCTCGCGCCGGCCTGCGCGCAGGCGGCTTCCCTCACCGTCGTCAACGTCGCCGCGCCGGCGGTCAATTGCGTGTTCGACTCAAGCTGCACCGTCGTCGTCAACGACAGCACCGGCGACTTGAAGTACTCGCCGCTCGGCAAGGACGCGTTCCTGCAATCGCGCACCTACGTGGGCAAGGCCGGCACACCGGCCGCCGGACGGACGGCCTATGTGTATCGTGTCGCGCTCGACCAGGGATCGAAAGATTCCGATTGCCTGGTCGGCATGGTGCTCGATTTCGGGCCGGTCGTCGCCCTCACCTACCCGCAGAACCAACTGGCGCATGTCTACGTCGTCACCCAAGGCGGCGTCGGCTCGGTCGGCATCAAATCCGCCGACCACGACGGCAACAGCATCACCTTCAGCTTCGACAAGCCGCTGTGCGCGGGCGACACCACGTATTTCTTCGGGCTCGCCGCAGCCGGAGCGCCGCAGAACTCGACCGCGACGCTGTTCGGCTACGGCGCGCCGCCCTTCGTGCAGACCGCCGCCCGCGTGCCCACCCACGCCGCGGCGCTGGCGCCGCCGCAGGGCCTGCGCGTGCAGCCTTAAGCGTCAGCGCCGGCCCATGAACCAGGCGGCCGCCATCAGCACCAGGCCGGCGGCGCCTGCGACGACGCCGTGCTTGACGTGGACCCGCGCCACCCCCGCCTCGTGCCCGGGCAAAAAGGCCGGCAGCGAGTCGGCCGGCACCATGAAATAAATGACGGCAATGGCGATCAGGGCGGCGCCCAGAATAATGCAGACGAGTTTCATGGAGGTCCTTCCACTGTTTCGATTCGCGCCTGGCGCGCGGCGCGAGACTAATGCGGGCTGCGCCGTCGGCAAGCCGGCGATCACAATAAATTAGGCCCAGTCTCCTCACCGAGCACTGCGGCAACAAAACCTTCGGGGTCGCGCCAGAACTCGCGCATGGTGCGGTAGTGCTCGGTCTGCGCGACGCGCACGGGCGACAGCCCGGCGGAGGTGAGTTGCAGCAGCGCCGCGTCCGGATAAGCCATCAAGAGAGGCGAGTGCGTCGCCATGATCACCTGGCAGATGTGGGAGTGCTCCATCGCCCGCAGCAGTTTGAGGAACTCGATCTGCCGCGTCGGCGACAACGCGGACTCCGGCTCGTCGAAAATAAAAATGCCCTGACGCTGGCAGCGCTCGGCGAAGAATCGCAAAAAGCCTTCGCCGTGCGAATGCGAGAGGAAATCTGCAATCGGGCTGCCAGCCGCGTCGAGATAGCGCGCAACGCTGAAAAACGTTTCGGCGCGAAAAAACCAGCCGCTGGTGATCTTCGGCAGCCAGCTCGCGCGCAGCGCCTTTGCCAGGACGCCGCCCGTTTTTTCCACGGCCTGCGAATGGTCGACCGGCCTATACCCTTTGCCGCCGCCCGCCTCGTCGTAGCCGGCAAGCGCGGCGATGCCTTCGAGCAGCGTCGATTTGCCGGTGCCGTTCTCGCCGACGATGATGGTGATGGCGCGGTCGAAGGAAAGATCGAGCCCGTCACGCAGGAACGGCAGGCAGAACGGATAAGCATCGGCGTCGGGAATGCGTTCGCGCTCGAGCCACAGCCGTTTCAGGTACGGCGCTGGCAAGTTGATGGCGCGACGTGGCTTCGGCATCCTTGTCCCGGTTCAGGCGAACTATGGCAGACTACAACCTTGCCTTGCATTACGTCCGGGTGCAAACTTTGCCGGGCGCGCGAAAGCCGCTAGGCTCCGGCCATCGCCATTCCCCAGGGGGCCAAGATGCGTCGCACTGCCGTCGCGCTGCTGTTCGTTTTCGGATGTCTGTATGCGGGTTCCGCGCAGGCGGAGGACCTCCGCTTTCCCAAAGAGGGATCACCGGCCTTCATGATCAGCCTGCCGTCCGGCTGGACCGGGCACGAGGATCAGTACAACGGCATTCAGCTGCTGCCGGCCGATCACCGCACCCTCGTCTATCTGTCGATGGTGCGCGACCCGCAATACACCGGCAAACCGCTGATGGATCTGGCGCTTGCTATCGGCAAGCCGTCGAACATCAGCGCGTTTCCCAAGCAGGAGCCGGCCGCCATTTCCGGCCACAACGGGACCGCGTTCCTCGGGCAGATGAAAAACGACAAAGGCACTTTGCTCGACGTCAAGATGGTGATCATCCCGCTCGAGCCGGATCTGTGGGCGACGGAAACGCTGCTGACCTCACAGAATCTCAGCGGTACGCAAACCGACGCGCTCAACGAGGCGGTGCGCGGCGTCACCTTGACCGGGGTGAAGTGATCGCTGTGTAAGCAAAAACCCAAGCCGGCGGTGGCCGACTTGGGCTTTGTGCGATTGCGGCGTGAGCTCAGATCGGGCAAGCCACGACGTTCCAGAACCACTCGCCGTCGACGTTGATCCAGCACGGGCCGACGCCGTAGGCATACCAGCGGCCGCGCCAGTAGTGGCGGTTGTGGCCGTACCAGATGTGGCCGTTGTAGGTCCTGCCGACCACGAATCTGCCGTTGACGTGAGCATTCCCGTTGACGTGAACGGTCCTGTTGACGTGTACCGTCTTGTTGACGTGCACGTTCTTGTTGACATGAACGTCTTTCTTCTTTTCGTCCTTGGCGTTGGCGGCGCCGGCAAACGCGAGGCCAAACGCGGCGATAACAGACAAGGCGAGAGCGAGCCTCTTCAGCATGGTGTCGTTCCTCCGTGGACGCCTTTCGAGCGCGGGATAGCGCTGTCGGGCGACCGAGCTTTCGATGTTGCCACTATCGAACGTGCGTTGTGAATGTGCGCTGAACGAACGGATCAGCGGCATTCAGGTTCCCAACCTTGTGCATTGCAGCACATTGGGAGTCCGCGACAAGCTTGCGGCCGCGCCACCTGGATATTAAGTCGCGGGCATGACCGACACGGTTCGCGACAATACCGACCGCCACCGCTTCGAACTCGACGCCGAGGGCCACGTGGCATTTTCCAACTACCGGCGCGAAGGCAGCACCCTCACCGTTCTGCACACCGAGGTGCCGGCGCCGCTCAACGGCCGCGGCATCGGTTCGGCGCTGGCGCGCGGCCTGCTCGACATCGCCCGCGCGCAGGGCTTGAAGGTCCGCCCGCTCTGTCCGTTCGTTGCGGCCTATATCGCCAGGCATCCCGAATACGCGGATTTGCTCGCCTGAACCGCAACACAATCTTTACACTTCGCTAAGACATTGGGCCGGCAGCCACGTGTCAGGAGCGGGCGTTGGATTTCTTTGCCGGCATCGCGTTTTTCTTCGGCCAGCTGAAGCGGCTTTTCTTTTCGCTGGGCTCGCATTTCTCGCTGACGTCGCTCGTCGCGTCGCTCGTCGTCGCAGCGCTATTTCTCGCTTGGCAACGTCGCAGACGCGGCCGCCGCATTCGTCTGCGCACGCTCGCGCGCGCGTTGTTTCCGCGGCGGATCATGACGCACCGCTCGAACCAGGCGGATATCTTCTATCTGTTCTTCAACGTATTCATGTTCAGCATCCTGTTCGGCTGGGCCATCCTATCCTACCAATTCATCAGCAACGGTCTGATCGCCGGGCTTGTCGCGCTGTTCGGTCCGATGACGCCGATGGCGCTGTCGCCTTATGTCACGCGTGCAGTGATTACCGTGATGCTGTTCCTCGCCTACGAGCTCGGCTACTGGTTCAATCACTGGCTCAGCCACAAGGTGCCGTTGCTGTGGGAATTCCACAAAGTGCACCACAGCGCCGAGGTCCTCACCCCGCTCACCAATTTCCGCGTCCATCCGGTTTACGGCTGGGTCTTCGCCAACATTCTTGCCTTCTCGACCGCGGTGGCGAACGGGTTCGGCCATTACATGTTCGGCGACGCCACCCATCAATATGCCCTCGCCGACACCAACATCATCCTGGTGCTGTTCATCCACGCTTACGTTCACCTGCAACATTCGCATATGTGGATCTCGTTTCGCGGCGTGCTCGGCCGGATCCTGGTGTCGCCCGCGCATCACCAGGTCCATCACTCGGCGAACCCGAGACACTTCAACAAGAATTTCGGCTCGTGCCTCGCGCTATGGGATTGGATGTTCGGCACGCTCTATATTCCGGCGAAGGAACGCGAGCCTCTGGTGTTCGGCGTTCCCGATCATGCCGACGCGCACACGGTGAAGGGCGAACTGGTCGAGCCATTCGTCAACGCCGCCGGCCATTTCAAGCCGCGGTTGCCGCGCCGCGGCGAGTTCGCTGGCGAGCGCGAGCGGGCGTAACGTCAACCCAAACCATATTGCCGGCCAGCTTTGACACTGCGGCAGGCTTGCGCCATCACTGACCGATGCGCCGCCGCGTCGTCATCGTCCGCGATAAGATGCAGAACGGCTACCGCTACGTCCTGGACGCGCCGCCCGGCCGCCGCTTCGATCCGAATTTCAGGCCGCAATTGACACCTGCCGCAATGCTCCGCCTCGGTGTTTTCGCCGGCAAATACATGACCGACTGCCGCCGCGAATTTCCCAAAAGCTGGTTCGCCCGTGCGAAGCTTGCGCCGAAGCGCCGCGATCCATCGGTCAATTTCTTCGGCGTCGACGCCAGTCAATCTTTGGCCGAATGGAAACGTAAAGGTTGGATCCATCCTGACGATCCGCGCGGCTGGTTCCAATGGTACTGCCGTTACTACATGGGCCGACGGCTGCCGCTGGAAGACGCGCGTCAGATCGCCCGCTGGAAGGCGACCCAACGTCATGTGCGGCAAATCCAAAAGCACTGCGAGCCCGGCAATTTATTGTGCCGGCGGCGGCAACGTCAGGCGCTTCTGCATTGGGCTTACGACAGCAGGAAAATCTAGCGCGCGATGCGGTCGAGCAGCGCCGTCAGCACCTCGGGACAGGTGATGTGCGGGTTGTGGCTGGCATCGATTTCGGACACGCCCCAGCCGTCGCGCTGCGCGCGCTCGTAGAAGCGGCGGAAACGGTCGTCGGGCGCATGCCGTGTGCAATAGATGTAGTGGCGCGGCAGCGCGAGCGGGCCGCCATTCAATCTAAGCTTCTGCTCGAAGGTCTTCGCCGGCTGCGGCAGCCGTAGCGGATTGCACCAGGCGCGATCTTCCGCCGCGGTGTCGGGCGGCATCTCGACCGGCGGAATGAAACCGTCGGCCGACGGCTTGCGTTGCGCGCGTGCGGAATCCGGCAGCAGGTCAACTACGCTGTCGCCGTCGTCGGGCGCGAAAGCGTCGATATAGATCAGCCGCGCAATGCGCTCGCGCGCGCGGTCGGCGACGCCAGTCGCGACCATGCCGCCATAGGAATGCCCGATCAGGTTGACCGCACCGAGGTCCTCGAAGGCGAGCACACCGAGGATATCGGCGATATGCGTCTCGAGATCGATACCGGCGTGCGCCAAATGGCCGCGTTCGCCGAGGCCGGTGTAAGTCGGCGTGACGAGGCGGTGCCCCCGCGCGGCCAGCAACGGATGCATCTTCTTCCAGGCCCAGCCGGCGCTCCAGGCGCCGTGCGCGACGACGAATATTGCCATGATCTACTCTGCTGCCACTGACCTTGTACGCATCACGCGGTTGGACAAGCGGCTAGTCAAAAAATCCACCACGACGACGGTCAGTCCCGCGCCAAGCACTTCCCATCCGGGCCGTATGCCGGCGGAAAAGTCAAAGGCCACGCTGAGCACGCGCATCGGCGACACATGGAAGGCGATGCCGATGCCGACCGCTTCGCCGGCGAACGTCAGCAGCGAAACAGCAACGGCGAGCGTGAAAAGTGTCAGTGTGGACAATTCCCCACTCCGTTGCCACCAAGCGGCCAGCCGGTAGGCCATCAACCACAGGAATAGGCTCGCGGTGAACACCGGCACGGTGACGTCGGCCTTGGTCTGCTGGAAATAATGGATTAGTGCCAGCAGCGCGATGGCATAGATCAGCATGTGCAGCCGGCGCCAGCGCAGCCCGCCGAGCCGGCGCACCATGCCGTCGGTCGAAGTCGCCGCCAACACCGCCAAGCCGAGCCAGGCGGTGCCTCCGACGATCAGGTACCAGCGGTGGCTGATTTCATGCACCACCTTGCCCAGATCGAACATCTGGTCGGCGGTGTACAGCGCCAGATGGGTGGCGATGTAACAGAAGCAACCGACGCCGACCATGCGCCGCACGTCGATCAGATTTCCGGTATGCAGAACGCGGCGGAACGGCGTCACCGCCAACGTCACGCCAAGAAATACCAGCGCCCAGAAACCGGCGCGATGGATGACATCGTTGAGCGGACGCGCGCCGTGCAGGATCGCCTGCGCGTCGAAGAGAGCCTTGGCGAGCGGGAACAGCAGCAATGCCAGCGCGCCGGCGCGCAGGGGCGACACGCGGCCACGCTTATCGCGCCAGAGCTGCCAGGCGGGCGTCATAACTCGCGCCTAGCACAGCGCGGCGCGCGCGTTAAGCGCCGCCTGAATCGATCGACCATTGAGTCTAGACCCTTGGCAGCGGGCGCCCGCCGGCAGCGCGGGACGGCACTTTTACCCAAGCTTCGCCGTCGAGCACGGTCTCGCCGTCGACCATGCAGGTACAGGTCAGTCGCGCTCGCGATTTCTCGGGCATCAATTCGGCGACCGCTACGCTCACCTCGACGGTGTCGCCGATCTTCACCGGCGCACGAAAGTTCAAGGTCTGTGAGATGTAGACCGCGCCGGGGCCCGGCAGCCTGGTGCCGAGCACGGCCGAGATCAGGCTCGCGGTGTAAAGCCCATGCGCGATGCGGGTGCCGAATGGCGTCTTGGCGGCGAAATGTTCGGACAGATGGATCGGGTTGCGGTCGCCGGTCACTTCGGCAAAGCCAACGACGTCGGATGAGGCTACGGTTTTGCTGAGCCGCTCGGTCATGCCGACCGAGAGATCCTCGAAGTACAGCGTCTGGAGCGTCAGCATCGTCATGCGTCCGACAATCGCGGCCGGCACACCGCCCACAACACGCCGACCAGCACCACATTGATCAGCGCCAGTAGCGTCAATACGCCGATGGTCGCATCCGTACCGGTTGCCTCGATCGCCAATGCGCCGGCCGAGGGGGCCAGGGCCTGCACGATGAGGCTGGGGAACGCGAGCTTGCCCATCAGGCGCGGAAAGCGCGCTGGCCCGAACAACGCCAGCGGCAGGGTGCCGCGACCGATCCACGATACGCCATAGCCGGCGCCATAGAGCAGAATGACCAGAAGCAACAGCTGAAAGTGGCCCGCCAGCATCAGCAAGCCGATGGCCATCAGCGTGCAGGAACCGATCATGGTCCAGATCGGGTGATAGCGGCTGCCCAATAGCCGCTCGATCACGCGGGCGCCCACTTGCGCCGGGCCGAACAGCGCGCCGAGGCTTACCGCCACGGCAAAGTCCACGCCCCTCGCCTGCAGAAATATGAGCAAGTGCACCACCACGATCGAGCCGATGCCGGCGGCGATCGACAGCACCAAGGCGAGCAGCGCGAAGATCAGGGTTTCATTGGCTATGCGCGTCGGCGGTGCGGCCGCGGCTGTGCCGCTTAGCGCGGCGCTGACGCCGGCGGCCTTCGGCGCGCGGCGGATCACGGCCATTTGCAGCGGCAGTGCGACGACGAGATGCAGACCGGCATAGATGAAACACGCCGTGCGCCAGCCGGCGCTCTCGATCATGAAGGCGCTGAGCGGCCAGCACACCGTGCTGGCAAAGCCGCCGAACAGCGTCAGATTGGTGATCGGCGTGCGCGCCTCGCTGCCATAGATGCGGCCGAGCGCGGCGAACACCGCGTCGTAAAGCCCGGTGCCCATGCCGACGCCCAGCAGCACCCAGGCGAACAAGTAAATTGGCAGCGTCGGCGCAAAACCGATGGCGGCCAATCCTGCGGAGTAGAACAGCGAACTCGTCAGCAGCACCGGCCGGCCTCCGTGCAGGTCGATGATGCGGCCGACCTGCGGCGAGATCAGCCCGGCGACCAAAAGGCCGATCGAGGTACCGCCGACCACAAAGCCGAGCGACCAACCGGTATCGGCGACGATCGGCCCGGCAAACACTGCAGGGAAATAGAACGAGGTGCCCCAAGCGAGAATCTGCGCGATGCCGAGCGCGGTAATGACGATGCGGCGGTCGAGCGGGTATGACGGGTCTTCGGTCACCATTGGTCGTCAGTATAACCGGCCCAAGTTCACTGCCGGCGTGACGGCGTCACTTCGCCGGCTCCATACCCTTGGCTTTGAGCACGGCTGCGGCTGTCGGCGATGTGAGCGCGTTGATCAGCGCTTGCGCCGCCGCCTTCTGTTGGCTTTGCGATGAGACGGCGGCCGCATACGTGGTCGTATTCTGAATTTCCGCCGGCAATGGCCCAACCAGCACCACGCCTTTCACCGGAATGATTTCGCTGGCTTGTTGCACCACGATGTCCGCTTCGCCGCTGGCGACGAATTCGCCGGCGTGCCCGCCTTTCTTGAGCTTCGCCTTCGGCCGTACTTGATCGGCAATGCCAAGGCGAACAAGCAAGCCGTCGACGAAGGTGCCGCTTGTGGCGCCGGTCGCCGGGTCGGTATAGGCAACCGCTTTGGCGGCGACGAGCGCGCGCTTGAAACCCTCAACCGTTGAAATATCGGGCTTTGGCGCGCCCTCTTTCACGCCGACGCCGACACCAACCATCCCGACCTTGGCATAGCCTTGCGCGGCCATCTTGCCGTCCTTGATCAACGCTTCCATCACCGCCGGGGTGATGATGGCGACGTCGAAAGCCTCGCCGCTTTCGACGCGTTTTTTGAGCGTACCGGCCGGACCTTTTTCGGATTTCACCGTGTGGCCGGTCTGCTTTTCGAATTCGGGCAGCAGCGCCTGGAACACCTGATCATAGGCGCCGGCGGTCAACACCTTGAGTTCGGCGGCGTTGGCCGCCGGTACAATGGTGAGGCCGAGCAGTCCAACAATGGCTGCGCTGCAGAGATAGTTTTTCATGGGCGTCCTCCCGCTTGGGCCGGCAATCTACACGAACCGGACGACCGCGCGGCACCAGGAGGCAGCAATACCGCTAGCGCAGAGCGGGCGGCATGAAAGAGGGCCTATATTGCCGATATTTTCTCGTTCTTGTTAAAAATCAGTTGCTTAAGATATGCAATTTCTGCATCGCTGCAGCGCAACATTGTTTCTTTTCTTTATACGGAACTCCCCTATTTTACAGCCATGTCGAATCCCGGGCGCTAACGCGCCGTACTGAGAAAGATACCGTTATGTTGACCACCATCGTCCGCCTGATCCGGCAGTGGAAGAGCTACAACCGCAGCCTGACCGAACTGTCGCGCCTCGGCGATCGCGAACTTGCCGACATCGGCATCAGCCGCTCCGACATTCATCGGGTCGCCTGGAACGCCGCGCACCACTAAGCGGCACATAAACTGCCTGAATAACGCCCGCGACCACCGCGGGCGTTTTCGTTTTTGACGTTGCCGTGAATGGCGCCGATGCCTAGGTTCCGGCCGATGAACGCGAAACCCGTCCATGTCATCGGCGGCGGCCTCGCCGGCTCGGAAGCCGCCTGGCAGTTGGCGCAAGCCGGCATATCAGTTGTGTTGCATGAGATGCGGCCGCTGCGCGCGACTGCCGCGCATAAGACCGACGGCTACGCCGAACTGGTCTGCTCGAATTCATTCCGTTCAGACGACAAGGATCACAACGCCGTCGGCCTGCTGCATGCCGAAATGCGCCGCCTCGGCTCGCTGGTGATGCGCGCAGCGGATGGTAACCAGGTTCCCGCTGGCGGCGCGCTGGCCGTCGACCGTGACGGTTTTTCCGCTGCCGTTTCAGCTGCGCTCGCCGCTCAGCCGCTCATCACGCTTGAGCGGGGCGAAATCACGCTGCCATCGGCCGACTGGGATAGTGTTATTATTGCTACCGGCCCGCTGACCTCGCCGGATTTGGCCGCCACCATCCGCGCGTTGACCGGCGAAGACGCGCTCGCCTTCTTCGACGCCATCGCGCCCATTGTGCATCGGGATTCCGTCGATCTCGAGCAGGCCTGGTTCCAGTCGCGCTACGACAAGGCCGGGCCCGGCGGCTCGGGCGCCGACTACATCAATTGCCCGCTGTCGCGCGAACAATACGACGCCTTCGTCGATGCACTCGTCGCCGGCGACAAGACCGTGCTCCACGATTGGGAAGCGGCAACGCCCTACTTCGACGGCTGCCTGCCGATCGAAGTGATGGCCGAGCGCGGCCGCGAAACGCTGCGGCACGGGCCGATGAAGCCGTTCGGCCTGACCAATCCGCGCGCGCCGGACGCCAAGCCCTATGCGGTTGTGCAGCTGCGCCAGGACAACAGGCTCGGCACGCTGTTCAACATGGTCGGCTTCCAGACCAAGTTGAAGCACGGCGAGCAAGTACGCATCTTCCGCACCATTCCTGGCTTGCAGAATGCAGAATTCGCCCGGCTCGGCGGTCTGCACCGCAATACATTTCTCAATTCGCCCAAACTGCTCGACGCAACTCTGCGGCTCAAAGCCAATCCGGCCTGGCGTTTTGCCGGCCAGATCACTGGCTGTGAAGGCTATGTTGAATCCGCCGCCATCGGGCTCCTCGCTGCGCGCTTCGCCGCCGCTGAACGCCATGGCGAAACGATTGTTCCGCCGCCGCCGACCACGGCCCATGGCGCGCTGCTGGCGCACATCACCGGTGGGCATATCGAGACCATCGATGCAGGCCCTTCCTCGTTCCAACCGATGAACGTCAATTTCGGCCTGTTTCCCCCGGTCGCCGCGCCGCCCGCGCCGGAGGGCCGCAAGTTCGGCCGCGGCTCCGCCAAGAACCTGGCGCGCAAGTCGGCGCTCAGCGAACGCGCGCTGGCCGATCTCGACCGCTGGATTGCCGGTGTGCCGCTTATTGCTGCTGCCGAATAGGCTTGGGAAACCCAAACCAGGCCGCGCGCAGCAGCGTGAGTTGTCGCCGCCATTGCAGCGCCTGCCGGTTGCGCAACAGCAACGGCACGAGCGCAACGGTCAAGAAAGCCGGTAATACCTTCTGCGGCAACGAGCGCGTATGCGCGCGAAACGCGTTGTACGCATAGATCGCCCGGTATGGATCGTGCGGATCGGCAACAAAGGTGACCGCTTTTGCCGCATCTTCGACAACAGCCGTAACGTGCGCCTCCGCGTCGAGCACCCAGGCAGCTGCGGTAAAAATGGCCGCGGCAGCGGGCACAGCCGCGATGCCATGGAGTTCGGCCTGACGCGCCTCGACCGCGGTAACGAGCGACTCGAGCTGCAGGCCGGTCCGCCGCGCCATGTCCTGAAGCGCGATCATCACCGGGCTGCCTGCCGCTTCCTCGGGGCGCAGCTCGCTGATGGCGTCGGCCCACCATTGCAGACGGATGACTCCGGCCATCGGTTCGCGCACGCGATCCTGCACGCGGGCAATTTCTCCGGCGAATGCATAAAGTGCATACAGAAATGGCCGGCGGTCGGCCGGCGCGAACAGCGCCGCAAGGAACCGATCCTTGTCGAGCGTGCGAACGAGCGCTTCGCAATGACGATAGGCTTCACGAATTCGTTCAGCTTCGCTCATGGCACCGCAATCAGTCCCGCTGCGACACGGCGCTTTTCGCCAAGCAGGATATTGTAGGTCTGCGCCGCCGGGCCGGTTCCCAGACAGTCGACTGAAATCGACAGCGTCCGGAAGCGCTCTTGCAACGGCGCGGGCAAGGCAAAGGGATCGCGCCCGGCGCCGATCAGGAACAGATCGAGCGTGTCGGCGCGCTCGAACACCGGCTGGAGCGCCGCTTCGGTGATGTCACGCGCCGAAGCGACCGGCCACGCCCAGATGCCGTCCGGCAGGCACAGCAGCGAGCCGCGATGCGACATGTCGCCGAAGCGGAAGCCGCCATTGCCGTAAGCATCGATCGCGACCGGGTAAGGCAGATGCGGGGCGGCAAGGCCGGCCGCCATCAGGGCTTTTCTTTCTTGTTTTCTTTTTTGGCGTCGCCCGCCCGGGTCAGCGCGTCGCCGCCGCGGCCGACGCCGAGATAGATCAGGATCGGCGAAGCGATGAACACCGAAGTATAGGTGCCGACCAGCACCACGCCGAACATCATGGTGGCGGTGAAGGAGTGGATCGCCTGTCCGCCGAACAACAGCAGCGCCAGCAGTGCCAGCGACACCGTGACGTGGGTAATGACCGAGCGCGACAGCGTCTGGTTGACCGAGGCATTGAGCAGATCCGGCATCGGCATCTTCTTGTAGCGCCGCAGCATCTCGCGGATACGATCGTAGATGACCACCGTGTCGTTAAGCGAATAGCCGAGGATCGTCAGCAGCGCGGCGATACTGGTCAAATCGAAGTCGATCTGGGTGATCGACATGAAGCCGATGGTCAGCACGATGTCGTGCACGTTGGCGATCATGGCGCCAAGCGCGAATTGCCACTCGAAGCGGAACCACAAGTAGATCAAGATACAGAAGATGGCGAGGCCGAGCCCGATCACGCCGTAAGACAGCAACTCGCCCGAGACGCGCGGGCCGACCACCTCGACGCGGCGGTAGTCGACCGCGTCGCCGAGCGCGCCGCGCACCTTGGTCACGGCCTGCTGCTGCGCCTGCTCACCGCCGGGTTGCTCGGCGATGCGGATCAGCACGTCATTGGGCGCACCGAACTGTTGCAACTGCACCTCGCCGAGGCCAAGCGTTCCCAGCGACGAACGCATCTTGGCGAGGTCGGCGTCGCCCACCTTGGTCTGCACCTCGATCAACGTGCCGCCCTTGAAGTCGATGCCGAAATTGAGCCCGTGAAAGAAATAGAGCGAGATCGCCACGATCGACATCAACGCCGAAATGGGAAAGCTGATGCGCCGGAAGCGCATGAAATCGAATGTGGTGTTGTCGGGAACGATGCGAAGCAGGCGCACGCCGCAATCTCCTAAATTGGCACGCGCTGCGGCCGCCGCCAGCGCACCCAGGTGGCAACGATCAGTCGCGTCAGGGTGAAGGCGGTGAACACCGTGGTGAGGATGCCGATGCCGAGCGTCACGGCAAAGCCGCGCACCGGGCCGGTGCCGATGTAGAACAGCACCGCGGCGGCGATAAAAGTCGTGATGTTGGAATCGAGAATGGTGGCGAGCGCGCGTGAGAAGCCGGCATCGATGGCGTTGATCGGCGTGCGGCCGCCGCGCACCTCCTCGCGGATACGCTCGTAAATCAGCACGTTGCTGTCGACCGCGATGCCGACGGTCAGCACGACGCCGGCTATGCCAGGCAGCGTCAACGTGGCGCCGAGCATCGATAGCACGCCAAAGATCATGGCGACGTTGATCGTCACCGCAATGTTCGCGAACAGGCCGAACAGCCCGTAGGTCGCCAGCATGAAGATCACGACCATCGCAGCGCCGACATAAGAACTGATCTTGCCTTTGGCAATCGAGTCGGCGCCCAGGCCGGGCCCGACGGTGCGCTCCTCGATGATGGTCAGCGGCGCCGGCAGCGCGCCGGCGCGCAGCAGGATGGCGAGATCGTTGGCGCTTTGCACGGTGAAGGTGCCGGAAATCTGCCCGGAGCCGCCGAGGATCGGCTCGCGGATATTCGGCGCCGAGATCACTTCGTTGTCGAGCACGATGGCGAAGGGCTTGCCGACGTTTTCCTGCGTCACCTGCGCGAACTTGCGCGCGCCGGACGTGTTGAAGCGGAACTGGACGATCGGCTCCGAGGTGCGCTGATCGAATCCGGGCTGCGCATCAGTCAACTCTGCGCCGGACACCAGCACGCGCTTTTCCACCAGATAAGTCAGGCCTTTGTCCTTGCCGGCGCCGTGCAGCAGTTCGTCATCCGGGGGCACCTGGCCCTGTTGCGCCTGCTCGACCGAAGCGCCGGTATCGACCATGCGGAAATCGAGTTTGGCGGTCTTGCCGAGAATCTCTTTCAGTCGGGTCGGGTCCTGCAGGCCGGGCACCTGCACAAGAATGCGGTCGGTGCCTTCGCGCTGGATCAGCGGCTCGACGGTGCCGAGCTCATTGACACGGCGCTCGATGATCTGAATTGACTGGTCGACCGACTGACGCACGCGTTCGACGATCGCCGGTTCGGTAAACGTCAGCCGGATCAGGTTGCCGGCGTCCGTGGTGACGTCGAGATTGCGCTGCCCGGTCGTCGCCAGAATTCCGCCGAGCGGTAGCGACAGCGTTCGCAGCTTGTCCAGCGCAGTCGCGGCGTTCGAGCCGTCGCGGATACGGACCTCCGCGCTGTTGCCCCTGACGACGAGGCCAGTGTACCCGATGCGCGCCTCACGCAGAACACGGCGCATGTCGTCGAGCAGCGACTGCAGCATTTCCTTGCGCACGGCGCGGGTATCGACCTCGAGCAGGATGTGCGAGCCGCCCTGCAAATCGAGCCCGAGCACGACGTGGCGCTGCGCCCATTTCGGCCAGCTTTGCACCATTTTCTCGGGCAAGAAGTTCGGCACGGCGAACAGGCAGATGAAGACCGCCGTCAAGACAATCGCCGTCGCCTTCCAACGCGTGAAATAGAGCATGACGTCCCGAACTTGGCCGAAAAGAAAATGTTAGAACGGTTGGTCGCTCAGGGGAGCGACGTCTCGTCCTTCACCGGCTCGCCTTTGGCGCGCACGTCGCTGATCATCGTCCGCACGTGGCGGATGCGTACGCCATCCGCAATCTCGATTTCGATATGGTCGTCGTCGATCACTTTGGTGACCTTGCCGACCAAGCCGCCGTTGGTGATGACGGTGTCGCCGCGCCGCACGTTCTTGACCAGCTCGGCGTGCTGCTTCACCCGCTTCTGCTGCGGACGCAGGATGAGAAAATACATGATGACGAAGATCAGGGCGAAGGGCAGCAGCGTCATCACCGTGTTGCCGCCGTCGCCGCCGGCGCCGCCGAACAACGATCCTTGCGCGAACGCGGTCGAAATGAACATCGAAGCTTCCCTTGGTTGTCCGCAACGCGCGGGCGCGGCCTTCGGCCCGGCGCAAATAGCCAATTTCGCGCGGACTATAGCGGCCGTAGCTCCAATTGCAACGCCGCCAGACAGCGAGGAAATAGGCCATTTTTGGCCATTTCCGCGCCTTCCCGCTTGCGGGGGCAACGCCGCCCGGCTAAGAGCAGCGCGTTTTCCGGAAAGTGCGCCGCATGGCCAAGTCGAAGTCCAAATCGAAGCCCAAATCGCCGTCGAAAACGAAAGCCGAAACGCCCGCCGCCGGCGCGGACGTGCTCGCGCGCATCGCCGAGGCGCTGGAGCGGCTGGCGCCGCAGCGCCCCGCTTCGCCCGATTTCGACGCCGCCGACGCCTTCGTCTGGCAGCCCGACGGCCGCCGCCTCGCCCCGGTCAAACGCGTCAACCGCGTCGAAATGTCGCTGCTCAAGGGCATCGAGCGCGTGCGCGATGTGCTGGTCGAGAACACCGAGCGTTTCGCCAAGGGCCTGCCCGCCAACAATGCACTGTTATGGGGCGCCCGCGGCATGGGCAAATCGTCGCTGGTCAAGGCCTCGCATGCCGGCGTCAACGCCGCGCTGGCCCGGCAGGGCAAGACCGCGCCGCTCAAGCTGATCGAAATCCACCGCGAGGACATCGAGAGCCTGCCCGAATTGATGGGCATCATCCGCGGCGCGCCCTATCGCTACATCGTCTTCTGCGACGACCTGTCGTTCGACACCGAAGACACCACCTACAAATCGCTCAAGGCGCTGCTCGAAGGCGGCATCGAGGGGCGGCCGGACAATGTCATCTTCTACGCGACGTCGAACCGCCGCCATCTGATGTCGCGCGACATGATCGAGAATGAGCGCTCCACTGGTATCAATCCGGGAGAGGCGGTCGAGGAAAAGGTTTCTCTGTCGGACCGCTTCGGGCTCTGGCTCGGCTTCCACCGCTGCACCCAGGACGAATATCTCGCCATGGTCGACGGCTACATCGCCCACTACAGGATCCCCGCGCGCGGCGACGCTGTGCATCGCGACGCGCTGGAATGGTCGACGACGCGCGGCTCGCGTTCCGGCCGCGTCGCCTGGCAGTTCGTGCAGGATCTAGCCGGGCGCCTCGGCGTGGCGTTGAAGGATTAGCGATTGCTATTCCTGATCCGTCATCCTGAGGTGCGAGCGAAGCGAGCCTCGAAGGATGAACGGCCACGGATTCGCAGGCCGTCCGTCGCCCTTCGAGGCTCGGCGCGGTGCGCCGAGCACCTCAGGGTGACGGATTACGCCCCGCCGAGATACTTGATCGGGTCGACCGGGGTCGAACCCTTGCGGATTTCGAAGTGCAGTTGCGGCGAGGTCACGTTGCCGGTCTGCCCGGCATGCGCGATGACCTGCCCGCGTTTGATGGTGTCGCCACGCTTGACCAGGATTTCGCTGGCATTGGCGTAGGCCGACACGAAGCCGTTGGGATGGCGGATCAACACCAGGTTGCCGTATCCCTTGAGCTCATTACCGGCGTAAGCGACGACGCCGTCGTCAGCCGCCTTGATCGGCGTGCCTTCCGGCACCGCAAGATTGATGCCGTCGTTCTGGCCGCCGTTCGGGCGCGGGCCGAAGCCGGCGATGACGCGGCCTTTCACCGGCCAGCGGAAGCTCGGCAGGGAGCCGACCGCTTCAGGCGCCTTGGTCGGGCCTTCGGCGGCGACGCGCGGCTCAGGCGTGACGATGCGCGCGCTCTCGACCGGCGCAGCCGCGCCTTTGACAGCGGGCACCGTGCGCGGCTGCGTAACCTGCGGCACCGTAGCTTGCGCCACCTGCTGCTCCGCGGCGCGGCGATTCCCCGGAATGGTGAGCCGATCGCCGGCGCTGACTTTGGCGTAAGACTTGATGTTGTTGGCATGCGCCAAGGCGGCGAGCGTCACGCCGTAGTTGTGCGCGATCGCGGTCAGCGTTTCACCGGGCTCGACGGTGTGGACATGGCCGGCGCCGTGCAACGGTCTTGCCGCCGGCGCTGCCGTCGCGATTTGCGGTCTCTGCGCGGACACGTAGCGCGGGATGACCACGCGCTGGCCCGGCCGCAACACGGTGCCGGCACGGAAGCCGTTGGTCTGCATGATCGCCGCCGCAGGCACGCCGTGCTTGCGCGCGAGGCTTTCGACGGTTTCGCCGCGGGTCACCGTGACCGGCGCGCCGCCGTCCCAGGTCCAATGGCCGGCCGCTTGAGCGGGGACCGAACCGGTGACGTCCGCGCGCTCCGGACGATAGGTGCCCTGCGCACCGGCCGAATACCCGGTATGTGCAGCAACCGTCGCGGGCCGGCTCGGCGCCGGCAGCGGCTGCGCCTCGACGCGCGTCACAGGACGCTGCGCAATCGAACCGGTCGCCTCTTGGCGCGGCGCTTGAGTGGAGCTGGCGAAGGGATCGGAATCGAAGCGCGCGGAGTTCGAACAACCGGCGGCGGCAAGGCCCATCAGGGCTGGGACGGCCACGCGGAGCCAGATACGCGGGCGAGACGTCCCATTAAGGCACGGCATGTGGTTACTCACTCATACGCAACAGGAATACATTTTGAATAAAGCAGCAGTGTGTAAACAAGGCTTTAAAGTTAACCGGTTCGTCGCGCATTGTAGCGGCGCGACAACATCAAAGTTCCTTCGCTTGTCCGGGCAGCAACGGAACGAAGCGCACCCCGATGAGGTTTTCGCGCGCCACGCCTGTTTGCGATTTGGTAAGCTTGACGATGTGTTGCACGCCACCATGCGGGCCAAGCGGCAGAACCATGACGCCGTCTTCGGCAAGCTGATCGAGCAATGTCTGCGGCACGTGGTCGGCGGCGGCGGTGACGATGATGCGGTCGTAAGGCGCCCTCGCCGGCACGCCGGCAAAACCGTCGCCGGTGACCACATCGACGTTGCCGTAGCCGAGCGCGGCGAGACGCGCCCTCGCCTCGTCGGCCAGCGTCCGGTAACGCTCGATGCTGACCACTTCGCGCGCGAGCCGCGATAGAACCGCCGCCTGGTAACCGGAGCCGGTGCCGACCTCCAGCACCCGATGGTGCGGGCGCAATGCGAGTTGTTCGGTCATATAGGCGACCACGTAAGGCTGGCTGATCGTTTGTCCGCAGTCGATCGGCAACGCCTGGTCGGCATAGGCGCTGCCGGCAAATCGCGGATCGACGAACGCGCCGCGCGGCACCTCGTCCATGGCACGCAGGACCGCTTGGTCGCCGATGCCGCGCCGGCGCAGCGTCAGCAGGAACTCCATGCGGTCTTCGTCTTGCGGCGCAGTTGCCACGACCCACCCCTTATGGACATGAAATTAGCACGTTTGCCGGCGATTCATGTAAGCTTGGCCGGCAGAATGCCGCCTGCAGGGAACCGGCCGCCGCATGCCGGCGTTGTCGACAAAGCGATGATGAGCGAATCCTCGAAAGCGATGCCACGTCTTCTGGTCGTCGAGGACGAATATCTGATCCGGATGCTGCTTGAGGACATGCTCGCCGACCTCGGCTACGAGGTCGCCGCGGCGCTCGGCACAATCGGCGAGGCGCGCGAATTTGCCGCCAAAGGCGATTTCTCCGCCGCCATTCTCGACGTCAATGTCAGCGGTGAGTGGATTTTTCCGGTTGCCGATATTTTGGCCAAGCGCGGCCTGCCCTTCGTCTTCATCACCGGCTATGGCGAGCGCGGTCTGCCCGAGCCCTACCGCAATCGCCCGGCACTGCAGAAGCCTTTCCAGGTCGAGCAGCTCAAGGGCACGCTCGATAATTTGCTGACAAACGCGTAGGACCAACTATCCGAACACATCCGCAAGCGTGGTCATGAACGGCTCGTCGGTGAGATCGAGCCGCAGCGGCGTCACCGCGATGCGGTTTTCGTTGAGCGCGGAGAGATCGCTGCCCGGCGCCGCTCCCGTATTGCCGCCGCGCGTAAACGCGATCCAGTAGTAAGGATTGCCGCGCCCGTCGTGACGCGGCTCGATGCGCAGCAATTCCTGATCGCGTTTGCCCTGCACGGCGACCGCCGTGCCGGCAACCTGCTCGGGCGGGCAATCGGGAAAATTGACGTTGACCAGCACGTCGCGCGGCATGCCGGCCTTGAGCACCTTGCGGATGAGATCGGGCGCGAACTTGATCGCCGTATCCCAATAAGGATCGTGCTTGTTGGCAAACGAATAGGCCTGCGACAGCGCGAAGGATGGGATGCCGAGCGTGGTGCCTTCCATGGCGCCAGCGACGGTGCCGGAATAGGTGACGTCCTCGGCGCAGTTGCGCCCGCGGTTGACGCCGGAGAGCACGAGATCCGGCAGTTCCTTCATAATGTGGCGCACGCCCATGATGACGCAGTCGGTCGGCGTGCCCTTCACCGCATAGTGGCGCTCGCCGACTTCGCGCAGGCGCAGCGGATCGTTGAGCGACAGCGAATGCGCGACGCCGGACTGGTCGCTCTCCGGCGCCACGATCCAGACGTCGTCCGACAGCGCGCGGGCAATCGTCTCGCAGGCCTCGAGCCCCGGCGCGTGGATGCCGTCGTCATTGGTGATGAGGATACGCACTACTTTGGCAGGTCCTTGCGCTCGATCTTGGTGATGCCGCTCATATAGGGCTTGAGCGCGTCGGGCACGGCAATGGCGCCGTTCTCGTCCTGATAGTTTTCCATGACGGCAATCAGCGCGCGGCCGACGGCGACGCCGGAGCCGTTGAGGGTATGCACGAATTGCGGCTTGCC
>DASUGZ010000028.1:0-13549 GCA_036273755.1 Pseudolabrys sp.
GATCGAGGCCATCATCAAGCTCGCCGAGAAGGCCGCCAAGGAGCCGCGCGAGATCGCGGCAACCGACAGCAAGGCGCTGGAAAAGGAAATGCTCGGTCTCGCCGAGAAGGACCTGCGCTCCGCCTATGCGATCGTCAAGAAGCAGGATCGCCAGGACGCCGTCGCCGCCGTCAAGAAGAACGTGATGGCGCACTATTTCCCGGAAGGAGCCGAGTCCAAGCACGACAAGCTGCATGTCGCCGCCGTCTTCAAGGAGCTCGAGGCCAAGATCGTGCGCTGGAACATTCTCGATACGTCAAAGCGCATCGACGGCCGCGACCTCAAGACCGTGCGGCCGATCGTGGCAGAAGTCGGCGTGTTGCCGCGCACCCACGGCTCGGCGCTGTTCACCCGCGGCGAGACCCAGGCGCTGGTCGTCGCCACGCTCGGCACCTCGGAAGACGAACAGTTCATCGACGCGCTGCAGGGCACTTACAAAGAGACGTTCCTGCTGCACTATAACTTCCCGCCCTACTCCGTCGGCGAAACCGGCCGCATGGGCGCTCCCGGCCGCCGCGAGATCGGCCACGGCAAGCTCGCGTGGCGCGCGATCCATCCGATGCTGCCGTCGAAGGAAGAGTTCCCCTACACCATCCGTCTCGTCTCCGAGATCACGGAATCGAACGGCTCATCCTCGATGGCCTCGGTGTGCGGCTCCTCGCTGGCGCTGATGGATGCCGGCGTACCGCTGAAGCGGCCGACGGCCGGCATCGCCATGGGCCTCATTCTCGAGGACAAGCGTTTTGCCGTGCTGTCCGACATCCTTGGCGATGAGGATCATCTCGGCGACATGGACTTCAAGGTGGCCGGCACCGAAGGCGGCATCACCTCGCTGCAGATGGACATCAAGATCGCCGGTATCACCGAGGAGATCATGAAGGTCGCCCTCGGCCAGGCCAAGGACGGCCGCCTGCACATCTTGGGCGAGATGGCCAAGGCGCTGAACACCGCGCGCGCCGAGCTCGGCGAGCACGCTCCGCGTATCGAGTCGTTCAAGATCCCGACCGACAAGATCCGCGAAGTGATCGGCACCGGCGGCAAGGTGATCCGCGAGATTGTCGAGAAGACCGGCGCCAAGATCAACATCGAGGACGACGGTTCGGTGAAGGTCGCCTCCGCCGACGGCGAGTCGATCAAGGCGGCGATCAACTGGATCAAGTCGATCGCCTCCGATCCAGAGCCGGGCAAGATCTACGAAGGCACCGTGGTCAAGGTGATGGACTTCGGCGCCTTCGTGAACTTCTTTGGGGCCAAGGACGGCTTGGTGCATATCAGCCAGCTCGCCGCGCACCGCGTCAACAAGGTCACTGACGTGGTCAAGGAAGGCGACAAGGTCAAGGTCAAGCTGCTTGGCATGGACGAGCGCGGCAAGGTGCGGCTGTCGATGAAGGCGGTCGACCAGGCGACCGGCGAGGACCTTGAGGCCAAGCGCGGCGGCGACCAGCAGGCCGCGGCCGGCGGCGGCGCGGCGGAATAACCGGCGCACCAAACGAATGCAAAAAGGGCGGCCCAGATGGCCGCCCTTTTTCATTTTGCAGAGCGCGCATTCGTGTTCATATAAGTGCAGCAAGCGCGCCACGATCAACGCGCACACAGTTTCAATGGAGGACAGTTCCATGGACGCAAAAACCGACGACAAGGGCGCGGGCAAATGCCCGGTCATGCACGGTCATTCGAACCGGGACTGGTGGCCCGACTCGCTGAGCATCGAGATGCTGCATCGCAATTCCAACCTGTCCGATCCGATGGGCAAGAATTTCGACTATGCCGCGGCGTTCAAGACGCTCGACCTCAATGCGGTGGTCAAGGACCTGCAGGCGCTGATGACGGATTCGCAGTCGTGGTGGCCGGCCGACTTCGGCCACTACGGCGGGCTGATGATCCGCATGGCGTGGCACTCGGCGGGCACCTACCGAATTACCGACGGCCGTGGCGGCGCAGGCGCCGGTCAGCAGCGCTTCGCGCCGCTGAACAGTTGGCCGGACAATGCCAATCTCGACAAGGCGCGCCGGCTGCTGTGGCCGATCAAGCAGAAATATGGCCGGAAAATCTCGTGGGCTGACTTGATGGTATTGGCCGGCAACGTCGCGCTGGAATCGATGGGCTTCAAAACCTTCGGTTTCGCTGGCGGCCGCGCCGATGTCTGGGAGCCGGAAGAACTCTATTGGGGCCCCGAAGGCACCTGGCTCGGCGACGAGCGCTACAGCGGCGAACGTCAACTCGCCGAGCCCCTCGGCGCGGTGCAGATGGGCCTCATCTACGTCAACCCGGAAGGACCGAACGGCAATCCGGACCCGGTCGCCGCGGCAAAAGACATCCGCGAGACCTTCTTCCGCATGGCGATGAACGACGAGGAGACCGTCGCGCTGATCGCGGGCGGCCACACCTTCGGCAAGACGCACGGCGCCGGCGATCCTTCGTTGGTCGGACCGGAGCCGGAAGCCGGCGCGCTCGAGCAGCAAGGTCTCGGCTGGAAGAGCAAGCATGGCACCGGCATCGGCGCCGACGCCATTACCGGCGGCCCGGAAGTCACCTGGACGCAGACGCCGACCAAGTGGAGCAACAACTTCTTCAAGAACCTGTTCGAGAACGAATGGGAGCTGACCAAGAGCCCGGCCGGCGCCAAACAGTGGGTGGCGAAGAACGGGAAAGAGGACGTGCCGGATGCCTTCGACAAGGCGAAGAAGCATCGGCCGACCATGCTGACCACCGACCTGTCGCTGCGGATGGACCCGGCCTACGAGAAAATCTCGCGGCGCTTTTACGAGCATCCGGACCAGTTCGCCGACGCTTTTGCCCGCGCCTGGTTCAAGCTCACGCACCGCGACATGGGCCCGATCGCGCGCTACCTCGGCCCACTGGTGCCGAAGGAAACCCTAATTTGGCAGGACCCGGTCCCGGCCGGCGAAAAAATCAGCGACGCGGATGCCACGGCGCTCAAGTCGACGATCTTGGCGTCCGGCCTCACCGTGCCGCAACTGGTGTCGACCGCCTGGGCGTCGGCCTCGACCTTCCGCGGCTCCGACAAACGCGGTGGCGCCAACGGCGCGCGCATCCGTCTCAGCCCGCAAAAGGACTGGGAGGTGAACCAGCCGGTGCAGCTCAAGACGGTCTTGGCCAAGCTCGAAGACATTCAGAAGAGCTTCGGCAAGAAGGTCTCGATGGCCGATTTGATCGTGCTCGGCGGCAACGCGGCGATCGAGAAGGCGGCGAAAGACGCCGGCGTCGATGTGAAGGTGCCCTTCACGGGTGGCCGCGGCGACGCGTCGCAGGATCAGACCGACGTCGAATCCTTCGCGCCGCTTGAACCGAGCGCCGACGCCTTCCGCAACTATATCGGCGGCAAGCGGCAGTTCATGCAGGCGGAAGAGGCGATGGTGGACCGCGCCGCGCTGATGCGGCTGACCGGGCCGGAAATGACGGCGCTGGTCGGCGGCCTGCGCGTGCTCGGCGCCAATGCCAACGGGTCCAGGCACGGCGTCTTCACCAAACAGCCGGGCAAGCTGACGAACGACTTCTTCGTCAACCTCCTCACCATGGACACGGAGTGGGTGCCGGCTGCCGATGGCACGTATGAAGGCCGCGACCGCAAGACGCACGACAAGAAGTGGACGGCGACGCGCGTCGATCTGATCTTCGGCTCGCATTCGCAGCTGCGCGCCTTTGCGGAGGTCTATGCCTGCGCCGATGCCAAGGAGAAGTTCGCCAACGACTTCGTCGCGGCTTGGGCGAAGGTGATGAACGCGGATCGGTTCGATCTGATGCAGGCGAAGGCGGCGTAAGCTTCATCGCATCAAAGAATGCGAAGCGGCCGGGCAAAAACCCGGCCGTTTTTATTTCGGCCTCATGGTGAGGAGGTCGCGGAGCGACGCGTCTCGAACCATGGGCCCCCCCCCATCCTTCGAGACGCGGCCTACGGCCGCTCCTCAGGATGAGGCGGAGCTTACTCCCCGCCGTTGTCCTTGCCTGCATCCGCCTTCAGCGCATCGGGCTGTGGCATGGAAATGACGTTGTAGCCCGAATCGACGAAATGGATTTCGCCGGTGACACCAGTCGACAGGTCCGACAGGAGATAGAGGCCGGCGCCGCCCAGTTCTTCCAGGGTCACGCCGCGGCCGAGCGGCGAAAATTTCTGCTGGAAGGCGAACATATAGCGCGCGTCGGTGATACCCGCTCCCGCAAGGGTGCGGATCGGGCCGGCGGAAATGGCGTTGACGCGGATTTTCTGAGGGCCGAAGTCGACCGCGAGATAGCGCACTGCGGCTTCGAGCCCCGCTTTGGCGACACCCATCACATTGTAGTTCGGCATCGCGCGTTCGCCGCCATTGTAGGTCAATGTCAGCATACTGCCGCCGTTCGGCATCAGCGCTGCGGCGCGCTGCGCCGCTTCCTTGAAGGCGTAGCAGGAAATCACCATCGTCTTGATGAAGTTCTCGCGCGTGGTGTCGGCGAAGCGGCCTTTCAATTCGTCCTTGTTGGAAAAGGCGACCGCGTGCACGAGAAAATCCATCGTGCCCCACTGCTTCTTGATCTCGGCAAACACTGCGTCGACGGAGGCGATGTCCTCGACGTCGCAGGGCATCACCAATTTGGAGCCGACGGATTCGGCGAGCGGCTTGACCCGCTTGAGCAGCGCGTCGCCCTGATACGTGAAAGCGAGCGTGGCGCCGTGCTTCGCCAGCATCTGCGCAATACCCCAGGCGATCGAGTGGTCGTTGGCGACCCCCATCACCAGCCCGCGTTTTCCGTCCATCAGTCCCGGCATATCTCGATCTCTCCGTCGTCATGCCCGGCCTTGTGCCGGGCATCCACGACTTACTTCTTCATCAAAGACGTGGATGGCCGGGACAAGCCCGGCCATGACGGAAACAGCACATGCGCGCAAACATTACGCATCCAGCCGCTTGAAGGCGAGCGTTCCGTTGGTGCCGCCGAAGCCGAACGAGTTGGAGATCGCGGCGCCGATTTCGACATTGTCCTTGCGCTCGCGCAGAATCGGCATGTCGGCAAACGCCGGGTCGATCTCTTTGATATTGGCGCTCTCGCACATGAAGCCGTTGTTCATCATCAACAGCGTGTAGATGGCTTCCTGCACGCCGGCCGCGCCAAGCGAATGACCGGTGAGCGATTTCGTCGCCGAGATCGCCGGGCACTTGTCGCCGAACACGGCGCGGACTGCCTCGATCTCCTTGACGTCGCCGACGGGCGTCGAGGTCGCATGCGGATTGATGTAATCGATCGGCACCTTGCAGGTCTCGAGCGCGAGCTGCATGCAGCGCTGCGCACCCTCGCCCGACGGGGCCACCATGTCGAAACCGTCCGAGGTCGCGCCGTAGCCGGCAAATTCGGCGTAGATCTTGGCGCCGCGCGCCTTGGCGTGCTCGAGCTCCTCGAGGACAAGCACCCCCGCGCCGCCGGCGATGACGAAGCCGTCACGGGTGACGTCGTAGGCGCGCGAGGCGGTCTCCGGCGTGTCGTTGTACTTCGACGACATCGCGCCCATCGCGTCGAACAGGTTCGACATCGTCCAGGTCAGGTCTTCAGAACCGCCGGCGAAGACCATGTCCTGCTTGCCCCACTGGATCATTTCGGCCGCGTTGCCGACGCAGTGGGTCGAAGTCGCACAAGCCGACGAGATCGTGTAGTTCACACCCTTGACCTTGAACCAGGTCGCGAGCGTTGCCGATGGCGAAGACGACATCGCTTTGGGCACTGCGAACGGGCCGACACGCTTGGGCGAGTTGTTCTTGCGCGTGATGTCGGCTGCCTCGACGATCGTGTCGGTCGAGGGTCCGCCCGCACCCATAATGATGCCGGTGCGTGGATTTGAGATGTCTTTTTCCTCGACGCCGCTGTCGCGGATCGCTTGCTCCATTGCGACGTGATTCCACGCCGAAGCCTTGCTCAGGAAGCGCAAGGCGCGGCGATCGACCATGCCGGATGGGTCGAGCGTCGGCTTGCCGTAGACTTGGCACTTGAAGCCGTGCTCGGCGAACTCGGTCGCGAAACTGATGCCGGATTTCGCTTCGCGCAGGCTGGCGACGACTTCCTGCGTGTTGTTCCCGATGGACGAGACAATGCCCATCCCGGTGACGACGACTCGTCTCATGACCGCATACCCTTTACTGCGCCGTGGAATGTCGGTGATTGGCCATAAATGGGCCGCCCCCGGCAATCATGCAACACCCGCGGGCTTTGATCAGGCGCCGCTCGGCTGCAGCGCTTCGTCCTGCTTGAACAAGCCGACTTTGAGATCGAAGGCCCGGTAGATCACGTTGCCGTCGGCGGACAACCAGCCGTCGGCGATGCCGAGCACCAGCTTCGAGCGCATCACGCGCTTGAAGTCGACGCCGTAAATCACCTTTTTGACCGTCGGCAGCACCTGTCCGGAAAACTTGACCTCGCCGAGGCCGAGCGCGCGGCCCTTGCCTGGCGCGCCGAGCCAGCCGAGGAAGAAGCCGACCATCTGCCACAGCGCATCGAGACCGAGGCAGCCGGGCATCACCGGGTCGTTCTTGAAGTGGCAGAGGAAGAACCAGAGGTCCGGCTTCACGTCGAGTTCCGCGCGCATCATGCCCTTGCCGTGCTCGCCGCCCTGCTCCGTGATTTCGGCGATGCGGTCGAACATCAGCATCGGTGGCAACGGCAGTTGTGGACCCTCGGGAAATAACTCGCCGCGGCCGCAGGCCAGCAGATCCTCGTACTCGAAGCTGTGACGCTTGTTGTCCATCGCAGCGATTTCCCCACTCTGCGGATCTGTGACGTTTATTGCCATCGACGGATTCGTAACATACCGAGGCTAGCGGGCAAAGGTGGCCAGAACGCCGCAGGTGCACAATTTATGCTCGAAATTACCGCGACATAGCGCCCAATTCGCCAATTGCGAAAGAGTTGCATCTAGGCCGGCGAATGCGTATATCTTGCCGGAGAAACAGCGCCTGCGCGGTCCTTATGGACTGGCATCGCTGCGCTTTGTTTAACCAGGCCGAGTTCGCCGCATGGTGTTCCCTTCAGCCAAGCCTGCCGTGGCGCCCGCCAGTGCCGACCGGTCCGAAATGACCGGCTGCCCATGGCATGACGTCAAGGCCATGCTGCGCCAGGTCGGTTTGCGGCCGACGCGCCAGCGCATGGCGCTCGGCTGGCTACTGTTCGGCAAGGGCGACCGTCACCTCACCGCCGAAATGCTCTACGAGCAGGCGACCCGCGCCAAGGTGCCGGTGTCGCTCGCCACCATCTACAACACGCTGCACCAGTTCACCGAGGTCGGCTTGTTGCGCCAGGTCGGCGTCGACGGATCGAAGGCATACTTCGATACCAACACGTCGAGCCATCATCACTTCTTCATCGAAGGCGCCGACGAACTGGTCGATATCCCGAGCGCCGAGGTGATGGTCGGCAAGACGCCGCTGCCGCCCGAAGGCTACGAGATCGATCGCGTCGACGTGGTCGTGCGGTTGAAGCGCAAGAGCTGAAATTTAGCCGAGAAACTTGGTTGCTGATGTGGCCGGGCTTGTCCCGGCCGTTTCATTTCGTGGGGTAGTCAATCCACCTTCTCGTTCGGATAGGCGCCCCAGAGGCGATCCTGGCGAATCCAGCCGTCGAAGCCTTTGCCGGCGAATTCGCACCACGCGCCGTTGCAGGACTTGAGCTGGCCCAATACGCCGGACTGCAGGCGCGCGATCTCCGGCGATTTGGCATCGGGCCGCTCGTAGAGGGGCACCACATCGGTCTTCAAGGTCGGCACCACCACCGCCGAGCGCTTGCCCGACAACAGCGAGTGGTAGACCCATCCTTCCGCGCCTTCCCAGTCACGGATGCGACGCCAGTTCTCGAACTCGGCGGTGATCTCCACCGGCATGCCGACCCGCGTATAGACCCAGCGCACGTCCTGGTCCTTGGTCGGACCGGCGCGCACATTGACCCGGTCCGATTTGAGGCTGACGAAGCGCGGCACCGGCAGGCCGCTCACCGAACCGGTCGGGATGGCGGTGTCGCCGGCGGCCTGGGCGCGCGGCGCGATGCCGGTCGGCTCCATTGCTGCCAGGATTGCGGCGATCGCCAGGCCGGCGCCGGCCAGCCAGCGAAAGACGCCCCGAATGCTTTGTGTTGTCACGGCCATCTGGTAGGAAAAAAGAACGGATTGCGTGCGCGATGCGCAGTGTGGTCGAGCACGGTTAAAGAGGGCTGAACAGCGTCCAAAACGGCCACAGGATGGGCCGCCGGACGCCGCGGTAACAGGACATGCCGAAGACCAAAAAGCCGCTGGTCATCGTCACCCGCAAGCTGCCCGACAGCGTCGAGCTGCGGATGCGGGAACTTTTCGACGTCCGGTTCAATGCCGACGACAAGGCGATGTCGCATGCCCAACTGCAGGACGCCGTGCGCAGCGCCGACGTGCTGGTGCCGACCGTCACCGACCGCATCGACGCCTCGGTGCTGTCGAAATCGGGCGAGCAGCTCAAACTGATCGCCAATTTCGGCAATGGCGTCGACAATATCGATGTCGCGACCGCCGTGCAGCGCGGCATCACCGTCACCAATACGCCGGGCGTGCTGACCGAAGACACCGCCGACATGACCATGGCGCTGGTGCTCGCCGTGCCGCGCCGGCTGGTCGAAGGTTCCGGAGTCCTCATCTCCGACACGGATTGGACCGGCTGGACGCCGACCTGGATGCTCGGCCACCGCATCTGGGGCAAGCGGCTCGGCATCATCGGCATGGGCCGCATCGGCCAGGCGGTGGCGCGGCGCGCCCGCGCCTTTGGCCTGCAGGTGCACTATCACAACCGGCGCCGCGTCGCGCCGAAGATCGAGGCAGAGCTTGACGCCACGTATTGGGAGAGCCTCGACCAGATGCTGGCCCGCATGGACATCGTCTCGGTCAATTGCCCGCACACCCCGGCGACCTACCACCTGCTGTCGGCGCGACGGCTGAAGATGCTCCGCGCCGAAGCCTATATCGTCAACACCTCGCGCGGCGAGGTGATCGACGAGAACGCGCTTGCCCGGCTGATCGAGTCGGGCGACATCGCCGGCGCCGGCCTCGACGTGTTCGAGCATGAGCCGGCGGTCAATCCGAAGCTGGTCAAGCTCGCGCGCGACGGCAAGGTGGTGCTGCTGCCGCACATGGGCTCGGCCACGCTCGAGGGCCGCGTCGACATGGGCGAGAAGGTCATCATCAACATCAAGACCTTCATGGACGGCCATCGGCCGCCGGACCGCGTCTTGCCGAGCATGTTGTGACTCTTGTCCCGGACGCGGTGCAGCGCGTTTGCGGTGCACCGCTGATCCGGGACCTTTCCAGATTCTGAATTTGCGACGGTCCGGGGTCTGCAGCGCACCACGAAGCCGCGTTGGGCTGCGCCCGGGACACGAGTCAGTATTTGCCCGACAAATCCTTGATCGTCGGCTTATCGCCGGACAGCGGATTGCCCGGGTCCCAGTCGTAAGCGAGCGTCTCGAAGCGCATCGCGCGCGCGTCCATCATCAACAGCCGGCCAACCAAGCCCTCGCCGAAGCCGACGATCTCGCGGATGACTTCGAGCGCCATCATCGAGCCGAGCACGCCGGGCAACGCGCCGAGAATGCCCGCTTCGGCACACGCCGGGACGGTGCCCGGCGGTGGCGGCTCCGGAAATAGGCAGCGATAAGTCGGATTGCGCCGGCCGTCGGCGCGCGTCTCATGCGCGCGGATGGTCGTGAGCGAACCGTCGAAGGTGCCGACGGCCGCCGTTACCAGCGGCTTTTTGGCGAAATAGCAGGCGTCCGACACCAAATAGCGCGTGGCGAAATTATCCGAGCCGTCGGCAACGATGTCGTATTTCGAAATGAAATCGAGCGCATTGCCCGCCTCGAGCCGCGCCATGTATGTGTCGATTTGCACATGCGGGTTGAGCCGGCCGATTGCCGCTTCCGCGCCGTCCACCTTGCGCGTGCCGATATCGTCGGTGCCGAAGATCACCTGCCGCTGCAAGTTCGACAGCGACACCGCATCGTCGTCGACCACGCCAATCGTGCCGACGCCGGCGGCGGCGAGGTACAGAAGGACCGGCGCGCCAAGCCCGCCGGCGCCGATGACCAGCACGCGCGCGGCCTTGAGCTTGGCCTGGCCCGGCCCGCCGACCTCGCGCAGCACGATGTGGCGCGCATAGCGTTCCAGTTCTTTCGCCTCGAGCATTCGATAAACCTATGGCTTGGCATCGGTTTCGGCCAGAGCCTTGATGCCTTGCGTGCTCGCCTCGATGGGCTAAGGTGCCGCGATCGAAGTGACGGTGGCGTCTGACGATGCGTTACGGCCCGCTCCTGACGATGCTCGCGCTCTTGCTTGGCGCTGCGCCGGCGCCGGCGCCGGCGCAGGAGTCGCCCGGCATCATCCCGGCGCCCAAACAACCGGACGCCCAGCCGGCGAAGAAACAACTCCGCCACAAGGCGGCCGCCGTGAAGCCGGGCGACGCCAAGGCTCCCGCCGAAGCCAATAAGACGGCGCGCGCGGACAGAGATAAAGCCAAAGTGGCGGCGGCTCCCGCGGTCGCACCGAAGCTGCCGCAGCCGCGGCCGGTCGACGCCAAAGCGCCCGAGCCAAAAGCCACTGAAGCAAGACCGGCCAAGACCGCGGCAGTCACGCCGGTCGCGCCGAAGCCCGAGGATACCAAAGCGCCGCCGTCGAGCGACGCACTCGCCGGTATTCCGCCGGACGAGCGGCAGAAAATCCTGGCCGCGTTGTCATGGTCGGGCGACTTCACCGGCTCAGCAGGAGGCGACGAGCCCGTGCTCGCCGCGATCAAGAATTTCCAAAAACGTCACAAGGCCAAGGTCACCGGCGTGCTGACAACGTCCGAGCGCGGCGATCTGGTCGCCGCCGCCACCGCACACGAAACCGAATTCGGTTGGACTGTCGTGGTCGATCCGGCGACCGGCATGCGCATCGGCCTGCCGACCAAGCTGGTGCCGCATGCCCACGATGTCGCGCACGGCACGCGCTGGTCGTCGAAGCATGGCGAGGTGCAGGTCGAGACCTTCCGCTACAAGCCGCCGGCCATCACGCTGGCATCCCTGTTCGAACAGGAGAAGAGGGAACCGCACACGCGCCGGGTCGAGTCGAGCGCGCTGCACGACGACGGCTTCTTCATCTCCGGCATGCAGGGGCTGAAGATGTTCGCGGTGCGCGCCAAGCTGCGCGACGGCGAGATCCGCGGTTACACCGTACTCTACGACCAGATGATGGAGACCATCGTCGAGCCGGTGACGGCGGCGATGGCAGCGGCATTCTCACCGTTCCCCGAGCGCAGCGCGCCTTTTGCCGCACTGGCAAAGCCGGTGGAATACGGCAATGGCTTGGTGGTGAGCGCGCAAGGCCACGTCATCACCGATCTCAGGCTGACGCAGGGCTGTCAGGTGATCGTGGTCCCCGGGCTCGGCGATGTGGACCGCGTCGCCACCGACGATGCGCATGGCCTCGCCCTGCTGCGCGTCTATGGCGCGCACAAGATTGCGCCGCTGGCGCTGGCGCAGGATGCGCCGAAGGCAGGCGAACTGACGCTGATCGGCACTCCCGAGCCGCGCGGGCAGGACAGCGGCCGCAAGCTGACCGAGGTGAAGGCGCGCCTAGCCGGCGGCTCAGCGATCGAATTGCGCCAGCCGGTGCCGATGGCCGGTTTCTCGGGCGCCGCAGTGCTCGACCCGCATGGCCATGTGCTGGGCATGATGGAAATGCGCGGCGCGGTGCTTGCCAGTGTCGACGCCGCGGCGCCGCCGGTGCGACTCGTTTCGGCCGCAACCATCCGGACCTTTCTCGCCACGCAGAACGTCGCACCAGCCACGGCCCCCATCGCCGACGCCAAGGCCGCAGTGGTCCGCGTCATCTGCGTGAGGAAATAAGCAGGACCTACTTGTCCCGGGCGCAGTGCAGTTCGCGGCAAATCCTACTTATTCTTCCACACCGGCTTTCGCTTTTCGACGAAGGCCTTCATGCCTTCCTTTTGATCGTCGGTGGCAAACAGCGCCTGGAAGACGCGCCGCTCGAACAGCACGCCTTCTTGCAGCGACGCCTCGAAGGCGCGGTTGACGGCCTCTTTGGCGGATATCACCGACGGCAGCGACATCGAAGCGATGGTCTCGGCCACTTTCATCGCCTCGTCCATCAGGTTGGCGGCCGGCACGACGCGCGCGACGAGGCCGGCGCGCTCGGCCTCGGCCGCATCCATCATGCGGCCGGTCAGGATCATGTCCATCGCTTTGGCCTTGCCGACCGCGCGGGTCAGCCGCTGCGTGCCGCCATAGCCCGGGATGACGCCGAGCTTGATCTCCGGCTGACCGAACTTGGCGTTGTCGGCAGCGATGATCACGTCGCACTGCATGGCATATTCGCAGCCGCCGCCGAGCGCGAAGCCTGCCACGGCGGCGACCGTCGGCTTGCGGGTCCGCGCGATGGCGTCTTCGTTGGCGCCAAAATCCTTGAGAAAGACGTCCATGTACGGCTTGTCCGCCATCTCCTTGATGTCGGCGCCGGCCGCAAAAGCCTTCTCGTTGCCAGTGATGAGAATGCAGCCGATGTTCGGATCCGCGTCGAAGCTATCGACCGCCGCGATCAATTCCTTGATCAGCACGGCGTTGAGCGCGTTGAGCGCCTGCGGCCGATTGAACCGGATGACGCCGACGCGGCCCTTGGTTTCGACGAGGATATTCTGGTAGCTCATCAATCTGTCTCTGTGGCCGCGATCAACGCATCTGCCGCCAGAAATACAGTACGGCGGCGGCGCCGATGATGGCGCCGATGAAAAGGCCGAGTTCGCCGGCAATGATGATGCCGAGCAGAGCGAACAGGTGGAAGCCGATGAACGAGCCGGCAATCCCGACCAGCGAGCTGGTGATCAGCCGGCGCTGGCCGCTCGACACCTGGCGCGAGAACCAGCTGCTGCCGACGTAGCGGTCGAACAGGATTGCCGCGGCAATGCCGATCAGCAGCAAAATGATAAATGTGGCAAGCGGGCCGGCGGTCATTGTGTCGCCTCCTGGTAAGTATCCACTGCGATGCTAGCCGACCTCATCGGGAAGGGAAACCGGCGCGCGTATTCGTTTCTCACTCGAACTTGATGCCGGCGCGCTTGATGACCTCGCCCCATTTGGCGGAATCCGCCTTGATGGTGGCGGCGAAATCCTCCGGCGTGCCGCCGGCGGGCTCGTCGCCGATGACGGAGAACTTCACCTTGAACGAAGCCGAGACCAGGGCGTCGTTGACCGCTTTGTTGAGCTTGTCGACGATCGGGCGTGGCACGCCGGCCGGCGCGATCACCCCGGTCCAGGTCGGCGCCAGATAGCCGGGCACGCTCTCGCCGACGGTCGGCAAATCGGGAAAGGCCGGCGAGCGCGCGGCGCCGCTCACCGCCAGCGCATGCACCTTGCCGGCGTGCGCCAGCGGCGCGATCGACTGCAGGCTTTCGAACATGATGTCGACATGACCGGCGATCAGATCCTGGATGGCCGGGGCTCCGCCGCGGTACGGCACATGCAC
>DASUGZ010000029.1:0-13097 GCA_036273755.1 Pseudolabrys sp.
GTGGTTTGCGCCGATGGGCGCTTCAAGGTCACCCGCGTTCAACCCGACGCCGGCAAGAAGATCGACGCCGGCGAATTCGCCGCCACCGCTAAGCTCGCCGCGGGCGCGCGGTTCACCTGATTCCCGCCAAGCCAAACTTCAAAATCGCCGATTCATCGCGCGAACAATAAACGGAAAAACATCCCATGCCCGCCTCGCAACATCAGAAACCGAAATCCGACATTGAAATCTCGCAGTCCGCCAAGAAGCGCAACATCATTGAACTGGCGAAGGAAAGGCTCGGCATTGCCGCGGAGAATCTTGATCCCTATGGCCATTACAAGGCCAAGGTGTCGATGGACTACGTCAAGTCGCTCAAGGACAAGAAGAACGGCAAGTTGATCCTCGTTACCGCAATCTCGCCGACCACGGCGGGCGAGGGCAAGACCACGACGACGGTCGGCCTGACCGACGCACTCAATCATATCGGCAAGAAGGCGATGCTGTGCCTGCGCGAGCCGTCGCTCGGGCCGTCGTTCGGCATGAAAGGCGGGGCCGCCGGCGGCGGTTACGCCCAGGTGATCCCGATGGAGGACATCAACCTCCATTTCACCGGCGACTTTCACGCCATCACCTCGGCCCACAATCTTCTCTCGGCGCTGATCGACAACCATATCTACTGGGGCAACGCGCTCGGCATCGACTCGCGCCGCGTCACCTGGCGCCGCGTCATGGACATGAACGACCGCGCGCTGCGCGAGATCGTCTGCTCGCTTGGCGGGGTCGCCAATGGCTACCCGCGCGAAGCTGGGTTCGACATCACGGTGGCCTCGGAAGTGATGGCGATTTTCTGCCTTGCCAAGAATCTGGACGATCTCAAGGAGCGGCTCGGCAATATCATCGTCGCCTATACGCGCGAGCGTAAGCCGGTGCGCGCCAAGGACCTCAAGGCCCATGGCGCGATGACGGCGCTGCTCAAGGAGGCGCTGGCGCCCAATCTGGTGCAGACGCTCGAAGGCACGCCGGCCTTCATCCACGGCGGCCCCTTCGCCAACATCGCGCATGGCTGCAACTCGGTGGTCGCGACCACCACCGCGCTCAAGCTCGCCGACTACGTCGTCACCGAAGCCGGTTTCGGCGCCGATCTCGGCATGGAGAAATTCCTCGACATCAAATGCCGCAAGGCCGGCCTCAAGCCCGACTGTGTCGTCGTTGTCGCCACCATCCGTGCGCTGAAGATGCACGGCGGCGTCAAGAAGGAAGACCTCAAGAACGAGAACCTCAAGGCGCTGGAAGCCGGCATGGCCAATCTGCAGCGCCACATCGAGAACGTGAAGAAGTTCGGCTTGCCGGCGGTGGTTTCGATCAACCGTTTCTCCGCCGACACCGAGGCCGAGACCAAACTGGTCGAGGAGAAATGCAAAGCCATGGGTGTGCAGGCGCTGACCGCCGACCATTGGGCCATGGGCGGCGAGGGCGCCGCCAACGTCGCCCAGGCCGTGGTCAAGGTCATCGACGAGGGCAAGGCGAACCTCAAGCTGCTCTATCCCGACGACATGCCGCTGTTTGACAAGGTGCGCACCATCGCCAAGGAGCTCTACCGCGCCGACGACGCCACCGCCGACAAGTCGGTCAAGGACCAGCTTAAGGCCTGGGAAGAAATGGGTTACGGCAAGTTGCCGATCTGCGTCGCCAAGACGCAGTACTCGTTCTCGACCAACCCAGATTCCAAGGGCGCGCCGACCGGCTTCAATATTCCGGTGCGCGAGGTGAGACTCTCCGCCGGCGCCGAGTTCGTGGTGGCGATCTGCGGCGAGATCATGACCATGCCCGGCCTGCCCAAGGTGCCGTCAGCCGACGCCATCGACGTCAAGGACGGCAAGATCGTCGGGCTGTTCTAGCTTTCAATCCCGTCACCCTGAGGCGCTCGGCGCGCAGCGCTGCTTTACCCGCACCTCAGGATGACGGTTCAACATCAACGTAGGGGGAAGACATGATCAAATTCTACTACTCCGGCGCGCCGAACCCGATGAAGGTGGCGCTATGTCTCGAGGAGATGGGACTGCAATACGAAGCCATCCCGGTCGACACCCGCAAGAGCGAGCAGCACACGCCGGAATATCTGGCGATCAATCCCAACGCCAAGGTGCCGGCGATCGTCGATGGCGATGCGGTGGTGTTCGATTCCAACGCCATCTTGCTCTACCTCGCCGAGAAGACCGGAAAATTCCTGCCGGCGAAGGGCGATAAATCGCGCGGCGAATTGCTGTCCTGGCTGATGTTCGTCGCCTCCGGTGTCGGGCCCTTCGCCGGACAATCGGTGCATTTCCGCGCATACGCGCCGGAGAAGATCCCTTACGCCATCAACCGCTACATGTACGAGGCGCAGCGCCACTTCGGCATTCTCGAGGCGCGCCTCGCCAAGCAGAAATACATGGTCGGCGACGCTTATGGGATCGTCGACATGGCGGTATGGGGCTGGGCGCGGCTTATTCCGAATGCGCTCGGCGAAGAATTCTGGGCCAAGTTTCCCAACCTGAAGCGGCTGGTCGACGAGGTCTCGGCGCGCCCGGCGGCGGCGCGCGCCAACGAATTGCGGACCAAGCACAAGTTCAAGGCCGAATTCGACGACGAAGCCAAACGCGCCATGTTCAAGCACCTCGAGGTGCAGGTGGCGTAGCCTTTTTCCTCTCCCCGTCCACACGGGGAGAGGAGATCTTCCCGCAATTTCTGCCGGTGGCCGGCGTTGGTTAAGCGCCGGTAAAGAACATCGTTACAGTTTTCGTCAAATTTTGGCAGGGTTCCAGCAATGGTTCTTCTTAAATTGGTGCCACAGTGTCGTCTGTAGTCCACAGTTGCAGTCGTTGTGCGCGCCATGGCCGATACCGCATTTGCTGCTACCCAGCCCATCATTGACGAACTTGTCGGCACGGTCGCGACTGGCGACGTCAAACAGCGTCTGCGCATCCTGCAGCGCGTCACCGACCTGTTCATGGCCGGGTCGCGCGGCTATTCCGACCAGCAGATTGCCTTGTTCGACGACGTGCTGCAGCAGCTTTCCGCCGATATCGAGGTCAAGGCGCGGGCCCGGCTCGCCAATCAGCTCGCCGATGCCAAAAAGGCGCCGCCCAAATTGATCCGGTCGCTCGCCTTCGATGACGAAATCAAGGTTGCCGGGCCGGTGCTGAGCCGGTCCGAGCATCTCAGCGACGCCGATCTGGTGGAGAACGCCAGCACCAAGAGCCAGGAGCACCTTCTCGCCATCGCCCAGCGCCTGAAGCTGAGCGAAGCCGTCACCGACGTCCTGGTCGAACGCGGCGATCACCGCGTCGTGCACAAGGTCGCGCGCAACACCGGCGCGCACTTCTCGCTCGCCGGCTACGGCCGGCTCACCAACCGTGCCCGCTATGACCGCAAGCTGATGGCGGCCCTGGTTCAGCGCGGCGATGTCCCGCGCCAGCATTTTCTCAAGCTGCTCGAGAGCGCGTCCGCGTCGGTGCGCGCCAAGCTGCTCGCCGCCAATCCGGGCGCCGCGGCGGCGGTCCGCGATGCGGTTGACGATGTCGCGACCACAATCCAGCACGAGGTGCGTGCGGCCTCGCCGCAGCACGTCGCCGCCACTCGCGATGCTTTCTTCCGCTTCAGGCTCAACCCGGTGATGGAGGTCAATGTCCACAGCCCCGCCCATGCGCAGGAGTTCGAGAAGGCGGTGGTGGCTTTGTCCAAGCTCGGTAGCTTCCCGGTCGATCTCGTCGAGCGCGCGCTGCTCGACCAGCGCGAAGACATGGTGCTGATTCTGGCCAAGGCGGCCGGCTGCTCGTGGACGACGGCGCGCGAACTCGCGCTGATGCAGGCCGCCAAGCGCGACTTGTCGGACGACGACCTTGCGCTTGCCTTCGAGCGATACAAGAAGCTCGAGCAAGGGGCGGCGCAAAATATCGTCAAGTTTTTCACCAAGCGCCTGGAACTGCGCAAGCTTCTCGATCGGGCGCAGTCCGGCTCGGGCAAGCCGGCTGCGCCGCCGAAGAAGAAACGGGCGGCCGAACGCGGCGTGCGCGCCCGCTCGTCGCACGTCGAATCAGTCTAGGGCCGCGTTTCCGGCGGCACGCCGTGCCTTGCCGTCACGCGACGGCGGGCGCGTCGTCATCCAGGAAATTCATCGGTTCGCCGTCGACTACGGCAAAAGCGCCTCCGATATTGGTATTGGCCCGGATGGGTTGTCCATTCGCCTTGTGAAAGGCGGCCGGAGCGAACGCCGTCAGGCTGTTGATCAGCGCGATCACCCGCAGGCGCGATTCGAAGAAATTGATGTCGTCGTTGCGCGTCAGCGCTTGGGTCGGATTGAAACAGCCGATGCTTGAGATGTAGGCCACCGGCGGAACGGCGCCAACTTTCGCCGGATGACCGGGATGAATCAGAATTGCGCTGCGGTTGCCGGTTCCGGTCAGCGCGACGCCGGGCATCAGCGGATCGGCGGCGATCGTCGTGCTGGTGGAAAATCCGATTGTCTCGTAGCGGGCGCCGAATTGCGTGGTGAGCTGATAGCGGCCTGGTGCGATTCGCACGCCCTTATGGTCATTGCTGCCAGGGCCGATAGTTTCGCAAATATTTCCTTTCAACAACGGATCGCTTTGCGCCGCTGAAACGCCATTGATAAAAACCTCGTACGAGCCATAGGTACGCTCATCTTGGCCGCGTTTGTGCAGCCCCAGCCGCTGCACGTGGAACTCCCATCCCTGACTCGTGATCGGCATGTCGCCCTCCTGATTTAGCCATCCGGGGGACACATGCTATTTTAAGTTGTTCGGTTTGCAAGACGCGCTGACAGGTGTGCGGACTGGCCTCGCACGTCCGGCTAATCGAGGTCGATGGGCGCCCAGCCGATGGCCGCATTGAACATCGCCGAGCGGACGCGCGCGACCGCGTGCGGCGCGCCGTAAAGGCGCAGCGTCGCCTTATCATCGCCGGTCACGACCACCACGTCGGCGGCGGATTCGCCGCGCGCCAGCATCTTGTCGCGCATCAACTCGGCGATCTCGTCGGCCTCGATTGGATCGACCGCGTCGCCTTTGACGCGGATCGCATAGATCGCGCTGCGCCTGGTTTCGCGCACCGTGCCATAGACATAGTGCCGCATCGGACTTCGCCCCGGAAATGCAAACGGGCGCCGCGTCCCGTGTGAAGGAGAAGCGGCGCCCGCGTCACGCGTTAGCTCTACTGGAACAGCTTCATCGCATTGAGGAGCGTCTGGATGACGCCCAACGTCAACGGGATTCCGACGAAGCCCCAGGCGAGCACCAGTTTGACGGTCATCGAGCTGACCTGTCCTGGATGAGTGTTAGCCATCTTTCTATCCTCCCTTATGCGCCGGCCGGTTCGCCCGCGGCGGCGACTACCGCTTGCGCGCGCTCGGCTTCATGGTCGAGCTTCATGTGGAAGCGGTGATGCACGGCTTTGACGAGCAGATTGCAAACGAAGCCGATGACCAACAGCCCTGCCATGATGTACATGGCGTTGTTGTAAGCCTGCGCCTTCGGCACATTATGAGCGATGTTGTACTCACGAAGATAGTTGACGATCACCGGACCGAAGATGCCCGCCATCGACCATGCTGTCAGCAGCAAGCCGTGGATGGCGCCGACATAGCGCGTGCCGAACATATCCCTCAGATAGGCCGGAACGGTCGAGAAGCCGCCGCCGTACATCGAGATGATGATCAGGAACGCGATCACGAACGCCGCGACGCTGCCGATCGAGCCGGTATAGGGCACGGTGCAGTACATCACGAAGCCGAGCACCATGAACACGAAGTAGGTGTTGCGCCGGCCGATATAGTCCGACGTGGACGCCCAGAAGAAGCGGCCGCCCATATTGAACAAGCTCATCAGACCGACGAAGCCCGCAGCGGCGAGCGGTGTGATGTGGCCGGGGAACATTTCCTGGCTCATGGCAGAGGCCTGGCCGAGCACGCCGATGCCGGCGGTCACGTTGAGGCAAAGGATCCACCAGATCAGCCAGAACTGCGGCGTCTTCAGCGCGTCATAGACGAAGACATCGTTCTTGGTGATCAGCTTCTGCGCCGTTGTCGGCGCGGTGTAGCCCGCGGGTTTCCAGCCTGGGGCCGGCACCCGAACGATGGCCGCGCCGACCATCATGAAGAAGAAATAGACGACGCCGAGGATGATGAAAGTCTCGGCAACGCCGACATGCGTGGCGCTGTTGAACTTGCCCATCAGCCAGACCGACAGCGGGGCTGCGATGAAGGCGCCGCCGCCGAAGCCCATGATGGCCATGCCGGTCGCCATGCCAGGACGATCGGGGAACCATTTGATCAGCGTCGACACCGGCGAGATGTAGCCGATGCCGAGCGCGATGCCGCCGAGCACGCCGTAGCCGAGATAGATCAACCAGAGATTATGAATGTAGACGCCGATCGCCGAGACGAAGAAGCCGCCGGCCCAGCACAAAGCCGCAGCGAACATGGCGCGGCGTGGGCCGCCTTCCTCGACCCAACGGCCGAACACCGCCGACGACACGCCGAGGAAGAAGATCGCGATGGAGAAAATCCAGCCGAGTTCGGTCAGCTTCCAATCGGTCGGCGCCGATTGCGAAATGCCGACCAATCTTGTCATCGGCAGATTGAAGACGCTGAACGCGTAGGCCTGGCCGATGCAGAGATGCACGCACAGCGCCGCCGGCGGCACCAGCCACCGGCTGAATCCTGGCTCGGCAACCGTCCGACTGCGGTCGAGGAAGGATAAGGATTTCATTTGGTCGCTCTCCCCTAATGTTTATTTTTTCTGACAGACCGCTGGACAACGAGTTGCCTCCCAGAATCTGCTTTTTGCAGACTGCGGATGGGCATTGCGTGAATCAATAAAAGTGTTCCTATGGCCCGATAGGAAATTCACATAACGCAATAGCGAACGACGATGATCCTTAGAAACTTTGATTACAATCAATAAGTCCGAGCAAGTTCCGGGCACGAGACCAGTTGTAGTGCGCTTATAAGACTAAAGCCTAATGGGTCCGCGCTGCAGTCAATCGTCCAACGATACTGCGACGCGACGGGCTTCGGCGACCAGTGCCGCGGTAATGGGGGTCATCGGTTCGCGCGACGGCACGACCAGGCCGATCGTCTGCACCGCGTCGGGCTCGGTGATGGGGATGGCGCGAATAGTCTCGGTGAAGCCCAGTGCATCGGCAATCTTTGCCGGCATCACGCTCGCCCAGCGCCCGGTGCGCACGTGTGAGTACAACAGGATCATCGAATCGGATTCGAGTGTTGTCCGCGCCTCACTGCCGGCGGATTTGAGAAGGCGGTCGATGATGCGGCGGTTTTGCATGTCGGGGGTGAGCAGGCACAGCGGCACCTGCGCCAGCTCCGCCCAAGTGACGCTGTCGCGGTCGCCGAGCGGTGCTTCAGCCGAAGTGAGCAGCCGGTAGCGTTCGCGATAGAGCGGCACAGTGTTGACGCGGCCGAGCGGCTCGTTCTCGACATAGGTGATACCGGCCTCGATCTCGAGATTGTCCAGGAGGTCGAGAATTTCGATCGACGTGCGCGAGTAGATGGTGAACTGAACGTTCGGATGCCGCGCGCGGTAAGGCGTGGTCAGCCGCTCGACCATCGCCAGCGTGGTCGGAATGGCGGCAATGCGCAGCCGCCCCGACAGGCCGTGCTTGAGCGCGTGGACCTCCTCGCGCATGGCGCGGGCGTCGCCGACGATGCGCCGCGCCCAGTCGAGCACGCGCTCGCCTTCTGGAGTGAAGCCCTGGAAGCGGGAGCCGCGGTTGACCAGGAGCACCCCGAAACCGTCCTCGATCTGCTTCACCCCCGCCGATAGCGTCGGTTGGGTTACGCCGCAGGCTTCGGCGGCTCGGCCGAAATGCTTTTCCCGCGCCAGCGCCAGCAAAAATTCGAGCTTTTCGATCAATGGTGCCCTATTTGCATTGAGGTGCGTTGACCCGGGACGGCCCAAACGGGAACTTCAGTGCCCGCCTTTGGCAGCGTAATCGGATTTTACAAGGATCGGCACGGAATTCATAGGGAAAACCTATCAACCCATTGGCGGATAGACCTTGTATCCTTGGAATCAAAACGGCTTTTCTTGTTCCGGGAGAGCGATATGAGCGTAATTGAGCAGGACGTGAAGGCGCCGCCGCATACCGGCCGCCGCCGTCCGCCGCGCACACCCAAGGGCCGCCAGGTCGATCCACAGGCGCTCGATGAAGTTCGCGCGCTTTTGACCGACCGGCCGCGCCGCCGCGATCTGCTCATCGAGCATTTGCATCTGATCCAGGACCATTACGGCCATCTCTCGGCCGCGCATCTTGCCGCGCTCGCCGCCGAGATGAAGATGGCGCAGACCGAGGTCTACGAAGTTGCCACCTTCTATTCGCATTTCGACGTGGTGAAGGACGGTCCGGCGCCTCCGGCGGTTACCGTGCGCGTCTGCGATTCACTGTCTTGCGCCATGGCCGGCGCGGAGACGCTGCTGAAGAAACTGCCGGCGATTCTCGGCAAGGACGTGCGCGTCCTGCGCGCGCCGTGCATGGGCGCCTGCGACCGCGCCCCGGTCGCCGCCGTCGGGCATCTGCAGACCTTCAAGGCGACGACCGACACCATCGCCGCCGACGTCAAGGCAAAAAACCACGCGCAGGCCTGGAGGCCGAACGCGGGCTTTGCCGCCTATCAGAAAGCCGGCGGCTACAGACTGTTGAAGGATTGTCTCGCTGACAAACGCCCGCGCGACGACCTGATCAAGGTTGTCAGCGATGCCGGTCTGCGCGGTCTCGGCGGCGCCGGGTTCCCGACCGGGCGCAAATGGCAACTGGTGCGCGCCGAGCCCGCGCCGCGCATGTTCGCGGTCAATTGCGACGAGGGCGAGCCCGGCACGTTTAAGGACCGCTATTATCTCGAGCGCGATCCACACCGCTTTATCGAAGGCATGCTGATCGCCGCCTGGGTGGTCGAGGCACCCGAGACTTATCTCTATATCCGCGACGAATATCCCGAACTTCGCCTGATGCTGTCCGAGGAACTCGACAAGGTCGAGAACGCCGGCCTGTCGCCGCACACCAAGCTGCATCTGCGCCGCGGCGCCGGCGCTTATATCTGCGGCGAAGAGTCGGCGATGATCGAATCGATCGAAGGCAAGCGCGGCTTGCCGCGTCACCGCCCGCCTTACGTCGCCCAGGTCGGCCTGTTCGGCCGGCCGACGCTCGAGCAGAATGTCGAAACGCTGTTCTGGGTGCGCGACATCATCGAGAAGGGTGCGGCCTGGATGACGGCGCAGGGCCGCCGCGAGCGCAAAGGCTTCCGCTCATTCTCGGTCTCCGGCCGGGTGAAGAAGCCGGGCGTGGTGCTGGCGCCGGCGGGCGTCACCGCGCGCGAACTGATCGAGGAATTCTGCGGCGGCATGCAGGCCGGCCACACCTTCAAGGGTTATCTGCCGGGCGGCGCCTCCGGTGGCATCCTGCCCGCGTCGATGGCCGATGAGCCGCTCGACTTCGGAACCTTGGAAAAATACGGTTGCTTCGTCGGGTCCCACGCGGTTGTCATCTTGTCCGACAAGGACGATATGAAAGCGGTGGCGCTCAATTTGATGAAGTTCTTCGAGGACGAATCTTGTGGCCAGTGCACGCCGTGCCGCGCCGGCACCGAAAAGGCGGTCAAGTTGATGGCGCAGGGCCCGTGGAATGCGGCATTGCTCACGGAATTGTCGAACGCCATGCGCGACGCCTCGATCTGCGGCCTCGGCCAGGCCGCGCCGAACCCGCTGCTGTGCGTCTTGAAATATTTCCCCGAGGAACTGTCGAAACCATTGGGCACTTGGTGAGCCATGGCTGATACGAAAAAACCCGCCGGCAACGGCCACGACAAGAAAGGCGCCGCGGGCGGCGACAACCTCGGCAAGGGCAAGCCCGGCGTCGCGCACACGGCGCCAGCCGATAAGGTGTCCGGCGCGGCCGACGGGCCGAAGACGATTTCGTTCGTGCTCGACGGCAAGGACGTCGTCGCGCGCGATGGCGAGACCATTTGGCAAGTGGCCAAGCGGCTGGGCACCGACATCCCGCATCTGTGCTATTCGCCCGAGCCCGGCTACCGCGCCGACGGAAATTGCCGCGCCTGCATGGTTGAGATCGAGGGCGAGCGGGTGCTCGCCGCGAGCTGCATCCGCAAGCCGAGCGAAGGCATGAAGGTGAAAGCCGTCTCCGACCGCGCCAAAACCGCGCGCAAGATGGTGATGGAGCTTCTGGTCACCGACCAGCCCGAGCGCGCGACCTCGCACGATCCGCAGTCCAAGTTCTGGTCCTGGGCGGACAAGATGGGCATCGACGTCGCCCGCTTCCCCGAGCGCGAGAAAATGCCGGCGCCCGACCGCAGCCACGTCGCCATGGCGGTCAATCTCGACGCCTGTATCCAGTGCAATCTCTGCGTCCGCGCCTGCCGCGAGGTGCAGGTCAACGATGTCATCGGCATGGCCGGCCGCGGCCACAGCGAGAAGATCGTGTTCGACTTCGACGACCCGATGGGCGCGTCCACCTGCGTCGCCTGCGGCGAATGCGTGCAGGCCTGCCCGACCGGCGCGCTGATGCCGGCGACGGTGGTGAACAAAGACAATGTGCGCACCGAATTTCCCGACCGCGAGGTGCACTCGGTGTGCCCCTATTGCGGGGTCGGCTGCCAGCTCACCTACCAGATCAAGAACGACAAACTGCTCTATGTGACCGGGCGCAACGGTCCCTCGAACCAGCAGCGGCTTTGCGTCAAGGGCCGCTTCGGCTTCGACTACATCAGCAACCCGCAGCGCCTGACCAAGCCGATGATCCGCAAGGAGGGCGTGCCCAAGGTCCCGCATGAGCAGATCGATCCGCGCAATCCCTGGACCCATTTCCGCGAGGCGACCTGGGACGAGGCCCTCGACAAGGCGGCGGCCGGATTGAAGACAATTCGCGACCGCGACGGCTCCAAGGCGCTCGCCGGCTTCGGCTCGGCCAAGTGCTCAAACGAAGAAGCCTATTTGTTCCAGAAGCTGGTGCGCGCCGGCTTCGGCACCAACAATGTCGACCACTGCACTCGGCTGTGCCACGCGTCGTCGGTCGCGGCGCTGCTCGAAGGCGTCGGCTCCGGCGCTGTGTCGGCTTCGTTCAACGAGTGCAAGAATTCCGACGTCATCATCGTCATCGGCGCCAACCCGACCGAGAACCACCCGGTCGCCGCCACTTTCTTCAAGCAGTCGGCCAAGCGCGGCGCCAAGCTCATCGTCATGGATCCGCGCGGGCAGGCGCTCAAGCGCCACGCCTGGCGCATGATGCAGTTCAAGAACGGCGCCGACGTCGCCATGCTCAACGCTATGTTGAACGTCATCGTTTCGGAAAAACTTTACGACCAGCAATACATCCAGACTTACGTGCAGGGTTTCAACGAGCTCGCTGATCACGTCAAGGACTTCACGCCGGAGGAGATGGCGCCGATCTGCGGCATCCCCGCCGACACGCTACGCGAGGTGGCGCGCACCTATGCGCGCGCGCACTCCGCCATCATCTTCTGGGGCATGGGGGTGTCGCAGCACAGCCACGGCACCGACAACGCGCGCTGCCTCATCGCGCTGTCGCTGATCACCGGCCAGATCGGCCGTCCCGGCACCGGCCTGCATCCGCTGCGCGGCCAGAACAACGTGCAGGGCGCCTCCGACGCCGGCCTCATCCCGATGTTCTTCCCCGACTACGTGTCGGTCGAGAACGCCGATGTCCGCGCCAAGGTCGAAAAGGCTTGGGGCGCGAAACTCGATCCGAAGAAGGGTCTCACCGTCGTCGAGATCATGACGGCGATCCATGACAACGTCATCAAGGGCATGTACGTCCTCGGCGAAAACCCGGCGATGTCCGATCCTGACCTGAATCATGCCCGCCAGGCGCTGGCTCATCTCGAGCATCTCGTCGTGCAGGACCTCTTCCTCACCGAGACCGCCGTCTATGCCGACGTCGTGCTGCCGGCCTCGGCCTGGCCGGAGAAGGACGGCACCGTCACCAATACCAATCGCCAGGTGCAGATGGGCCGCCAGGCGCTGCCGTTGCCCGGCGACGCGAGGCCCGACTGGTGGATCACACAGGAGATCGGCCGGCGCATGGGCATGCAGTGGGACTACAAGCACCCGCGCGAAATCTACACAGAGATGGCGACACTGATGCCGTCGCTGAACAACATCCCGTGGGAGCGCGTCGAGCGCGAAAGCGCCGTCACCTATCCAGCCGACGCCATCGACCAACCGGGCAAGGACGTCGTGTTCGACAAGGGCTTCCCGCGTCCGGGCGGCTTCGCCAAATTGGTGGCGGCGAAGCTGACGCCGCCGGCGGAGACGCCCGACCACGACTTCCCGTTCATTCTCACCACCGGCCGCCAGCTCGAGCACTGGCACACCGGCGCCATGACCCGCCGCGCCACGGTGCTCGACGCGCTGGAGCCGGCGGCGATCGCCGCGGTGTCGCGCGGCACCATTGCCAAGCTCGGCATCAAGCCGGGCGACATGGTCAAGGTGACGACGCGGCGCGGCGAGGTCGAACTCAATACGCGGCAGGACGACGCCATTCCCGACGGCGTCGTGTTCATTCCCTTCGCTTACGTGGAGGCGGCGGCCAATATCCTGACCAATCCGGTGCTCGATCCGTTCGGCAAGATTCCGGAATTCAAGTTCTGCGCCGCGCGGGTGGAAAAGGCTGCGCCGCGCCTGGAAGCCGCGGAGTAGCTTTCTTTTGCTCCCCCGGAGGGGGGAGGGTGAATCAGCCCGCGCTACGCTATGATGGCGCATGGCGAGAAAGCGGCGCGATTCGCGAACCACCAAGACCAAGGCCGGCACGCTCGGCGTCGCCTTTCGCGCCGAATGGTTCTTCGCCTTCAGTCTCGCCACCACCGCGATCTTTTTCTATTCCGGCGAACGCATCTACGAGCATCTCGGTGAGCCGCTCTGGCTCGCCGTCGTCTTCGCCTGGCTGTTCGGCACGGTGATGGGCTCGGCGCTCAACGTGGTGCGCCACGCCGACCATGTCGCCGAAATCCTCGGCGAGCCCTACGGCACGCTGGTGCTGACGCTCTGCGTCACCGCCATCGAGGTGAT
>DASUGZ010000030.1:0-21322 GCA_036273755.1 Pseudolabrys sp.
CGGGGCCGACTTCGAGCACGCTCACGCCCTCCAACGGTCCGGCGGCGCGGGCGATACGGCTAGTGAGATTGAGATCGAGCAGGAAGTTCTGGCCGAGCGACTTTTTTGCCGACAGGCCGTGCCGGCGAATGACGTCGCGCAGCGGCGGCAGGTCGTCGATCTGCGCCATGAATTATTTTGCAGGCACGAGGGCGGGCGAATTGGCCGAGAGCCGGGCGGCCAGCGCCAGTGCTGCCGCCAGGCTCGACGGATCGCTACGCCCGGTGCCGGCGATATCGAAGGCGGTGCCGTGGTCGGGCGAGGTGCGCACGAAGGGTAGGCCGAGTGTCACGTTTACCGCATTGTCGAAGGCCAGCGTCTTGATCGGGATCAGCGCCTGGTCGTGATACATGCACAGCGCGACATCGTAGCTTGCCCGTGCCCGGGCGTGGAACAGCGTATCGGCCGGCAGCGGCCCGACGGCGTCGATGCCGTCCGCGCGCAATTGCATGACCGCCGGCGCCACGATGGCGTGATCCTCCTCGCCGAGCGCACCTTCCTCGCCGGCATGCGGATTGAGCCCGGCGATTGCCAGCCGCGGGCGGGCGATGCCAAAACGGGCGCTAAGGTCGCGTGCGACGATCCGCCCGGTCTCCACAATGAGGTCGCTGGTAAGCGTCGATACGACATCACGCAACGGCAAATGAATCGTCACCGGCACCACCGCGAGCTCCGGCGACCACAGCATCATGACCGGTTGGATGTTGCGGCCAGTCGCTTCACCAGCGAGTCTGGCGAGAAATTCGGTGTGACCGGGCTCGGCAAATCCCGAGCGATAGAGCACGTTCTTGGCGACCGGGTTGGTGATCACCGCGGCGGCGGCGCCGACCAGCACGTCAGCAACCGCGCGGCGGATCGAGGCGATCGCCGCCGGCGCGCTCGTGGCATCGGGTTTGCCAGGTGCGGCGGTAGCCGGTAGGTCGAGTGGCACGACCGGCAGCGTGCGGGAAAACGCATCGGCGGCCTCGGCCGGTTCGACGACGGCCAACGGCACATCGCGCCCGAGCGCACGGGCGCGCTCCATCAGAAAATCCACGTTGCCGATGAGATAAAAGGCAGGCAGGTCGAGTTCACGGCGGCGTTGCCAAATCGCCAGCGTCAGATCGGGACCGATCCCCGCCGGCTCGCCCAGGGTCAACGCCAGAGGCAACGTGCCGCGCGCGCTCATTTGGCGTCTTTGTATACGATCATCGCCTGTTTACGGATCTCGTCGAGGTATTTCTTGGCCTCTGCGTCGTAACGCTTGGCGAACAGCTGCTGGCGCGTTTCGCGTTTGAGTGCGGAGTCGGTTTTGCTTTCCTTCTTGTCGCACAGCGCGAACATTTGCAGGCCCTGTCCGGTGACATCCGGCGCAGTCAGATGGCCGACCGGCGTGTCGGCGAGGACAGCGCGCAGCTGTTCCGGCAAGTCGCCGGAACCGCGTGTGATCGGCTCGCGCACCGCGACGTCACGCAATGCGCGGGCGAACGGCAAGCCATCTTTGCACGAGGCGAAGCGCCCGCGCAGGCTTTCCGCCTCGCGCCTTTTGGCTTCAATCGTGGCGGGAGGCGAGCCTTGCGGCACCACAACCATGATGGGGTAAAGGGTGTAGATGTAGCCGACGGCGTCGGCGTCGGATTCGTTGCGCGAGCGCAACGCGTTGTTGATGTCGGAATCGCCGACCTGCAGCGATGAGCTGAACTTGCCGCGCACCAATTGGCTCCAAGTCAACTCTGCGCGGATGCGCGCCTTGATGGTGGAAGGGGCAATGCCGCTGCGTTCGATCATCTGCGAAAACTGTGCCGTCGTGACGTGTTGGGCCCTGGCCATGTTGTCGTACGCCTGCTCGACCTCCGTGTCGCCGACCTCGAAGCCGTAGCTCTTGGCCTTGGCGATCTTGAGGCGGTCGTCGATCAACTCTTGAATTACCTCTTGGCGCGTCGGCGTTTTGTGTGTCGAGGTCGCCATCAGCTTTGTGCGTTGTTCGATGTCGTAGGCGGTGATCGGCGAGCCGTTGGCGACCACCACCACCTGAGCAACGGCAGGGGCCGGCACGATACAGGCGGCAGCGAGCGCCAGTGCGGCAAGCCCGGCGTGGAACGAGGCAAATTTCAAGCCGAAGTTCGGCATCGCGTTATCCATTGCAGGCGCAGCCCGCGGTCTCAGATGCGTTGTCCGCGGTTGTCATCGCGAATTCGCGTTCGTGCCGACGTTCTGGCTCACCGATGTATCGCCAAGCGTACGCAAGCTCAACTGGATCATGATCGTGTGGTTGAGTTGGGGCACGCCGGTGCCGTAACTGTAGTTAGTAATGTAATTTAGGCCCAAAATTAGGCAATCATTGACGTAAGCGAGGCCAAGCGAATTCGCCGAGAATTTTTCGGATTCAAGGTCGTAGAGCGCCGAACCGCGCACAACCCAGTTGGCGTCGAGCTTGACTGAGGCCGAACCGAGCACGCCCTGACGGCGGTCAAGGAAGCCGATCTCGGGCTGCGCCGCATAGTCGCCGTACATCAAGCTGACGGCCCAGCGGTCGAAGTTCGCGGCGGCCTCGAGCTCGGTCCGTTTGACGGTGAAAGTGTCGTTATCCAGCCGGAAGCGCGAGGTAAATTTATAGGTCGCATTCGGTTGGAACGAGGCGCGCGCTACGTAGTCGGAGCGGGTGCTGTCGAGCCCGCTGTCGAGGCCGGTATTGGAAATGCCGCCCTGCGCGAACGAGTTGTCCCACAGGCTGTAAGACTGGCCGAACAGCGCGTTGAAGGCGCCGCCCTGATTGAATTGGGCGGTGTAGGTAAGCCCGTAATTGGCGCGTCCGCCGCCCTCGACGCGGTCGTAGCCGGAGAACTTGTCGACCTTGAACAAATTGGTGTCGTCGAAGATCAGGCTTTGGGCGTCCTCGTTCGGCCACTTCCCAACTTGCGGTTCGTTCGGCCGTGCAATGATCTGGGCGATCGGCTCGACGGTCTGCGTCCCCCAGGACTGCACATTGATGAAGGGGAAGCGATATTCGAGGCCGACCGTGGGCATGCCGCGTACGAGATTGGTGTCGCCGGTGGCAATGTAGTTGGACACACCGGGGTTATTGTCGATCTGGACGGCGGCGGCATCGGCGCGCACCGATGCGAATGGCGTGAACTGCTGGCCGAGAGAATCGGTAAAGGTGCGGCGCCAATGCGCGTCGGCAGAGACGCGGCTGTAGGTGCCGGGAATGCCACGCAGCAGACAATTCGCGGACGTGGCGAATGCCGGGTCCGCGGTATTCGCGCAGGTGCCGGCGCTGAGCGCGGTCTGGTTGATGGCGTTGAATTCGGCCTGTTGGCGCGTCAGGCTGGTGAAGTTGACGTTGTAGCCGAGCTCGCCACCCATGATGGGATGATTGAAAGTGTAGTCGTAATCGAGCACCGGATGGATAACGGGAATCTGCGTTTGTACGTCGGCGGTAGAGAAGCCGTAGTAGTAGATCGAGCGGACGTCGAAATAGCTGCGGTCGCCTTTGCCGGCGAGAAACAGTTGCGAAAGACCCGAACTGGCGGCGGAGCCGAGCGTGTCGGTGTAGTGATAGGCCGACAGGCGCGGGTTGTAATCGGTCAAGAACGTCTTGTCGGTCAGCGCGACGCCGTCCCAGCCCCACACCCATTTGTCGTTGAGGGCGAACAAGCCGTCGCTCTCCACGCTGCCGCGGAAATTGCGGTCGCCTGGGGCCGTCACGCCGGGAGTGGCATTGGCAAAATAGGAACGGTCGAGCTGGTAGATGCCGGCGGCGCGGATCGAGTAGGCGCCGGTGAGCAGGCGTTGACGGAATTCACCCTGCAGCAACGGACCCTGCTTCGTGGTAACCATCGGCGAGAAGGTGGCGTCGTAATCCGGCGCCAGGGCCCAGTAGTAGGGCACCTCGATCGCCGCGCCGTATACGGAGCTCGAGGTGATGATCGGTGTCAGCACGCCGGTCTTGCGTTTCACCGTCGGGTCCGGCGCCGAGAAATAGGGCAAATAGGCCAGCGGCTGGCCGAAGAACTCGAGGCTCGCGTCCTCGAAATAGAGCATTTTCTCGCCCTGATCGTGAATGATGCGCGCGGCCTTTACCTGCCACAGCGGCGGCTTGCGCGGGTCGTCTTTGCACGGCGCACAGGCGGTGTAGACGCCGCTATGAAAGACGGTGGTGTTGCCTTTCGACCGTTCGGCGCGCGCCGCCGCCATGCGAGTTTGGTCGGGCGATTCCAGCCGCAGCGAATCGACGAAACCGTCGCGATAGTCGTCCGACAGGTCCATGATCGTGCCGTGGGTGATCCTGCCGTCGGCGTCGGTAAGGCGAACGTTGCCCTCCGCGTGCAGCCGTTTGCTGGTTTGGTCGTAGACCACCTTGTCGGCTTCGAGCGTCGAATTGCGGTAGTAGATCTGCACGTTGCCGACCGCGGAGACGCGGTGATTGGCATAGTCGTAGTCGATCTCGTCTGCCTTCACGAGCATCTGCTGCTGCGGGGCGTTTTCGCGCGCAATAGCGACCGCGGATTTCGGCTTCTTCGGTGCGCTCGGCGGGAATTGGAAGGTTTGCTGGGCGAGCGCAGGCGCGACCGCAAGCGCGCAGCCGAAAGCCAGCACGGCAAGGACGGCAGTCACTCTTGCGGTGCTACGGCGGGACGGCCGCGGCACTGATGGATGAGCGCGAACCGGCCCCGCCATCACCCGTCCTCCTGGTACAACAAAGCAATAAACCCCGTCAGGCCCCCCGCAAGCACGGGCAACCAAGCCGCTGCCACGGGGAGCATCAGCTCGGCCTTCGTCATATCTTCAGTCACTTTCGACAAGACATAAAGCAGAAAGCCCGCTGCAACGCCACTTAAAATCATCTTTTGCACCCCGCCGAACCGGAAGAACCGTAGACTGACGGATGCTGCAAGGAAAACCATCGCTGCCAGCAAAAATGGCAGCGCAATAAGCTTCTGGAACTGATATCTATAGCCTGCAGCAATAAGACCTGCGTGGTCGGCGATCGTGATATACGCTGGCAAATCCCAGAAGGGCACGGTTTCCGGCGTCGCAAAGCTTTCCCGCGCCTGCGCCGGGGTCAGGCTGGTCTTGAGCTGATACACCGCATGGGTGGCCGGCAACTTCCCCGGCTCATTGACGCGGGCCTCGTCGAGACGCCAGACCCCCGGTTCCAGGGTGGCCGCGCGGGCGTCGATGCGCTGCTTGAAATGGCCTTCATTGTCGAACGCGAAAGCCGTCACGCCGCTCAGGTTGACGCCCTGATCGCGGCTCGCCTTGGCGTTGATGATGGCTTGTCCTTCGCTCGAGCGCTGGCTGATCCAGAACGGACCGCCGCCGCGCATTTCGGTCGACTTGTTGCCGAACAGCATCGCTTCGTAGCGCTTCGATTGCTCCTGCATGATCGCGGAGAGCGGATTGTAGGCGGTGGTGGCGACGATGCCGATGAGGAATGCGACCGTCACCGCCGGCGCAATGAATTGCCAGGCCGACACGCCGGCCGCGCGTGCAACCACCAACTCCAGCCGCCGCGACAAATTGAGATAACAGACCATGGTGCCGATCAGCACGCAGAACGGCAGGACGCGTTCGGTGATCTGCGGCACGCGAAAAAACGATGTCTTCGCTACCAAAACTGCCGACACATTCGGGATGTCGTTGGCGCGGCGCATCGTTTCGATGTAATCGACCAACGCAACCAGCGCGAAAATGCCGAAGAATACCAGCAGCACTGCGACGAGAAACCGCAGGCCGAAGTAGCGTCCGAGCGTTGCGCCGATTATTCGCATGACAGACTCATGACGTCGCGACGCGCCGCATCACGCGCTCGCTGATCGCGGCCAGCCAATTGGCGACTGCGGCCGGCAGTTCGATGATCAGACCGCGGCGAATGACATAGAGGCCGCCGCCGAAGGCAGCGGCGAGCGCCACGTATTGCAGCCATAGCATCCACGGCATGCTGGCGCCGAACACGGTGGACACGAAACCGATTAACCGCAGCAGCGCCACGCCGCCGACCGCGCCGAGCATGGAGATCGTGCGGCTTTGCCGGTTGGTGCGCGGCGCGCCGAGATAGGCGAAGGCAATCACCGTGAAGGCGAGCGGGTAGATCGGCGCGATCAAACGATCGTGCATCTCGGCGCGGAATTGGTTCGGCTCCTCGCGGTAGAGCTTGTCCGCGGGATCCGGAAACAACAGTTGCCAGAGGTAGCGTTCGCGGATCGAATACTGGATCGCCGCTTGCCCCGGGATCAGCGTCGAGAGGTCGAAGGCGTAGCGGTTGAACACAACCATGGTCGGGTCGCGCTCCTTGGCCTCGAAGCGCTGGACCATGCCGTTCTGCAGGACGAGATAGGTGCCGTTTTCGTTGGTGATCACTTCGCCGACGTCGGCAATCACCGTCACGCGCTGCGTCGGATCGCGCTGGTCGTCGAGGAAGATGCCGAGCATCTGTCCGTTGCTGCGCCGTTCGCGGATGCGCATGGTGACGCCGCCGGCGATCGAAGCGAAGCGGCCCGGCTGCACCAGATTGCCGACCACGTCGGCGTGCACTTCCGTGAGCCATTCGCGCAGCAAGCGCAGCCCCTTCGGTGCGAAATAGGCGCTGATCGCGGTAACCAGGATCGCCACCACGAGGGCGGCCGCCATGAACGCGCGGAACAGCACCCACGGCGACATGCCGGCAGCGTTCATTACGATGATTTCGCTGTCGGTCGACATTTTGTTGAGCACGTGCACGACCGCGATCAAAAGCGCGATCGGCGCGATCACCAGGATCAGCAACGGAATGATCATGCCGGTGATGGTGACGAAGATTAGGATCGATTGACCCTGTGATGTGATGATGTCGATGTCGTGCAGGGCCTGCGTGACCCAGATCACTGCCGTCAGGCTGACCAAAATGACCAGGAACGCACCGAGCGTGGTGCGAAAAATATAGCGACCGATCGACCCCATCCGACGCGGTGTCCCCAATGTCCGGCAAACCTTAACCGGCCGCCCGATACCCCTATCGGTCGCCCGGAACGATCAACCTAATCCCCGCCCATTTCAGGTTTCCTTGATCCATCGACAAAGTGGCCGTGCAAAGGCAAAGCCTTTGAACGTGCACAACAAATAGTAAAAACTGGCGGCCTTGTCCGCAGACTTTCCCGAGCCGGTTTGAAAACCGATCTGCCCGTCCGGCCGGATTTTGCCGCGGAGCCGCCGAGGACGCGGCAAAAAGTCTCGAAATCGGCCCATTTGGGGGCTTTTCAGAGGGTCGCAGGCCGGGCCATATGGCACCTGCGATCGCCCCGCCATCAAGTTCCAGGATCGAGGAAAGCCGATGTCCGATACCCTCAAGCTTGGGTTTGCCCCCTTTGCCGCCCCAGCCAGAATCGGCCCTTCCGGCGTTCTCGTGGTGTTCTGCGACGACGCCCTCAGATTCGGGTCCGCCACCACCAAGGCAATCGCGCCAGCGGCCGGGCTGGTAACGCGCGCTGCCAGGGCCGAGCGCTTCACCGGCAAAAGCGGCTCTGCGCTCGAGTTGATCGTCCCGGACGGTTTGAAGGTTTCTCGTCTGGTGGTGATCGGCGTCGGCAAGACAGCGGCGCTCGAGCAAAAGGACATCCTCAAGCTCGGTGGGCTCGCCATGGGCAAGCTGCCGTCCGCCGCGCCCGAAGGGATGGTATTCGCCGAATTGCCGGGCCGCGCGCTCAAGGCTGACGAGACCGCCGAACTCGCGCTCGGCGTCGTGCTGCGCGCCTATGCTTTCGACCGCTACAAGACCAAACGCAAAGACGATGAGAAACTGCCGGCAAAGCGCAGTATGACCGTGGCGGTTGGCGACGTTGCCGCGGTGCGCAAGGCTTACGCGGCGCGCGAAGCGATTGCTGGCGGCGTGCTGATGGCGCGCGACCTAGTTAACGAACCGGCCAACGTCCTCTACCCGGAGGAATTTGCCCGCCGCGCGCTGGCGCTAAAGAAAACCGGCGTCGCGGTCGAGGTGCTCGACGTCAAGGCGATGAAAAAGCTCGGTATGAACGCGCTGCTCGGCGTCGGCCAGGGCTCGGTGCGCGACAGCCGCATCGTCGTGATGCGCTGGAACGGCGGCAAGGCCAGCGAGGCGCCGGTCGCCTTCATCGGCAAGGGCGTGTGCTTCGACACTGGCGGTATCTCGATCAAGCCCGCGGCCGGTATGGAAGACATGAAGGGCGATATGGCGGGCGCCGCCTGCGTCACCGGCCTGATGCAGGCGCTGGCCGCACGCAAGGCGCGCGTCAACGCCGTCGGCGTCATCGGCCTCGTCGAGAACATGCCGGACGGCAACGCGCAGCGCCCCGGAGACATCGTCACCTCGATGTCCGGGCAGACCATCGAGATCATCAACACCGACGCCGAAGGCCGCCTCGTGCTGGCCGACGCCATCTGGTACACGGCCAAGCGTTTCAAGCCGAAATTCATGGTCGATCTGGCGACGCTGACCGGCGCCATCATTGTCGCGCTTGGCCAGGAATACGCCGGCATGTTCGCCAACGACGACACGCTCAGCGACCGCCTGACCAAGGCGGGTGAGGCGACCGGCGAACTGGTCTGGCGCATGCCGCTCAATCCGGCCTACGACAAGATGATCGACTCCAAATTCGCCGACATGAAGAATACCGGCGGCTCGCGCTGGGGCGGCGCCATCACCGCGGCGCAATTTATCCAGCGCCACGTTGCCGACAAGACGCCGTGGGCGCATCTCGATATCGCGGGCACCGGCTTCGATAGCCGCCAGACCGACATCAACAAAAGCTGGGGTTCGGGCTGGGGCGTGCGGCTGTTGGACCGGCTGGTGAAGGACTACTACGAGAAGTGAAAGCGGCAGGCGCGCTATGACCGAACTTCTCTTCTATCACCTGCAAGGCCAGAAGCTCGAAGGCGTGCTGCCGTCGCTTCTGGAAAAATCGCTGGAGCGCGGCTGGACGGTGATTGTTCAGGGTTCGTCCGAAGAGCGCATCGAGGCGCTCGACGCGCACCTCTGGACCTACCGCGACGATGGCTTCCTGCCGCATGGCACTTGGCGCGAGCAGGAGGCTGCCGCGCAGCCACTGCTGCTCACCGTCAATGACGGCAATCCGAACGCGGCCACCGTGCGATTTCTGATCGACGGCGCACCGATGCCGCAAGACGCCGCGGCCTACCAGCGCATCGTGTTTGTTTTCAACGGCGAGGATGACGACGCCGTTGCCGCCGCGCGCGGTGTCTGGAGCGATGCCAAGACCAAAGGCTTCGACGTCACCTATTGGCAGCCTGACGAGCAAGGGCGCTGGACGAAAAAGGCTTGAGGCCCAGGCTAAGGGCTAGGCCAATGGCCTATCGGCCAATGCCCTAGTGTCCATGACGCGCCGTTCCCTGGGGTGGTTAACCCCTTGGCAGGGCTTGGCTTGTCGATGCCATCGTGATGGCGCAAAATACGCTTTAAGGACAGGCGGATCGGCCGCCCCGGGGGAGATTGGTTTTGCGTTACCGCGTCGCCAGGATTGTGCTCGTCGTCGCTGCCGCCGGGCTTGCCGTGGGCGGCTGCAAGAACTCGACACAATTGTTCGAAGACAACAACGAAGGCGGGTGGTTTTCCAAACCGGTGGACGTCTTTGCCAAGCCGAGTTGGGCAAGGGCGACCGGCGAAGATCAGCAGAACGTCGTCCTCAACCCGCGCGGGCCGGTCGATGGCAACGAATTGGTCGGCGCGGATGGCCGCTGCGGCGAGCCTGCGGTGACAACCGCGCCGGCGGCGCCGTCACCCGAAGCGGCGGCCGCGCCAACGCCACCGGCCGACCGGCCGGTGGGCACGGTGGCGGGAGACTACGCGCGCACGCCAATGCCTCAGGCTGCAGTCAGTCCGAATGTCCCGCCGGGCCAACCGGCGGCCCCGACGGTTATGGGCGGCATCGCGCTCGGCATGACCGAATGCGACGTGGTGCGGCGCGCCGGGCTGCCCGGCAACATCAACATCGGCGCCGGCGACAAAGGCGAACGCAAGGTCGTGCTCACGTATCTCGCCGGCACCTGGCCGGGCATCTACACTTTCGATGGCGGCCGGCTGAAGGTGGTCGACCGCGCGCCGGTGCCGGAAACACCGGTCAAGCCGGCCAAGAAGCAAAAACAAAAGGCCAAGACGGCCAAGCCGAAAACCGCGACCCGCGAAATCGATCGCGCTTACGTTCAGTAGGCGCGGCTCAAGCCGTTTCCAGCGCCGCGCTGGCGGCGAGCCATTCCTCTTCCGCCTTGGCAATAGCAGCGACGACTTGCGTGCGGGTCTTCGACAGCTCGGCAGCGCGCGCCGGATCGCTTGTAAAAAGCGCGCCGTCGCCGAGCGTGGTGTCGAGCTTGTGCAGTTGCCGCGTGAGCTGTGCGATCAGGACTTCGGCTTGCGAAATCCGCTTGCGCAACGGAGCGGTCTGAGCCCGCTTGTCGGCCGCGGCGCGGCGCACCTCGCTTGGATCGGCGCGCGGCGAGGACTTCGAGCCGACGGTGACGCCTTGACCCTCGCCGGCGAGCACCATGCGCCGGTAATCGTCGAGATCGCCGTCGAATGGCGCGACCTTGCCGCCTGCGACCAGCCAGAGCCGGTCGGCGCAGGCTTCCAGCAGATAGCGGTCGTGCGAGACCAGGATCACGGCGCCGGGAAAATCGTTGATCGCTTCGATCAAGGCGCCGCGGCTGTCGATGTCGAGATGGTTGGTCGGCTCGTCGAGAATGATCAACTGCGGCGCCGCGAAGGTCGCCAGGCCGAGTAGCAACCGCGACTTCTCACCGCCGGACAGTGTCCTGACTGCATGATCGGCCGTCTGGCCCGAAAAGCCGATGGCGCCGACGCGGCCGCGCACCTTCGATTCCGGCACGTCCGGCATCAACGGGCGCACGTGGTCGTAGGGGCTGGCATCCTCGTCGAGTTCGTCGAGTTGATGCTGTGCGAAATATCCGACTTTGAGCGTCGCCGCGCGCGTCACCGTACCCTGCATCGGCGCGAGCCGGCCGGCCAGAAGCTTCACCAGCGTCGATTTGCCGTTGCCGTTGGCGCCAAGCAGCGCGATGCGATCGTCATTGTCGATGCGCAGCGACAGGCCCGACAGCACCGGGCGCTCGTCGTAGCCGACGGCGACGTCGTCAGTGGCGATGATCGGTGGCGACAGCAGCTTTTCCGGCTCCGGAAAATGAATCGGCCGCACCTCGTCGGCGACCAGCGCGGCGATCGGCTGCATCTTGGCCAGCATCTTCAGCCGCGATTGCGCCTGCCGCGCTTTCGTGGCCTTGGCGCGGAAGCGGTCGACGAAAGCCTGCATGTGCTTGCGCTGGGCTTCCTGTTTCTTGACCATCTTCTGGTCGAGCAGCATGCGCTCGCTGCGCTGGCGCTCATAGGCCGAATAGCCGCCGCGGTAGAGCGTCAGCTTGCGCTGTTCGAGCGCGAGGATGTGACCGACGGCGCTGTCAAGCAGGTCGCGGTCGTGGCTGATGACGATCAGCGTGTGCGGATAGCGCGCCAGATGATCCTGCAGCCACAGCGTGCCTTCGAGGTCGAGATAATTGGTCGGCTCGTCGAGCAGCAAGAGGTCCGGCTCGGCGAACAGCGTGGCGGCGAGCGCGACGCGCATGCGCCAGCCGCCGGAAAACTCCGCGCACGGCCGCTGCTGGTCGGCGGCGGAAAAGCCCAGGCCTGCGAGGATCGAGGCCGCGCGCGCCGGCGCGGCATGGGCGCCGATGTCGGCAAGACGAGTCTGGATTTCGGCGATGCGATGCGGCTCCTGCGCGGTTTCGGCTTCGGCGAGCAAAGCGGTGCGCTCGCCATGCGCCTTGAGCACCACCTCGATGAGGCTTTCCGGCCCGTTAGGCGCTTCCTGCGCCAGGCGGCCGATGCGCCAGCGCGGCGACATCGTCACGTCGCCGGCCTCGGCCGAGACGTCGCCGGCAATGACGCCGAACAGTGTGGTCTTGCCGGTGCCGTTGCGGCCGATCAGGCCGACCCGTGCGCCCGTCGGCACGCTCGCCGAGGCTTTTTCCAACAGCGTGCGGCCGGCGATGCGGACGGTGAGGTCGTCGATGACGAGCATGGCGGGCGGGTTGTGAAGGAGTGTTGCGGATCGTGCAAGCCACATACTCCGTTCGTTCCCGCGCAAGCGGGAATCCAGGGCCACCAGTTAAGACGTTTGTTTTTGTCGCTCTGGGTCCCGCTTGCGCGGGGACGAACGGAAGAGGTTAGGCTAATGCCTCCGCGACCGCCTTGCCGCACGCGATGGTATCCGCCGGACCCTTCAGGTCGCGGGTGCGCAATTTGGGTTCGGCCAGCACCTTTTCGATAGCCGAGACGATAGCCTTCGCCGCTTCCGGCTCGCCGAGGTGTTCCAACATCATCGCGCCCGACCATATCTGGCCGACCGGGTTAGCGATGCCCTGGCCGTGGATGTCCGGCGCCGAGCCGTGCACCGGCTCGAACACAGACGGAAATTTGCGCTCTGGATTGATGTTGCCGGACGGCGCAATGCCGATGGTGCCGGTGCAGGCGGGACCGAGGTCGGAGAGGATATCGCCGAACAGGTTGGACGCCACGACGACGTTGAACGTGTCGGGCTTGAGCACGAACAGCGCGGACAGGATGTCGATGTGGAACTTGTTCCACTTCACGTCGGGGAATTTCTTCGCCATCGCTTCGACGCGCTCGTCCCAGTACGGCATGGTGATGGCGATGCCGTTCGACTTGGTCGCCGAGGTGAGGTGCTTCTTCGGTGTCTTCTGCGCGAGGTCGAAGGCGAACTTGAGCACGCGGTCGACGCCGACGCGGGTAAGGATCGTCTCCTGCATCACGACTTCGCGGTCGGTTCCGGGGAAGGCGCGTCCGCCGATGGCGGAGTATTCGCCCTCGGTGTTCTCGCGCACCACCCAGAAATCAATGTCGCCGGGTTTGCGGCCGGCGAGCGGCGAGGGCACGCCGGGCATCAGCCGCACCGGACGGAGATTCACGTACTGGTCGAACTCGCGGCGGAACAGAATGAGCGAGCCCCACAGCGAGATGTGGTCGGGCACGCGGTCCGGCATGCCGACGGCGCCGAAATAAATAGCGTCGTGCTTGCCGATCTGGTCTTTCCAATCCTCCGGCATCATGCGGCCGTGCTTTTCGTAGTAGTCGCAGGACGCGAAATCGAAATTGTCGAGCCGCAGTTCGAAGCCGAATTTTTTCGCCGCGGCCTCCAGCACGCGCACGCCCTCGGGCATAACTTCCTTGCCGATGCCGTCGCCGGGGACGACGGCGATGCGATGAACGCGATTGGTCTTCATGAGCAATCCTTGGGCTGGCGTCTCGAATGGAGATTGCCTAGCACGCTCAGCCGGACTTGTTGAGGCCAACTCCGGTCTCGCGCTGGTAGATGATCAGATCAAAGCTCGGCGTCGCGTCGTTGCCGACGATCGACGAGAGCAGGGCATGCGCTTGGCCGCGGTGGTGGGCCTGGTGGTTGAAGAAATGATCGAGCGCGGGGGCGAGCGGCTGCTCGATATCCTGCGGCCGTACCATCGTGCGGAAGCGCAGTGTGCCGAGCAGGTCGCTATCGCTCAGGCGCGCGACATAGCGGCTGATCAGTGTATCTTCGCTGCGTCGCGCTGCGCGCAGGGCTTCGAAATCGTCGTAGAGGATGGCGTCGAGGCTCGGCGGCATCTCGCCGACGCCGGTGAAACGCCGCATCCAGATACGGTCGCCGACCAGAAGGTGGTTGAGCGTGCCATGCACCGATTTGAAGAACGCGCCGCGGTCGGCGCGATAGTCGGCGTCGGACACGGCGGCAACTGCGGCGTAGAGCCGCTCGTTGCACCATGCGTTGTAGCCGGCGAACATTTGGTAGCGGGATTTCATGTGATCGCTCCCCTCGGACAGTTCACCATAACCGTGCCGCGGCGAAATACGCGACCTTGCCGCATGGTGCGCCCCCCGGTATAAGCCGCGCCAAATCCTATCTCCAATCAATGCCCGTCAACCCACCGATCAAACTTTGTGAAGGATGACCCGATGGCGCTCGAGCGCACCTTTTCCATCATCAAGCCCGATGCCACCGCGCGCAACCTGACCGGCGCCGTCAACGCCATGATCGAAGCCGCCGGTCTGCGCATTGTCGCGCAGAAGCGCGTGCACATTTCGCCGCCGCAGGCGCGCCAGTTCTACGCGGTCCACAAGGAGCGGCCGTTCTTCAAGGAACTGGTCGACTTCATGGTGTCGGGCCCGGTCGTGGTGCAGGTATTGGAGGGCGACAACGCCATCGCCAAGTACCGCGAGATCATGGGCGCGACCGACCCGGCCAAGGCCGCGGCCGGCACCATCCGCAAGGTGCACGCCAAGTCGATCGGCGAGAATTCGGTGCACGGCTCGGACGCGGCGGACACGGCGGCGCGCGAGATCGCGCAATTCTTCTCCGAAAACGAGATCATCGGTTAGCGTGACGATGTGAACCTGGTTTCGTTCGGATCGGCGTTCAGTTCGCCGGCCTTCTGGCTGGCCGTCATTCAGATCATCTGGATCAACATCCTGTTGTCCGGCGACAATGCCGTGGTGATCGCGCTCGCCTGCCGCGATCTGCCGCCGCGACGGCGCTTCTGGGGCATGGCGATCGGTGCAGGCGTCGCGGCGGCGCTGCGCATCGTGTTCACGGGCATGATCGCCTCGCTGCTGCTACTGCCGTACCTCAAGATCGCCGGCGGTTTGGCGCTGTTCTACATCGCGACCAAGCTGCTGCTTCCCGATGTGCCCGATAAGACCGAGACCGAAGCGGTCGAGCACCTCTGGCGCGCGGTCCGTACCGTCGTCGTCGCCGATATTGTCATGAGCTTAGACAATGTGATCGCCATCGCCGCTGCTTCCGGCGGCGATTGGACGCTGCTGGTGCTGGGCCTTGCCATCAGCATTCCCCTGATTGTCGCCGGCGCGGCTTTGATCGTGTCGCTGCTCGACCGGTTCCCGATCCTGGTCTGGGCGGGCGCGGCGCTGCTCGGCTGGATTGCCGGCGAGGTAATTGCCACCGACCCGGTGGCGGCCGGCTATCTCACCCAGGCTTATGGCGCTTCGGTTGCGCACATGGCGGAATACGCATCGGCGGCAGCCGGCGCGGCGCTGGTCTTGGCCGTGGGCGGGCTGTGGCGGCGGTTCAGACTGGAAAGTGAAGTCTAGGGCGCTTCGCGGCGCCCGGAACGCGGCTATAATGCCGGCGCAATGAACCAGGCGGTCAAACTCGACAACGCCAAGCGGATCGGCTTCTCCGCCTGTCCGCACGATTGCCCCTCGACCTGCGCGCTCGATGTCGAGTTGCTCGACGAGCGCACCATCGGCCGCGTGCACGGCGCCAAGGACAACGACTACACGTTGGGCGTCGTCTGCGCCAAAGTCGCGCGCTACGCCGAGCGCGAGCATCACAAGGACCGCTTGCTACATCCCTTGCAGCGCGTCGGCGGCAAAGGCGAGGGCGGGTTCCGGCAAATCTCCTGGGATGACGCGCTCGATCTCGTCGCCGAGAAATTCCTGGAGGCGGAACGGCGCTACGGCGCCGAGAGCGTGTGGCCCTATCACTACGCAGGCACCATGGGCCTGCTGATGCGTGACGGCATTCAGCGGCTGCGCCACGCCAAGAAATATTCCGGCTTCCATTCCTCGATTTGCGTCAATCCCGCTTACGCCGGCTTTGCCGCCGGCACCGGTACCATCGCTGGCGTCGATCCGCGCGAGATGGCGAAATCCGATCTGGTCGTGATCTGGGGCACCAATGCGGTGAGCACCCAGGTCAATGTGATGACGCACGCCACGCGCGCCCGCAAAGAGCGCGGCGCCACGATCGCGGCGGTCGACGTCTATATGAACGGCACCATGGAGCAGGCCGATCTGCCGGTGCTGTTGAAGCCGGGGACCGACGGCGCGCTGGCCTGCGCGGTGATGCATTGCCTGTTCCGTGATGGCAAAGCGGACTGGGCCTATCTCGACAGATATACCGATGCGCCGCGCGAACTCGAAGCGCACGTGCGCACGCGCGATCCTGCCTGGGCCTCCGCGATCACCGGCACGCCGGTCGAGACCATCGAGGAATTCGCGAGACTCATCGGCGAGCGCAAGCGCGCCTTCTTCCGGCTCGGCTACGGCTTCTCGCGCTCGCGCAACGGCGCCGCCAATATGCACGCTGCAAGCTGCATTCCGGCGGTGACCGGCGCCTGGCAGCTCGAAGGCGGCGGCGCCTTCCATATCAACGCCGACATCTACAAGATGGACAAGACGTTGATCGAGGGCCTCGACGTCTGGGACCGTTCGGTGCGCATGCTCGACCAGTCGCGCGTCGGCGCGATCCTGACCGGCGACGCCGAGGCGCTGCACGGCGGGCCGCCGGTCACGGCGATGATCATCCAGAACACCAATCCGGTATCGGTCGCGCCGGACCAGAACACGGTCAAGCGCGGCTTTGCCCGCGAGGACCTTTTTATTTGCGTGCACGAGCAATTCATGACCGAGACGGCGCAAATGGCCGACGTCGTGCTGCCGGCGACGACGTTTCTCGAGCACGACGACATCTATCGTGGTGGCGGCCACCAATATCTCATCCTCGGGCCCAAATTGGTCGAGCCGCCGGGCGAATGCCGCAACAATCACGAGGTCATCTGCGGTCTTGCCAAACGGGTCGGGGCCACGCACCGCGGTTTCGACATGAGCCCGCGCGAACTGATCGACCAGATGCTGCGCGTATCGAAGCGCGGCACCTTCGACGAGTTGCGCGCCAACCGCTGGATCGACTGCCAGCCGCCGTTCCGCCAGTCGCATTTCCTCGACGGCTTCAACTGGCCGGAGGGCAAATTCCGCTTCAAGCCGGATTGGGAGAACGTGCCGTTCCGCAGCCCTTACAAAAGCGGTCCGATCGCCGCCATGCCGGCGCTGCCCGACCATTGGGCCTCGATCGAGGAGGCCGACACCGAGCATCCATTCCGTCTGGCGACCTCGCCGGCGCGCGGCTTCCTGAATTCGACCTTCAATGAGACGCCGACGTCACTGGCGCAAGAGAAGCGGCCAACCGTGTTCATCCATCCTGACGACGCGGCCGGGCAGGGGATCGGCGACGGCGACGGCGTAACGCTCGGCAACAGGCGCGGGCAGGTGCGTCTGCACGCCAAGCTTTATCCCGGCGTGCGACGCGGCGTCTTGATCGCGGAATCGATCTGGCCGAATTCGGCCTACGACGACGGCTGCGGCATCAATTCGCTGACCGGCGCCGATTCGATTGCGCCCTACGGCGGCGCCGCCGTTCACGACAACAAGGTGTGGATACGCAAAAGCGCGCGCGGGTGAGCCCGCGCGCGCTCCGGCAATCGTAAGATGTCTTAGAGTTCCTTGCCGATCTTGGCATCGACCGAGTAGGGCCCGCCGCCGCGCATCGCGATGGTGAAGCACACGATCCCGATCAGAAGGACATATTCAAAGCCGCCGCCCCCCGCGGCATAACCCTTCGGGAGATGGACGACGAGTAGAGCGATCAGCATTTCGATGGCCAGTGCCGCGGCAAAGAAGCGTGTGAACAATCCGATGATCAGACAGGCGCCGCCAATCGATTCCAGCGCCATTGCCGCGTAGGCGAAGAACGCTCCCGGATGTAATCCGTTCTTGCCCATATAACCCGCCACCGCGTCTGCACCGTTGTGGAATTTTCCCATCACGTGCATCACAAACATGATGCCGACGACGATGCGGACCAGCGTGGCGGCAATCGGCAACATTTTTGCATAAAAGCCCGCAAGCCCGGGATAGATCAGTTTCGTTTGTGCTTGGCCGTTCATCGCGTCTCCCCTTTGTTAAGTCGCGCCACTCGATAGGTGGCGTCGCCCGATTGCTATGACAGTCTATAACACCGTGCGCCCGTGCTTATTCACATTTACGTTGCTGCAGCGCGAAACTGTCCACTACGAGACAGGAGTGAGCTGGGTGGCATCCGGTACCGGCGCGCCATCGACCAGGCAGCGGCCGTTCACCACCTGTACGCGCCCTTCGACCAGCAGTTTGAGGGCCAACGGGTAGATTTTGTGCTCTTGGCTCAATACGCGCCCGGCCAGCGCCGCTTCGTCATCGCCGCTTCGCACCGCAACAGCGGCCTGCGCGATGATTGGGCCGGCGTCGAGTTCGGCGGTGACCAAATGCACGGTAGCGCCATGCACGTTGGCGCCGGATTCCAAGGCGCGCTTGTGCGTGTCGAGGCCCTTGAACGCCGGCAGCAGCGATGGGTGGATGTTGAGCATGCGTTGCGGCCATTGCGCCACAAAACCCGGCGTCAATAGCCGCATGAAGCCGGCGAGGCAGACGATATCGATGCGACGCTTAATTAGGACCGCCTGCATTGCCGCGTCGAACGCGGCGCGGTCCTTGCCGAAGGCGGTGTGTTCGATCACTTCGGTCGCGATACCTTCCGATTGCGCGACCAGAAGTCCGCCGGCGTCCGCCCGGTTCGACAGCACCAGCGCGACCTCGGCGGGGTAATCTTTATCCTTCGCCGCCTCGATCAGCGCCGCCATGTTGGATCCGCGCCCGGAGATGAGAACGGCGACGCGCTTGCGGCTCATGACTCACCCAAGGTCGAGCTTGCCGTCGTATGCGACGCGCGCGCCGCCCGCGGCGCGCTCGACACTGCCGATGACCTGCGCCGTTTCGCCGGCCTGCGTGAAGGCGCGCGTCACTCCATCGGCGTCTTTTGCCGCGGCGATGACAATCATGCCGATGCCGCAGTTGAACGTGCGCAGCATTTCGTTTTGCGCGACGCCGCCAACGGCTGCAAGCCACTTGAACACCGGCGGCGTCTTGACTTTGGTAAGATCGATACGCGCGCCGAGAGTTTTTGGCAGCACGCGCGGGATATTGTCGGGAAAGCCGCCGCCGGTGATATGCGCGAGGCCCTTCACCGCGCCCGTCGTCCGGATCGCTGCGAGGCATGATTTCACATAGATGCGCGTCGGCGTCAGGATCGCTTCGCCGAGCGAACGCGCGGCATCGAATGGCGCCGGTGCGGCCCACTTGAGTCCGCTTGACGCGACTACCTTGCGCACCAGCGAATAGCCGTTGGAATGCACGCCGGAAGAGGCGAGGCCGATGATAACGTCGCCCTCGGCGATGTCCGGCCGCGGCAAGATGGCGCCGCGCTCGACCGCGCCGACGGCAAAGCCGGCAAGGTCGTAGTCGTCGCCTTGATAGAGCCCCGGCATCTCGGCGGTCTCGCCGCCGATCAGCGCGCAGCCGGCCTCGCGGCAGCCGAGCGCGATGCCGGCGACGACGGCGGCGCCGACCTCCGGCTCGAGCCGGCCGGTGGCATAATAGTCGAGAAAGAACAGCGGCTCGGCGCCTTGCACCACCAGGTCGTTGACGCTCATGGCGACGAGGTCGATGCCGATGGTGTCGTGGCGGCCGGTCTCGATGGCGATCTTGACCTTGGTGCCGACGCCGTCATTGGCGGCGACCAGCACCGGGTCCTTGAAGCCTAACGGTTTGAGGTCGAACAGCCCGCCGAAACCGCCGATTTCGGCGTCCGCGCCAGGGCGCGCGGTCGCGCGCACCAGCGGCTTGATCAAGTCCACCATCCGGTTGCCCGCGTCGATGTCGACGCCGGCCTGCGCGTACGTGAGGCCGCGCTCCTTTTCTGCCATGATGGGGCTCTCCGACGCGGGGGTCCTACGTGGAAAACGCAAGTCGCGCAATGGTCCGGGCGCCGTTATACTCCGCCGAAATCGACGGCGCGGTTCGGGGGGACCAGCCGGCGCATAAATCCATAGCCGGGTTCGCCTTGAGTATTCCAAACCTCATTACGCTGGCGCGCATTCTGCTGGTGCCGATCGTGGTCTGGGCGATCGCGACGCCCGGGGCCATGTGGATCGCCTTCCTGCTGTTCCTGGCGGCTGGCGTGAGCGACGCCGTCGACGGCTTTCTCGCCAAGCGCTTCGGCATGACCACCGTGCTCGGCGCCTATCTCGACCCGCTCGCCGACAAGGCGCTGATCGTGTCGATTTATCTTACGCTCGGCATCAACAACCTGATCCCGCGCTGGCTGGTCATCCTGGTGGTGTCGCGCGACATCCTCATCGTCGGCGGAATCATGCTGGCCTGGGTGATCGGCAACCCGCTCAAGATCAGGCCGCTGCTCGTCTCCAAGCTCAACACGGTGGCGCAGATTCTTTTTGCCAGCGTGGTGCTTGGCGCGCTCGGCTTCAATTACGACTGGCCGATGCTGACCTTCATCTTGATGGGCCTGGTCGCCGTCCTAACCCTGCTGTCGGTCGCAGCTTACGTTGCCGAATGGGTCCGCCACATGAACGCGACGGCGACCGGCCCGTGAGCACGCGGTCCAAACCGCGACGGCCTGCCGCGCCGCCGAAAGGCGAGGGTGTCACCTTCGAGCGGCAGGTGCTGTTCTGGCTGACGATGTTCGCCGTACTCGTGATCATGCTGTGGCTATTGAGTGAAATCCTGCTGCCCTTCGTTGCCGGAGCGGCAATCGCCTATTTGATCACCCCGCTCACCGACCGGATGGAACGCCTCGGCGTCAACCGCCTTGCGGCGGCGCTGCTGATCATGACGGTGGTGGTGATGGCGATCGTGCTCGTCATTCTTCTGGTGGCGCCGATTCTGGGCGGCCAGTTGACGTCTTTCATCGACAACATTCCCGGCTACGTGACGCGCCTGCAGTCCTTGCTCAGCGATCCGAGCCGGCCCTGGATCCAGAAAATTCTCGGCGCCGGCTTCAGCGCTGATAAGTCGATTGGCGATCTGGCCACGCAAGGGGTGGGTTGGCTGACCGCCTTCCTGAAATCCCTGTGGTCGGGCGGCCGCGCGTTGGTGTCGCTGTTTTCGCTGGTGGTGGTGACGCCCGTGGTGGCGTTCTATCTGATCTACGACTGGCATCGCATGATCCGCACCGCCGACAGTTGGATCCCGGTCAACCAACGCGCCACCGTGCGGCATCTCGCCCGTGAGGTCGACGCCGCCATCTCGGGCTTCGTGCGCGGGCAGACGGCGGTCTGCCTGATCCTCGGCTCGTTCTACGCGGTAGCGCTGACCGTGAGCGGCCTCAATTTTGGCCTCTTGATCGGCTTGCTCTCCGGCATCATCACTTTCATTCCCTACGTCGGCTCGATGACCGGGCTGATCCTCGGGCTCGGCGTCGCGGTGGCGCAGTTCTGGCCGGACTACAGTTCGATCCTGATCGTGCTCGGTATTTTCCTGGTCGGCCAGTTCCTCGAGGGCAATCTGCTGTCGCCCAAGCTCGTCGGCGAGAGCGTCGGCCTGCATCCGGTATGGTTGATCTTCGCG
>DASUGZ010000031.1:0-14046 GCA_036273755.1 Pseudolabrys sp.
GCTCGGTGTGGCGCTGTTCGCGCGGCACGGCCGCGGCGTGCGCCTGTCGGCGGCGGGATCGCTGCTGCTCGAGCGCGCCGAGGCGATCGCGCAACTGGTGCATCAGACCAGCGAGGAGATCAAAGACGACCGCTCGCCGCAGCGCGGCCGCGTCGCGCTCGGCGCGCCGCCGGCGGCCGGACGCATCCTCATTCCTCATTTCGCCGCCCGCTTCCAGAAAGCCTGGCCGCAGGCGACGCTGCACATGCGCGAAGGCGTCTCCAGCTCGCTGCAAGAATGGCTGGTCGACAAGCGCCTCGACATCGCCATGCTGCACAACCCGCCGCACCTGGAATCCCTTGATATCAGTCCACTTCTCACCGAGCGCATGTGGGTGATCGGCCCGCCGGCAAGCCGGCTCAAGGAGCGTAAAGCCCGCGCCAGCTACCGCATTCGCGATCTTGGCGAACTGCCGCTGATCCTGCCCAACATGGCGCACGCCAACCGCCGGCTGGTCGAAAATGCCGCGGTCGAATACGGCGTGCGGCTGCGCATCAAGATCGAGGCCGACAGCGTTGCCTTCGCCAAGGCGATGGTCGAGAACGGCCTGGGCTATACCATTCTGACCTACGCCGCGGTGCAGGACGAACTGGCGCGCGGCCGCTTAACGATTTATCCCATCGTGCGGCCAACGCTGTCGACCAAGGTCGCCATCGTCACGCTGCGCGACAGCCATTTGCCCAAGGCGACGCGAGACGCGTGCGCGATGCTGCACGAGGTCTGCCGCGAACTGGTGCGCGGCAAAACCTGGGCCGGCGCGCGGACCGCGTGAAGCAGGCGCCGTGGCGGCAAGATGCCGTCCAGCCATGCCGTAAAAGTATTTCAGGCCGGGCGCGATCGGGTGCACCATCGCGCGGCAAAACAAGCGCACAGAAAAGGCTGAAAGGGAGGCTCTCATGCACGCCGTCAGGCTGTTGTTCATTGCATTGTTCGCGCTGCTCGCGCCGGCGCTGGCGTCGGCCGACACCTTTCCGGACAAGCCGATCCATCTGATCGTACCGTTTCCGCCCGGCGGCCCGAACGATTTCATCGCCCGCACCGTGGCGCAGAAAATGTCGGCGATCCTCAAGCAGACCATCATCATCGACAACAAAGGCGGCCAGGGCGGCGTGCTCGGCACCGATTTTGTCGCCAAGGCCGCGCCCGACGGCTACACCATCGGCGTCGTCAGCGCCGGCGCGCTCGCCATCAGCCCAAGCATGGAGAAGGTCGCCTACGTGACGCTGCGCGATCTCCAACCGATCACGCTGGTCGCGAAAGTGCCGGAAATGCTGGTGGTGGCGACCAGCGTTCCCGCCAGCAACATGAAGGAATTGATCGCGCTGGCCAAGAAGGAGCCGGGCAAGCTCAATTTCGCCTCCTCCGGCCCCGGGAGCCTGCCGCATCTCGCCGGCGAACTGTTCAAGCTGACCGCGCATATCGACATCGTCCATGTGCCCTATCGTGGCGCGGCGCCTGCGGTGAACGACCTGCTCGGCCAGCAGGTGCAGATGGTCTTCCTCGACCTGCCGGTGCTGCTGCCGCAGATCAAGGCGGGCAAGCTCAAGCCGATTGCCGTCGGCACCACCAAGCGCGTGCCAAGCGCGCCGGATGTGCCGACCACGGTCGAGGTCGGCATGCCCAACCTGCAGACGGAAAACTGGTACGGCATGGTCGGTCCGGCAAAGATGCCACCGCAGATCGTCGCCACTCTGAACAAGGCCGCGGTTGAGGCGATGAAGGATCCCGACGTGGTCTCCAAGTTGTCGACTCAAGGCGCGATGCTGGTCGGCGACACGCCCGAGGAATTCCGCGCCTACATCGACAGCGAGACCAAGAAGTGGGCGAAGGTGATCAAGGATGCCGGCGTGCCGGTGACCAAGTAGCAGGGCCTCGCCGCCGCTCCCCTGCCCCGGTAAAATGCGTTGATGGCACCCGCGCCTGAGACCTTCGTGCTGCGCACCTCGCTCACCTCGCCGTTCGGCCGCAAGGTGCGCATGGCGGTTGACGTGCTCGGCCTGGGCGATCGCGTGACGGTCGTATCCGCCGATCCGCTCGACGAGACCGATACGCTGCGGCAACAGAACCCGCTCGGCAAAATGCCGTGCCTTGTGCGCGGCGACGGCGGCACGGTCTACGACAGCGGCATCATCATCGAATTCCTGCAGGACGTCGCCGGCAGCGATCGGCTGCTGGCGAAAAGCGGCGACGCCCGCTTCAAGGCGCTCACTTTGTCGCGGCTGGCCGACGGCATCATCGATGCCTCGATCCTGGTCGTCTACGATGCCCGCTTCCGTCCCGGCGAGCCGCCGGCCGAACGTTGGCTGGCGCATCAGCGCGGCAAGATCGTGCGCGGGCTTGCCGCTTTCGAGACGGCGCCGCCGGAGGCGCAAAAAACCGATATCGTCGCCATCGGGCTGGCTTGCGCGCTCGGCTATCTCGACTGGCGCAAACAGGTCGACTGGCGCGCGGGCGCGCCTCGCCTGGTCGACTGGCTCAATCGCTTCAGTGCACGCGAGCCGGCCTTCGCGCGCACGCGCGCGCCCAACGCGTGAAGGTTGCCATGGCCGACACCGCTCAAAAGCCCGCCCCGCAGTCCTGGTCCAACACGCCGAGCAAGCCGCGGCTCAAGCTGCCGCCGGGCGCCTGCGACGCCCACGTCCATATCTTCGGCCCGGGCGCGAAATTTCCCTATGGCGGCAGCTACCTGCCGTCCGACGCGCCGAAGGAGACGCTTTTTGCGCGTCATAGATTTCTTGGCATCGAGCGCTGCGTCATCGTGCACAGCGCCGCGCACGGCTTCGACCTCTCCGCGACCGCCGACGCCATCGCGGCCAAGGACGGCTCTTACCTGGGCGTGGCGCTGATGCCGGTCGACGTGCCTGACGCCGAGCTCAAGCGGCGCGACGCGCAGGGCTTCCGCGGCGTGCGCTTCCATTTCATGGAGCATCTCGGCAAAGGCGCCTCGATCGACGACGTCATCAAGTTCGCCGGCCGTCTCGCGGCCGTCGGCTGGCATCTGCAGATCCATATGGCGGCCGATCGCATCGCCGAACTGGCGCCAGCGCTCAAGCGCTCGCCGGTGCCGGTGGTCATCGATCACATGGGCCGGGTCGACGCCTCGCGCGGCCTCGACCAGGAACCGTTCCGCAATCTGCTCAAGCTGATGGAAGACACGAAATTCTGGGTGAAGGTGAGCGGCGCCGAGCGCGCCAGCCGGCAAAATCCGCAACTTGGCCCGCCTTATGCGGACGCCGTGCCTTTCGCGCGCAAGCTGGTTGCGGAATTCGGCGACCGCTGCGTCTGGGGCACCGACTTCCCGCATCCCAATCTCGACGGGCCGATTCCGGACGACGGCGCGCTGGTCGACCTGCTGATGCAGATCGCACCAACGCCGGACGAGCTCAAGGCGCTTTTGGTCGACAACCCGCAGCGCTTCTACCGCTTCGGCAAGATCGGCCCGGCCAAGGAGGCCAAACCATGACCGGCCGTCTGCAAGGCAAGATCGCCCTCGTCACCGGCGCCGGCTGCGTCGGTCCCGGTTGGGGCAACGGCCGCGCCACCTGCGTGCGCTTCGCCGAGGAAGGCGCCAAGATCTTCGCCGTCGACCGCAACCTCGACAGCGTCAAGGAGACGGTCGAGCGCGTTGAGGCCGCCGGCGGCGAGATCGTGGTGCAGCACTGCGACGTCACCGACAGCGCCTCGGTTGCGACAATGGTGAAGGCTTGCCTCGACCGCTTCGGCCGCATCGACATCCTGGTCAACAATGTCGGCGGCTCGGCGCATGGCGGGCCGGTGGAAATGGCGGAAGAGGCTTTTGACGCGCAGGTCGACGTCAATCTTAAGAGCGTGTTCCTGACCTGCAAGCATGTGCTGCCGGTGATGGAGAAGCAGAAGGCGGGCGCCATCGTCAATCTTGCCTCGACCTCCGGGCTGCGCTGGACCGGCTCGGCGCAAGTCGGTTACGCGTCGACCAAAGCCGGCGTCATCCAGCTCTCGCGCGTCGTCGCCGTGCAATACGCGGCCAAGGGCATTCGGGTGAACACCGTCGTTCCGGGCCAGTTGCACACGCCGATGGTCGAGGCGCGGCTCGCCAAGCAGCGCACCGGCGGCGACGTCGAGGCGCTGCTGAAATCGCGGCTCGCACGCATTCCGGCGGGCTTTATGGGCGACGGCCGCGACACGGCCAACGCCGCGCTGTTTCTGGCGAGCGACGAGGCGCGTTTCGTCACCGGCACCGAGATCGTGGTCGACGGCGGCATGACGGCGCGCTGCGACTGAAGCCGCCCGATTTCAGGCGAGGCTGCGGCGGCGGCGCCGCACCTTCGCTTTGACCGGCGGGCGCGCGGTCAGCCCGTCCGGGAATTCGGCCATTGTTATAATGGCGCCGATGAGGACGGTGAGGAGGATCATTTTTTCCATGACCCGAGGCTAGGCCGTCCGGTCTGACGGCCCGTATGAGGCAGGTCACACAACGGAAAGTTTCGCGCCCCTGCCCGGTCCGCCCTGGTGGGGCCTGTTTACGCGCCGGTCAACGGTTCAGCCACCGCCGCGCGAAGCCCATGATCCCCTGCGGCAGGAAGATGATCATCGCGATGAAGATCACGCCGAGCGGGATCAGGTAGGGGAACTGCTCGCCGAAGATGCGCGCGAGCAATTCGCGCAGCAATTGGAAAAAGCCGGCGCCGACGAGCGGCCCGACCAGCGTGCCGATGCCGCCGAGCACGTTGAAGATGACGGTGTCGCCCGAGGTGACGAAGAACACGAAGTCCGGCGCGGCGAATTCGTTCTGCACGGCGTAGAGCACGCCGGCCAGCCCGGCGAAGACGCCGGACAGCATCACCGAGACGATCTTATAGCGCTGCACCGGATAGCCGATGGCGCGGGTGCGCGCCTCGTTCTCGCGGATCGATTGCAGCACCATGCCGAACGGCGAGCGCGTGATCCGGCGTAGGATCAAGTACGAGCCGGCCACCATGGCCAGCACGAACCAGTGCATGACAGCGGGCCTGAAGCGGATGTCGAAGAGGTAGGGAATGGCGAAATGCGGCCGGGTGAAGATCAGGCCGTTCTCGCCGCCGGTAACCGACGTCCAGGTGAAGATGATGACGTAGAAAATCTGCGAGAAGATCAGCGTGGTGATGGCGAAATAGATATCGCGCAGCCGCGTCGAGAAATAAGCGACGAACAATGCCGCGCCGGCCGCGCCGGCAAGGCCGGCCAGGATCGCCAGCCACAGGTTGGGTGGGCTGGTGTGCAGCAGCGCACCGGCCGCCCCATACATGCCGAGGCCGAAAAAGGCCGAGTGACCGAACGAGACCATGCCGGTGTAGCCGATCAACAGATCGGACGACATCGCCAGCAGGCCCCAGATCAGGATTTCGGTGAGAAACTTCGCCCAGAACACGGGCAGAACCAAAGGCGCGACGATCAGGACCGCCATCACCACGCAGAAGCCGCCCCAGTACAGGGTCGCATGGCTGAAGCGGCTCTTGCCGAGCGGCATGGCTCTATCGAGCGGCGCGACGGTCATCGGGTGGCCACCCCGAACAGACCGGTCGGCCGGAACAGCAGGGTCAGGATCAAGACGACAAACGAGACGATCACCGCCTGCGCCGGGCTCACCCAGATCGAGGCATAGGCCTCAAGCAGACTGATGAAGATCGCCGCGGCGATCGAACCGCCGAGATTGCCCATGCCGCCGACCACGACGACGATGAAAGCCTTGAGCACCCAGTCGAGCCCCATGGTGTGGTTGACCGATCCCAGCGGGCCAAACAAGACGCCGCTCGCCCCGGCCATAGCGGCGCCGATGGCGAACACTCCGGTGTAGACCCAGGGCACCGGAATGCCCATCGCTTGCGCCATGACCCGGTCCTGCGTGGTGGCGCGAATCCAGACGCCGAACTTGCTGTATTTCAGGAACAGCCAGAAGCCGCCGATGATGGCCGCGGATAGCGCCGCGATGACGATCCGGTACCAGGGATATTGCAGGTAGAAGAGCGTGAAGTAGGTGCCAATCGGCTCCTGGATCTTGCGCGACACCGGGCCGAATTCCCACAGCGCGAAATTCTGCAGGATCAGCGAAATGCCGAAGGTGGCGAGGATCGTATTGAGCGGATCGCGGCCGATCAGCGGCCGCAGCGTCAGAATCTGCAGCGCGCCGCCGAGAATGGCGATCAACAAGGTGGCGACGATGAGCGCCAACCAGAAGTTTCCCGTCGTCGCCAGCACCACGACGCCGAGATAGGCGCCCATCATGAAGAGTTCGCCATGGGCGAAGTTGACCACGTCCATGATGCCGAAGATCAGCGTCAGGCCCGAAGCGACCAGCGCGAGGATGAGACCGGTGACGATGCCGTTGACCGTCTGGATCAGCAGCAGGTCGAACGGAATGTTCTGAAAGAATTCGGCCACGCTCAAACCCCCAGATACTGCTTGATGACCGGATCGTCGACTTTGATCTCGGAAGCCGCGCAGTGATGGCGCACGCAGCCCTTCTCCATGATGTAGACGCGCTGGCTGGCCTCGAGCGTGAGCGGCACGTTCTGCTCGACCAAAAGGATGGCGACGCCCTCCTGATGCAGCACGTCGATGATGCGGCGGATCTGCGACACCATGCTCGGCATCAACCCTTCGGTCGGCTCGTCGAGCAGGATAATCTTGGGCTCCAGCATCATGGCGCGGGCGATCGCCAGCATCTGCTGCTCGCCGCCGGAGAGCGTGCCGCCCGGCTGGCTGCGCCGCTCGGCGAGCCGCGGAAAATAAGTGAAGGCCTTGTCGAGCAGCGCCGCCCGCCGCTCCGCGGTAACGCCCTGGCGGTCGAGCCCCGTGCGCAGGTTCTCCATGACCGTGAGCAGACGGAAGATGCGGCGATCCTCCGGCACATAGGCGATGCCGAGCCGCGCCATCTGGTGCGGCGCGAGACCCGTGATGGGGACGCCGTTGAGCAGGATCTGTCCCTCGCGCGGCAGCACCAGGCCCATGATGCTTTTCAGCGTCGTCGACTTGCCGACGCCGTTGCGGCCGAGCAACCCCACCACTTCGCCCGGCGCGACGTCGAGCGACACGCCGTCCAGGATATGGCTCTTGCCATAATAGGTGTGCAGGCCCGTGACACGGACCAGCGGAGTTGCGTTTTCGGCGGCCGCGCTCATGTCTTGAGATAGACCTCTTGCACCTTGGGATTGCGCTGGATCTCGTCCGGCGTGCCGTCGGCAAGGATCGCGCCATAATGCAGCACGGTGATGCGGTGGCAAAGCTCCATCACCACCTGCATGTCATGCTCGACGATGAGGATGGTCAGATCGTCCTTGGCGATACGGCGCACCAGCTGCATGGTGTCGTGCGTCTCCGCCGCGCTCATGCCCGCGGTCGGCTCATCGAGTAAGAGCAGCGACGGCTCGGTGGCGAGCGCGATGCCGATCTCGAGATTGCGCTGTTCGCCATGCGAGAGGTTGGCGGCGAGCTCGTCCGCCTTGCTCAGCAGCCCGACCGAATCGAGCGCGGCTTCCGCTTTCTCGTTGATGTCGGGAAAGCCCTTGTGATCGCGCAGCAGGTTCCAGCCGTGGCGGCGCGACTGCGCGGCGATGCGCACGTTCTCCAGCGCCGAGGCGTTCGGCAAGATGTTGGTGATCTGATAGGAGCGCGCCATGCCTTTTTGCGAAATGACGTCCGAGGTGAGACCGGTGACGTCGTCGCCGTTGAAGACGATGCGGCCCGCGCTCGGCCGCAAAACGCCGGTCAGGCAGTTGAAGAACGTGCTCTTGCCGGCGCCGTTCGGCCCGATGATCGCGCGCACCTCGCCGCGCGCAACCTCGAAGTTGACGTTGCTGAGCGCCGTGAGACCGCCGAAACGAATGGTCAGTTGCTCGGTCCTGAGGACAGGGACCGAGCCCGCTCCCCGGCTTGGCGCCGGGGAGCGCGTGTCGAGAGCCGCTTCCCCGCTCACTTACGCCGCGGGGAACTTGCAGGCCGGCGGAACGAGGGTCTTGTCCTTCGGTACCGCTTCCATGAGCTTGTAGTTGCCGCCCTTCACCTCGAAGATGAACTCGGTGAGGAAGGCCTGATGATCTTCCTTGCGCAGCGTCTTGTCGCCTTGCGGGAAGTCTTCGCCGGCTTTCACCTCGAGGCCTTCAAGCGCCTCGATCAGCTTCATGGTGTCTTTCGGGCTATCGAACTTCGACTTCTCCATCGCGATCTTCATCGCGTTGAGCGCTTCGTAGTTCGACTGCACGTATTTGTCCGGCGCAGGACCCGATGGATCGATCTTGATCAGGCGCTTCTTGGCTTCGTCGACAAACTTATGGTGATACGGCGTGTCGAGCGGTCCCTGGAAAATCGGGATGTAGCGGTTGATGGCGATGAAGCCGTCGACCTTGGCGCCTTGCGCCGGCAGGTTGGTCGGTTCGGTGATCGAACCATCGCCCGCCATCTTGTACTTCTTCGACAGACCGAGATCGTAAGCCTGGTTGATCACGGTCACGCCGTCCTTGCCGAAGAAAATGAGGAACAGGCCGTCAAAGCTGCCGGAGATCTTCGACAGGAACGGCGTCATATCTGGAGTACCCAAAGGGATGCCGGTCGTGCCGACGACCTCGCCGCCGTTTTTCTTGATGGAGGCGGCATAGGCGTCGCGCGTCGACTGACCCCACGAATAGTCGGCAAAGGCGATGTGCCATTTCTTGCCCATCTTGCTGAGCGTCGGGCCCATCGCGACCGCTTGCGCCGGCGCGTAATCGTGCAGGCGGAAGGAATAGCGGTTGCATGAACTCGTGGTCAGCGTGGTGTCGAGGCACACCGTGATCATGTTGAGGATTTTCGCCTCCTGCCAGACCGGCATGCAGGCGAGGCAGATGTTCGAAAGGAAGCCGCCGACGTGGACGTCGACATTGTCTTCCTCGACCAATTTCTGGCTCTTGCGGCGACCGACGTCGGGTTTGGATTCGTCGTCGACGATGACGAGTTGGACCGGTCGGCCGTTGATGCCGCCTTTGGCGTTGATGCGGTCGGCCGCCATCTCCAGTCCGACCACCGCGGTCTTACCGCCGATCGCGCCCGGACCCGACAACGGCTGCTCGGAGCCGATCTTGTAGGGCTTGGCGGCGCCGAATGCGGCGCGCCACGGCGCCGGCACCAGCATCATCGCTCCGATCGCACCGCCGCCCCAACCGACGAGCGTGCGGCGCGTGACCTTGCCGCTGTACCAGATGTCCTGTGCCCAGGCTTCGTCTTTCCATTTTTCAGTCATTGTCAGTCCTCCCTCTAGGATCCGGTTGTTCGAATCGAAAAACCCGCGCGCACGCGGGCTGCGAAGCATCGTGATAAAGCCTCGGAGGAAAGAGCGGCGCAAACGCCCGCGCGAATACCGCGCCTCGTCGCAGACTCGATCATCGCACGCCCAAACACGGCGGCATGAGGCGTCATCGGCAGTTCCTCCCCTCGCGGCCCTTGGCGGGCTCTTGGTTCATGTCGCCGTAGGAAACGCGATCCTGAGGCAAGTTTCAACCGCTATTTCGATAGTGTGGAATGCCCCTTCACATCGTCGGATACGGCGCCAAGGTGGTGCCGCCACCCTCGAATCGTGGCGTGGACAATGCTAGGTTTCGCGCGATGACCGCCGTTACCCCCCTGCATCGCGATGAAACGCCGCCGTCCGGCGGCGGGCTTGCCGCGCGGCTGGCGATCCGCACCGACCGCCATCGCGGGCCAACCGCGGGGCTGGCGCCCGGTTACGTGCAAGGAAATCTTGCCATTTTGCCGCAGGCCCTGGCCGGCGACTTTCTGCGCTTCTGTCAACTCAACCCGAAGCCCTGCCCGCTGATCGGCATGTCGACGCCGGGCGATCCGCGCGTGCCTGAATTGGGGGCCGATCTCGATATCCGAACCGACCTGTCGCGTTACCGCGTCTGGAAGAACGGCGAACTCGCCGCCGAGCCTGCCGACGTCCGCGAATTCTGGCGCGACGATCTGGTGAGCTTCGTCATCGGCTGCTCGTTTTCCTTCGAGGAAGCGCTGGTCAGCGACGGCATCGAGCTGCGCCACATCACGCGGGGCTGCAACGTGCCGATGTACCGCACCTCGATACCAACCGCCGCGGCAGGTCCGTTCCATGGGCCGATGGTGGTATCGATGCGGCCGATGACGCCGGCAAATGCCATCCGCGCGGTGCAGATCACGACGCGCTTCCCGCAGGTCCACGGCGCGCCGGTGCATATCGGCAAGCCGGAGCTGATCGGCATCAAAGATGTGATGAAGCCGGACTACGGCGACGCTGTTGAAGTCCGTGACGATGAACTGCCGGTGTTCTGGGCTTGCGGCGTGACGCCACAATCGGTGATCGCGACCGTGAGGCCCGAATTCTGCATCACGCATTACCCCGGGGCGATGCTGGTGACGGACCGGAAGAATACAGAGTTTGCGATTTTGTGATTACGCCGCGTCGCGCGCGTTCTTATCGAGCAGCCCCGCTTCGATCAGCGCCACACGGATGCGCGCAATTTCGGCGCGCTCGATCTTGACCAGCGGCGGGCGCACCACGGCGCGCGGCAGCTTGCCGAGCAGCACCAGCGCTTCCTTCATGCGGTTGTGCATGTCGACGAAGGGATCGGCGTAGAACACGCGCGCCGTCGGCTCGATACGCCCGGCAAGGACTTTCGCTTCCGCCAGATCATTGGCCTGCACGGCGCGGAACAGCCGCGCCTGCAGATCGGCGATGACGCTGCCGGAGCCGGACAACAGCCCGTTCGGTCCCATGACCAGCGAGGCAAAGAGCCACGATGAGTGCGTCGTCAGCACGTTCACCGGGCGCGAGAGGTTCTGCAGCGTGTCGATGTGCCACTGATGGTGCGGCACGTTGCCGATCCAGTCCTTGATGGCGCGGATCGACGGGATCTCCTCGCACATCCGCAGCAAGGTCTCCTTCGGATAGCCCTGCCCGGTCGCCAGCGGATACTGAAAGACAATGAGCGGCAGGTCGGTGGCGTCGGCGATACGTCTGAAATGCGCCAGCGCCATCGCCGCATTCTGCCCGAGCGTGAACGGCGCCGGCGGGAACACCAAAAGCGCCGAGGCGCCGCCCTCTTCCGCCATGCGCGCCAGCCGCGCGGCTTCGACGCTGCCGTCGGCCCAGATACCGTTGACCAGCGGCAGTTTGCTGCCGACCTCGTCCTGGGCAATGTCGAGTACGCGGCGTTGTTCGTCGAACGTGCACGAGGCGACTTCGGTCGAATGCGCGTTGACGGTGATGGCGGACAAGCCCTCGACTGCCGCCACGTCGCGCAGATGTTTGCGGAAGCTCGCCTCGTCGATCGTGAGATCGTTCTCGAACGGCAGCAGCACCGCCGGGATCACGCCGTGGGGGACGTAAGTTGCGTGCCTAGTCATTGTCGGTCCTCGCCTATTCCGCCGCCCGTACCGGTGCGTCGCCGCGATAGCCGAATTCGGCCGAGAGCCGGTCGGCGGCCGCGCGCACGGCCCGCGCGCGTTTCTGCAAGGCGTCGATCGACAGCCGCCAGATCGGACCGGAGATGCCGATGGCGCCAATTGCGCGGCCGGAAAAATCGCGCACCGGCACCGCGGCGCAGCGCACCTCGGCGTCGAACTCACCGTCGTCGATGGCAAGCCCGCTGCGCCGCAGCTCGGCGATTTCGCGCGACAGGCGCTCGGCCGACGTGATCGATTTTGCCGTGTGCGGCTTGAGCTCGGCGCGTTGCAGGTAACGTTCAAACTGGTCGGGCGCGAGCGCGGCGAGCATGATCTTGCCGAGCGCGGTGCAGTGCGCGGGGCGCACCACGCCGACGCGGTCGTTGAGCTGGAAGGCGCCCGGCCCGCCGGTGCGCGCCAAAACCACCACGGCGTCGCCCATGGGCACCGAGAAGTGCGCGCTCTCGCCGGTCGCGCGGGCCAGTTCGTCGAGCACCGGCGCGGCGAGACTGGTCATTTCGATCTCGTCGAGGGCGCTCGCGGCCAGCGCAAACAGCGGGCGGCCGATACGGTAACGCTTGGTCTCCTTCATCTGCCGCACGTAGCCGAGCGACACCATCGTTTTTACCAGGTGGAAGGTGGTCGAGTTATGCAGCCCGACGCGCTTGCTCAACTCGGCAAGGCCGATACCGTCGCGGTTGCGTGCGATCTCCTCGATGATGGCGAAGGCACGGCCGATCGACTGGACGCCGCCGCCGGCGCGCGCGGTGCCGTCGTCGCCAATACCAGGCGGCGAGCGACGGGCACCTGCAGATTTTCGCTTGGTTGCTGCGGTCACCGGACCAGTCTCCTGTCGCTGCGGCTCATTGCCCGCCGTCAGGGCGGCTTTTCGGCTTCGCGCTTTTTGCGGTTGCGATAATGCGATAGGGACTTTAACCATATCGGCGACAGGTCGACAATATCGCGCATCGTCAGCGTCGCACAACCGGGGTCGCGCAGCGGTTCATGAAAGCAGCACCGTTCGAGTATTGCCGCGCCGGCGACGTCGACGAAGCCTGCGCGATGCTTGCCGCCGATGACGGCGCGCGCGTCATCGCGGGCGGGCAGACGCTGGTGCCGATGATGGCGATGCGGCTCGCCCGCCCCACCCGGCTGATCGACATCAACCGCATCGCCGAACTGGCCTATATCCGCAGCGACGGCGACGGCGTCGCCATCGGCGCGACGACGCGGCAATGCGTCATCGAGCGCGACGCGCTGATCACGGCCAAGGTGCCACTGCTCAAGCGCGCGATCCCTCATATCGGCCACGCCGCAACGCGCGCGCGCGGCACCGTCGGCGGCTCCCTCGCCAATGCCGACCCGGCGGCGGAGATTTCGCTGGTGGCGCTGACGCTCGACGCCACGTTGAGCTATCGCGCCGGCGGCAAGACGGCAGAGATTGCGGCGCGCGACTTCCATGTCGGCGCGATGACCACCAACCTGCCGGAAGGCGGCTGTCTCACCGCGGTCCATTTTCCGGTGTGGACGGGCAAAGTCGGCACCGGTTTTCATGAGGTGAACGCGCGCAGCAGCGATTTCGCTTTTGTCTCGGCGGCGGCGCAGGTCGAGCTTGCCGACGGACGATGCAAGCGTATCGCCATCGGCGTCGGCGCGGCGACCGACCATCCCATTCGTCTCGACAGCGCCGAGCGGCAGTTGGTCGGCGGCGCGCCCGAATCGAAAGCGGTGCGCGCCGCGGTCGAAGAAGCGCTCGCCGACATCGACGCGCTCGACGACCTGCACGCCACGGCCGCCTATCGCCGGCGCGTCGCCGCCGTGCTGGCGGCGCGCGCGGTCGCCGACGCATTGGCCGATGCGCAAGGGGGTAAAACCCGTGCGCATTGAACTCAACGTCAATGGCACGCTGCACACGCTCGACGTCGAGCCGCGCACCACGCTGCTTGACGCCTTGCGCGATGTGCTCGGCCTTAAAGGCGCGCATGCCGGCTGCGAGCACGGCGTCTGCGGCGCCTGCACGGTGCTTTTCGATGGCGCGGCGGTGCGCTCCTGCCTCATGTTCGCCGCGCAGGCGGCGGGCTCGGCGATCATCACCATCGAAGGCGTCACGCCGGGGCCGGGCGAATTGTCGCCCATTCAAGATGCGTTTTGCGAAACCCACGGCATGCAGTGCGGCTATTGCACGCCGGGCATGATCCTCGCCGCGCACGCGCTGCTCGCCGACAATCCGGAACCGACGCGAGAGGACATCGTCGAGGCGATTTCCGGCAATCTGTGCCGCTGCACCGGCTATGCGCAAATTGTTGAAGCAATTTCGCTTGCCGCCGAGCGCATGCGCGGCGTCAACCGGCCGCGGGGTGTCAACAAATGAGCACCGCCGGGCACCACCGCTATGTGTCCGCCGACCGCCGCGTGCGCGAGGACCGCCGCTTTGTCGCCGGCAAGGGCGCGTTCGTCGCCGATGTCGACCTGCCCAACATGAAGCACGTCGCGGTCATCACCTGTCCGCACGCGGCGGCGCGCATCAAGGGCATCGACAAGCGCGCCGCGCTCAAAATGCCCGGCGTGCACTACGTGCTCGACGGCGCCGAACTTGCCGCGGCC
>DASUGZ010000032.1:0-4283 GCA_036273755.1 Pseudolabrys sp.
GCTGGTGCGGCTCAACGTCTCGACCGTCGTCGGCGACGGCGACCGCCAGGAAACCGGCAGCTACGGCGCCGGCGGGCGCGAAGGCTATCAGCGTTTCATCGAGACGCATGCTTGGCAGCACGCGGTGGACGAAGCCGTGCGCCAGGCGCTGGTCAATCTCGACGCGGTGGCCGCGCCGGCGGGCGAGATGGACGTGGTGATGGGCGCGGGCTGGCCCGGCGTGATGCTGCACGAGGCGGTCGGCCACGGCCTCGAAGGCGACTTTAACCGCAAGAAGACGTCGGCGTTTGCCGGGCTGATGGGTCAGCAGGTCGCCGCCAAAGGCGTGACGGTCGTCGATGACGGCACCATGCAGCAACGGCGCGGTTCGCTTTCCATTGACGACGAAGGCACGCCGACCAACCGCACCGTGCTGATCGAAGATGGAATCCTCGTGGGATACATGCAGGACCGGCAGAACGCGCGGCTGATGGGCATGAAGCCGACCGGCAACGGCCGGCGCGAAAGCCACGCCCACGTGCCGATGCCGCGCATGACCAACACTTACATGCTCGCCGGCCAGCACGATCCCGCCGAGATCATCGCCTCGGTGAAAAACGGTCTCTACGCAGTGAGCTTCGGCGGCGGCCAGGTCGATATCACCTCGGGCAAATACGTCTTCCAGTGCACCGAGGCCTACAAGATCGAAAACGGCAAGGTCGGCGCGCCGGTCAAGGGCGCCATGCTGATCGGCAATGGCCCGACCGACTTGAACCGCATCACCATGATCGGTAACGACTTCGCGCTCGATCCCGGCATCGGCACCTGCGGCAAGAACGGCCAGGGCGTTCCTGTTGGCGTAGGACAACCCAGCTTGCGCATGGATCGCATCACAGTTGGAGGAACCGCCTGATGACTTCGACCGACGTGCAGAAGTCCGGCTGGCGCAGTTGGGCCAAAAGTATCTTCGATATCGCCGTCATCGTGCTCGTCGTGATGGCGGCGAAAACCGCGATCGCGGAGCCGTTTTACGTGCCGTCCGGCTCGATGGAGCCGACGCTGCTGATCGGCGATGAACTGCTGGCGACCAAATTCCCCTACGGTTATGGCTCGGCCTCGCTGCCGTCGTTCATCAACCTGCCCATGACGTCGCGCGTCTTCGGCGGCCTGCCCAAGCGCGGCGACGTCGTGGTGTTTCGCTGGCCTGGCGACCGCTCGCAGATCTGGGTCAAGCGCGTCATCGGCCTGCCGGGCGAGCGCGTCGCGCTGCGCCAGGGGCAGGTCTTTATCGACGGCCAGCCTCTCGCGCTGAAGCCGGACGGCACCGGCCAGGCGGAAAACGACGACGGCAGCCACATGCCGGCGCAACGGCTGATCGAAACATTCCCCGGCGGCCGCACCCACACCATCTTCAAGCTCACGCCGCTGCAGCCGCTCGACAACATTTCGGAGACCGTCGTACCGCCGGGGCATATTTTCGTCATGGGCGACAACCGCGACAATTCCGCCGACAGCCGCGTGCCGGTGCGCGAAGGCGGCGTCGGCATGCTGCCGGTGGACGATCTGGTCGGTCGCGTCGATGGCATCGTCGGCTCGTGGGACCTGGGCATGCGCAACCGCCCGCTCTGGACCTGGCCGCAAGGCTTACGGCTGTCGCGGTTTTTCTCGGCGGTGCACTGAAAGCAGCTACCGCACCACGCCGGAAATACAGCACGGCTTATGGTGCGGTCGGGTAAGTCTGTCCTTCAAATAGCAGCGCGCGGCCGGACCGTTGTAGCCGGGCCGTACATAGGTCCAGGCGCGGCAGCGTTTGTCGTCGCCGCAAGCCGTATTGCAGGACGCGCCGGCGGGATCGGGCGCGATTTCGAAATTGCGATAGTCGCCGCCGAAGCGATCGATCGAATATTCGAGCGCTCCGCGCCGCGGTTCGATCACGCCGGCGCCACGCACACCGGAAATGCAGCATTTGTCCTCCATCCGCGGCAGCACACGGTTCTTCAGCCAGCAGGTGGCAAGCGCGCTGTCCGTTCGCGGATAGGAGAAGCTCCAGGCGCGGCAATGTGCGTCGCGCTCGCAGCGCGCAGCGCAGACCGCCGGATCGCCGTTGCGGATCTGGAAAGTCGCGTAATCGCCGCCGCGCCGGTCGTAACCGGTCTGCGCCCGCGTCGGGATCGCAGTCGTGAGCAAAAGCAGCGCGGCCAGAAGAATGCAACGGATATGCATGCGCGTGCCTGCCCGGCCTTGAAACGTGCCGCAAACCTTGGCCCCGACGGCATGCTAGCGCACCTCATGCCGGATGCGCGCAGAAATTCTCTGCAAAAATGAAGGCGCCCGCCGGAGGGGCCGGCGGGCGCTCAAGATCCGGACGCGAGAGGGGATGATCGCTAGACCCGGATCGGGCGGCCGACGAGAGGGCTCGGCCGTTTTCTCATTCCACTAGACCGCGTGGCGCGCCGGACGATCGGTACGCGGCCGGCTGAAGCCGTACTCGACATGCGTCCCGCGCATGGACGTTGCGCGATAGAGGCGGCGCTCGAGTGCCCGCTCGCGCAGCAGCGCGGTCGGATCCTCCCAGAACGAGCCCGACAGGGCGTCGTTGAGGTCGGAGCGCGTGATGCCGATGTCGGCCAGCATATTGCGGTCGAGGCCGGCAAGCACATTGGCTTCACGGCGGTGCTTGCGGGCGCGCGCGATTGCCCTGAGCCACTGGGTGAAAAACGCCAGGACCGACGCAAAGACGCGCGCCAAGACGCCGCCGGCGATGGGTAAAACGGGGTAATTTGCGCTCATTTTCAGTCTCCATTCCCGATTCAGTCGAGACGCCAAAATCGTCCCGACCACGTGCCGGAACCACCCGAATCCCCCACCCGATTTCCGTTAGTCAGCGCATAGACCCGTCCGGTTCGGTCGCCCCTTTCGGGGGTCATGCGCTGGATGCCGTGTTTATATGCGCTGCGGGGATTGATTAGTAAAACGAATGTTTTTAATCTGAAGCATCAGGAACAGTGATATTCCCCTGGTTGGCCCAATTGGCCGGCCTCAATGTTGGACCGAGCCCAAGGATCGCCATGACCGCGCTGATCGACGTCGACCAATTGCGCACCTTCATCGCTATCGCCGAGACCGGCAGCTTCACCAAGGCAGCCGAGGTGGTGAACAAGACCCAGTCCGCCGTCTCCATGCAGATGAAGCGGCTGGAGGAGCGGCTGGAGCGGCCGATCTTCGCGCGCGACGGCCGCGCCTCGAAGCTCACCGAGGACGGCCAGCGCCTGCTCGATTACGCGCGGCGCATCGTCAAGCTCAACGTCGAGACGCTCGCCGCTTTTTCGGACGCCGAATTGTCGGGCCGCGTAAGGCTTGGCGTTCCTGACGACTATGCCGACCGCTATTTGCCCGAGATCATGGCGCGCTTCTCGCGCGTCTATCCCGGCGTCGAGTTGACCGTGATCTGCGAGCCGAGCATCGACTTGCTGGAGCGCATCGACGCCAACGAGATCGATCTCGCCATCGTCACCAATTGCGAGACCAAGCGCACCTCGGAGACGTTCCGGCGCGAGCGGCTCCTATGGGTGACGTCGAACCGGCACCCGACACATCTCGAAGAGCGGCTGCCGCTGGCGCTCGGCCGGCCGACCTGCTCGTGGCGGCGCATCGCCATCGAGCGGATGGAGCAAGTCAGCCGTCCTTATCGCGTGCTGTATTCGAGCTCGAATGCCGGCGCGGTCGCCGCTGCCGTCCTCGCCGGTCTGGCGGTGTCGGTATTGCCCGAATCCGGCCTGCGCCCCGGCATGCGCGTGCTCACCGCCGCAGAAGGTTTCCCCGAACTGCCGAGCTGCCGCATCGGGCTGGTGCGCAGCGCGCACGAGAGCTCCTCGCTCGCCGACGCGCTCGCCGAGCACATCATCTCCTCGCTCGACAACCTGTCGGAAGCGGCGCAGGCAGCGGAGTAACTAGTACGCGTACTCCTCGAAGATCGGCTCGACCGTGCCGTTCCAGTCGTTGAAATATTTCTCCAGCAATTCCTCGGCCGGCGTGATGCCGCGCGCGATCGATTCCTCGAGCGGACGCAGGTAGCGCGTCTCGTCGCGGCCGTTGCGGTCGAGATATTTACGCCGCGTCAGGGTGCGCGCGGCGATCCGCAGCGTTTCCTGCGCCAGCGTCAGCACATTGCGGTTGCCGATCTCGGCGCGGAAGCCACGCTGCGGCACCGTGTCGCGCAGTTTCTGCCGCTCTTCGGCGGTCCAGCCCTTGACCATCTGCCAGCAGGCATCGAGCGCGTCGTCGTCGTAGAGCAGCCCGACCCA
>DASUGZ010000033.1:0-3278 GCA_036273755.1 Pseudolabrys sp.
GGTGCGACATGCGCGACGTAGGGCGCGGCGAGATAACCAGCGGCGGCGACGATTGCCGACAGGACAACACCGGGCGCGTAACCCATGGCCGCGGCCAGCGGCGGCGGCAAGGCTTGCGAACTGTCTGCGGGCACTGGGTTCCTTGATGGCGAGAAAGGCTGCGCGGATGCTTAGCCGCCGCGAGCGCCGGTCGCAACGGCACAATCATTGAGCCACACCTGGGCGCGGTCAAATGCTCAGGCGGGACTTGGCTCGCCAAGTTAGGGTTAGACTCGCTGAAATTTCCATTACAATGAGCGCCTAACGGTAGGGAGGATTGTGCATGGCGTCCGAGTATCGGCTGGTGAGTTACGCGGAGGGCGGCGCGGCGCAAGCCGGCCTCGTCGTCGGCGATCGCGTGGTGCCGACGACAACGCTGCTGCCCTCCGGTGGCGGCATCGACGCCAACTCGGTGCTTGGGCTGCTGCGCACCTGGGACAAATCGCACGCCCGGCTCGCCGCCGCGGCGCAAACGATCAAGCCCAGCGACGGCTTGGCGCTCACCGACGTCAAACTGCTGGCGCCAATCCTTTATCCGGGCGCGCTCTACTGCGCCGGCGCCAACTACTGGGACCATCTGGAGGAGATGGCGGAGATCGCCAAACGCGTCACCGGCAAGGCACCGGCGATGGTCAAAGGCAAGGACCCCTATTTCTTCATGAAGACCACGGCCGCGTCCATTATCGGTACCAAAACCCCGGCGCGCCTGCCGCCCTTCTCCAAACAGGTCGACTGGGAAGCCGAACTCGGCGTGGTGATCGGCAAAACCGCCCGCGACGTGACGGAAGCCAACGCCTTCGACGTCGTCGCCGGCTATCTGATCGTCAACGACCTGTCGGCGCGCGATCTGATGAAGCGCGAAGGCACGCCTTTCGGCATGGACTGGGTCGGGCAGAAATGCTTCGAGGACGCAGCGCCCATGGGACCGTGGTTCACGCCCGCGGCTTACGTGGGCGATCCCAATGACATGCCGATCAAGCTCTGGGTCAACGGCGTGCTCAAGCAGAATTCCAACACCGGCCGCCTGGTGCACGGCATCGCCGAGCAGATCGCCTATCTTAGCCGCCATTTCACGCTTTACCCGGGCGACGTCATCGCCACCGGCACGCCGGCCGGCGTCGGCATGCCGCGCGGCGAATTCCTCAAGGCGGGCGACGAGGTGCGCATCGAGATCGCCGGCTGCGGCGAACTCGTGAACACCATGGTCGCCGGCTAAGCGAAATCGTTGGATGACCCACCAATTCACATAGCGGACAGGATTTCGGCGCCGGGCGCGGGTGACAATCCCTTGGCTTTGCTTTAAAAATCGGTGGGCAAAGGCTCGCAAGAAGCCGCAATTGCCACAGGGAGGACAATCATGTCATTGCGCAAACTGGCCGGCGCGCTCGCCCTGGCCGCTGCCGTCGCGTTGGGCGCCGGCACCGCTCGCGCCGCGGACGTCATCACGCTCAAGCTGTCGCACTTTGTGCCGCCGGTGCACGCCTTCCACAAGTGGGTGGTGAAGTGGACCGAGAAGATCGAGAAGGAGTCGGGCGGACGGCTCAAGTTCGAGATCTATCCGAACGGCCAGTTGGTCGGTCCGCCCAACCGGCAATTTGATGCCGCGCGCAACGGCATCACCGACATCGCCTTCTGTCTGCACGGCGTGACGCCGGGCCGCTACCCGATGACCGAGCTCGCCAACCTGCCGTTCACGTGGCCGTCCGACGGCGTAAACCTGCCGGAGATGGCCAAACGCATGACCGAGCTGGCGCCCAAATACCTCGCCGCCGAGCACCAGGGCCTGCACATTCTGTTCATGGTGATGGCGAACCCGATCGTCATCTATTCGCGGGTGCCGATCAATTCGGTCGCCGACTTCAAGGGCAAAAAAATTCGCTTCGCTTCGATCACCAACAAGCAACTGCTCGACGCCATGGGCGCGGTGCCCATGCTGATACCGCCGCCCGAATCGCAGGATGCGCTGGCCAAGGGCATCGCCGACGGCGCCGGCTTCCCGCACGAGGCGGGCTTCGCCTACCAGCTCGCCGGCGTCGCGCCCTACGCGATCGAGCCGCCGCTGGCATCAGCCACCTTCGCGATGGTGATGAATCCGGCAAAATACAATTCGCTGCCGCCGGATCTGCGCGCCATCCTCGACAGGGAAGCCGGCGTCGCCGGCGCCATGAGCTTCGCCAAGGACTGGCAGGATTTCGAGGCTTTCGCGCGCAACTTTGAAATCACCAAAAAGGGCTTGAAGGTCATTACACTACCCCCGGCCGAGGTCGACAAGATGAAGGCGTTGGCCAAGCCAATCGTCGATCAGGCGCTCGACAAGCTGCAAAAAGAAGGCAAACCCGCGCGCGAATTCTTCGCCGCTTATACGAAGTGACCGACCGAGCACCCTGCACATGACCCTCCCCCGCACCGGGGAGGGCTTAAGCGCAATTCCAATGCGTTCCCTTCGATGACCCGCGGCACCGCCTATACCCTGTTCGACCGGTTGCGCGTGGTGCAACTGCGCGTCGCCTCGCTCGCGCTCATCGTCATGATGGTAGCGACGCTTCTCGATGTGTTCATGCGCTACGTGTTCAACAACCCGATCCGCGGCACCTACGAGTTCGTCGAGGCGATGATGGCGTTATTCGTCTTCAACGGCATGTCCACCGCCTTCTTTCTCCGACGCAACATCGCCATCGACCTCATCGATTCGGTAGTGCGCCGCCCGGTCGTTGTCGCGCTGATCCGCATGTCCGATGTGCTCACCGTCGTGACGATTGCACTGTTCGCCTACGCCATGATCAAACCGGCGCTGCAGTCTTACAGCTACGGCGAAGTCAAATTGGAATTACAGGTCCCCATCTGGTGGTTCTGGGCCGTCGCCCTCGCCGGCATCGCCGGCGCCATCCTGTGCGCGATTGGCGCGCTGCTGGCGCCGCCGCCCAAGCCTCGCCACGATACCGAGCCGATCTGATGCATCCCTCGACAATCGGCGCGTGCGGCGTCCTCGCCCTTTTCGTCATGCTGTTCTTACGCGTGCCGGTCTGGATCGCGCTCACGCTGGTCGGCCTTGTCGGCAACTCGATCATGTCGGGCATCGTGCCGACCTTTGCCCTCGCCGGCACGGTACCGTTCGACGTCGGGTCGGCTTATACTCTGTCGGTTTTGCCTCTGTTCATCCTGATGGGCGAGGTCGCCTCGGTCACCGGCCTGTCATCCGATCTATTCAAGGCGGCGCGGGTGATCCTCGCCGGTGCGCG
>DASUGZ010000034.1:0-29477 GCA_036273755.1 Pseudolabrys sp.
CGCAGAATGTCCTGGTTGGCCTGCGCGCTCGCCTCGCCGCGCTTGGCGTCCTGGGGCGGAGCCAGGTCGGCGATGCGGCGCTCGTCGCCCTGCAAGATGGTGCGGATGCGCTCGTCGAAGCCGTAGATGTCCTCGCGCAGTTGCAGCTTGCCGTCGTCATCGACGAAGGCGGTCTGGTAGGTGAGGTGCACCATCGGCCGCTCGTCGAGCTTGAAGGTGCGCTCGCCGCGGCCGAACAGGGCGCTGAGCTGCTGCGCGTCGGGCGCCGGGCCGTTCATCGCCAGATGCAGCATGACCTCGCCGAACTTGGTCGGGTTCTCCACTCGCATGCAGCCATGGCTGAAGGCGCGCTTGTCGGCGGCGAACAGTTGCTTTTGCGGCGTGTCGTGCAGATAGACCGCGAACTTGTTGGGGAAGTTGAACTTGATGCGCCCGAGCGCGTTGCCGGCGCCGGGCGGCTGCGTCACGCTCAGTGTGCCGTCATGGTTGCGCTTCACCTCCAGACCCATGCGGGCGAAGATGTTGGGGTCGCGGCCGTAGCGCGGCAGATACTCGTTCTTGATGATCGATTGCGGCACGTGCCAGGACGGATTGACCAGCACGTTATCCATCTGCGCGCTGAGCAGCGGCGTCGGCGTCTGCGGTTTGCCGGCGACGATTTTGGTGTGCCACTCCTCGCGGTGGTCGTGCACGACCTTGAGCGTGAAGTCCGGCACGTTGACCATCACATAAGTTTCGCCGAGATCGCGCGGCAGCCAGCGCCAGCGCTCCATATTGGCGCGCACGAGTTCGATCTGCGCCGACTTGGTGAGGGCCGGGCCGGGCGCACTTTCGGCGCGCTTTCCCTTGTGCGGTTTTGCAGCCGGCGGTTCGATCGGCTCCGGCCGCGCCGTAAGCTTGAGCAATTCGGCGAGCTTTGCTTTCAGCGCCCGGAAGCCGCGATGCGGCGGGTTGAAGCTTTCGAGCGCCGCGCCGGCGTCGGTTGCCTCGGCAAGCTTCTTCAGAATATCGGCGGGCGCCGGCGTGTGATCGCCGTAGTCGACCTCGACCAGCACCCGGCCCGGCGCGACGCGGCCGGCCGCCAGATGGCGGGCGTAAATCAGCGCCGAAAAAGTGAGGGTGATGTCGGCGTCGGCCAGCGCTTCCGGGCTGGTGGCGGCGCCGAAGGCGGGCACCGGATAGTCGGCCGGGTCGAGACCGTCGGACGTGGCATTGCCCAATTGCGCGATCGCCGATTTGGCGCGCGGGGCCAGCTTGCCGTCGGCCAGCCAGAACGGCGCGTAATTCCGCGCGGCGTAGAACGCCGCCATCGCCTCGCGTTCGGGCGCGCGGTCGATGCGCTTGTCGAACTGCCCGGAGGTGATGACGGCGCGCAGCCTGTCGGCGACTTGTGCGTCGATCGCCTTTTCCTCGACCGTGCCGCGGATGTCGGGAGCGGAAGCGGCGGCTGCCGGCGGCGCGGCGACGGCCAGCACGGCAGAATCGATCATGTCGGGGCTGGGGGCGGCAAAGCTTGGCGTGCTCACGGCCAACGCCAGCACGGTGCCGGACAGGAGCCGGCGGAATCGGTTTGTACGCATTACAATTTCCCCACCCAACGCTACACGTTACCACAAAGTCGGAGCGAACCTACCGCGCGGACTATTGCACCGGTAAGACGCCCCGCCGACCGGTTCACACCGGTGCTTTATCCTCTTGTTCCAGCCCCAGACTTTCCAGCTTGCGATAGAGGGTCGAGCGCCCGATTTTCAGCCGGCGCGCGACTTCCGACATCTGGCCGCGATAGTGCGCGATGGCGAAACGGATCGCGTCACGTTCGATGTCTTCGAGCGGCCGCGCCTCGCCTTGCGCGTCGATGAGCCGCAGCGCCGCCGTTGTCGGCTCCGCCGCCTGTTCGTGCGCGTCGGGCCAGGCGGCGGCAATCGCCGGCGCGGCCTCGACCACCGGCGGCGCGGCGATGGCGTCGGGACCGGCTTGCGTGTCGATTTGGGCGGCAATTTGCGGGAACTCGTTGATGCCGATCCGCTCGCCATCGGCGAGCACGACGGCACGGAAAATCGCGTTCTCGAGTTGGCGGACATTGCCCGGCCAGCGATAGGCGGCGAGCAGCGCCAGCGCCTCCGGCTCGATGGCGCGCACGCGCTTGCCTTCCTCGGCGGCGAGGCGGGCCAGGAAATGCCGGGCGAGTTCGGGAATATCTTCGCTGCGTTGGCGCAGCGGCGGAATGGCGATTGGATAAACATGCAGGCGATAGAACAGATCCTCGCGGAAGCGTCCCGCTTTCACGTCTGCGATCAGATCGCGGTTGGTGGCCGAAACAATGCGCACGTCGACTTTGACGTTCTTGCGGCCGCCGACCGGCTCGACTTCACCTTCCTGCAACGCGCGCAGCAATTTGACTTGCGCAGCGGCCGGCAGTTCGCCGACCTCGTCGAGGAACAGCGTGCCGCCGTCGGCTTCGACGAATTTGCCGGTATGCTTTTCGGTGGCGCCGGTGAAGGCGCCCTTCTCGTGGCCGAACAGGATCGACTCGACGAGATTTTCCGGCATCGCGCCGCAATTGACCGCGACGAAGGGCCTGGTGCTGCGTGCGCCGCTGCCGTGGATGGCGCGCGCGATCAGCTCCTTGCCGACGCCGGATTCGCCGCCGATCATGACCGGGATCGAGGAGGTTGCCGCCTTCTCGGCGGCGCGCAGCACAGGGCGCATGGCGTCCGAGCGCGTGATGACGTCGGCGATGGTCAGCGTGCCGTCGCGGCTGCGCTTGATGCGCCGCAGTTCGCCGGTAAGCGCCTTGGTTGCAAGCGCATTGCGCAAGCTGACGTGAAGCCGTTCGGGGTTGACCGGTTTGACCACGAAGTCGGCGGCGCCCGCGCGCATCACCGACACCACATTGTCGAGGCCGCCATGGGCGGTCTGCACGATTGCCGGGACGTCGATACCGCCCTCGCGCATGCGCGCCAGAACGCCGAGGCCGTCGAGGTCGGGCATGACCAGGTCGAGCACCACGGCGTCGACGGCTTGGGTTCCGCTCAGCATCGCCATGGCCGCATCGCCGCCGTCTGCGGTCAGCGTCCGATAGCCGAAGCGCTGGACCATGGCTTCGAGCAGCCGCCGCTGGACGGGGTCATCGTCGACGATTAGGACGGTTTCGGACATTGCACCTCGCGGGACCGGCGGCTGTGCCGATTTGGTGCACTGTCGCTGTTCCGGCTTAATGGGCTGTTAAATGCGGCTGCGGCGGCCTAGATGTTCCGCCAACCGTCTTTTTTCCAGCGCGACAATGCCCACCCCATGGCCAAACCCAAGAAAAAATCGACCAAACAGCCCAAGCTACCGAAAAAGTTCGGCGATCTGCCCGAGTGGGATCTCGACGACCTCTACCCCGGACCCGACAGCCGCGAACTGAAATGGGACCTGGAAAACGCCGAAACGCGCTGCGTGGCGTTCGAGGCCGATTTCAAGGGCAAGCTCACCGAGCTGGCGGCGGGGCCCGAGGCCGGCGAGGCGCTCGCCGCCGCGGTCAAGCGCTACGAGGCGCTCGACGACACGCTCGGCCGGGTGATGTCTTATGCCTCGCTGCGTTACGCCGGCAACACCTCCGATCCGGCCATCGCCAAGTTCTACGGCGACATGCAGGAGCGCATCACCGCCGCCTCGCTGCATCTGCTGTTCTTTGCGCTCGAGCTTAACCGTATCGACGACGACAAGCTGGAAGCAGCGCTCGCCGATCCGGCACTCGGCCACTACCGGCCGTGGATCGAGGACGTGCGCAAGGAAAAGCCCTACCAGCTCGAGGACCGGGTCGAGGCGCTGTTTCACGAGAAGTCGGTCACCGGCTATTCGGCCTGGAATCGCAACTACGACGAGACCATCGCCTCGTTACGCTTTCGCATCGGCGGTCAGTCGCTGCCGATCGAGCCGGCGCTCAATTTGTTGCAGGATGCCGACGGCAAAAAGCGTAAGGCGGCGGCGCAGGCGCTGGCCAAGACTTTCAAGGAAAACTTGCGGCCATTCACGCTGGTCACCAATACGCTCGCCAAGGACAAGGAAATTTCCGACCGCTGGCGCGGCTTCAAGGATGTCGCCGACGCGCGCCATCTCTCGAATAGAGTAGAGCCCGAAGTGGTGGACGCGCTGGTCTCGGCGGTGCGCGCCGCGTATCCGAAACTGTCGCACCGCTACTATGCGTTGAAGGCGCAATGGTTCGGCCAGAAGCGGCTACCGTATTGGGACCGCAACGCGCCGCTGCCGAAGGTCGCGCAGCGCACGATCCCGTGGACCGATGCGCGTGCGACCGTGCTCACCGCCTACGGCGCCTTCTCACCCAAAATGGCGGATATCGCAGACCGCTTCTTCCAGAAACACTGGATCGACGCCGGCGTGCGCCCCGGCAAACAGCCGGGCGCCTTCTCGCATCCAACCGTGCCCTCGGCGCATCCTTATGTGCTGCTCAACTATCAGGGCAAGCCGCGCGACGTGATGACGCTCGCGCACGAGCTCGGCCACGGCGTGCACCAGGTCCTGGCGGCGCCGAACGGCGCGCTGATGGCGCCGACGCCGCTGACGCTTGCGGAGACTGCGTCCGTGTTCGGCGAAATGCTGACGTTCCGCAAACTGCTCGCGCAGACCACCGAGAAGAAGCAGCGCAAGGCGATGCTCGCCGCCAAGGTCGAGGACATGATCAACACGGTGGTGCGCCAGATCGCGTTCTACAGCTTCGAGCGCAAGGTCCACACCGAGCGCCGCAACGGCGAACTTACCGCCGATAAGATCTGCGAACTGTGGATGTCGGTGCAGAGCGAGAGCCTCGGTCCGGCGATCGAGTTGAAGGCCGGCTACGAGACATTCTGGAGCTATATCCCGCATTTCATCCATTCGCCGTTTTACGTTTACGCTTACGCGTTCGGCGATTGCCTGGTGAATTCGCTTTACGCGGTCTACGAGCATTCGGCCGCGGGCTTTGCCGAGCGCTATCTCGCCATGCTCGCCGCCGGCGGCACCAAGCATCATTCGGAATTGCTGGCGCCGTTCGGCCTTGATGCGCGCGATCCGAAGTTCTGGGATGGCGGCTTGAGTGTGATCGCCAAGCTGATCGACGAACTGGAGACGCTGGACGGCAAGCGCTGAGGCAGACGTCAGGGCGGCCGCGACCGCCCTGACGGCGCGTGCTTGTCAGGCGAGCGCCTTGCCGTACAGCACCAGCAGCCGCGACCAGGCCCGCTCGGCTTCCGGCTGATTGTAGACGCGCGTATCCGGCGGACACCATCCGTGCGCACCCTTGTAGACTTCGATCTCCGCCGGCAGTTTGGCTTTCGCCAACGTATCCTTGAGGACATTCTTGTCGTTCGGCGCGCGCTCATCGTCGTTCATCGCGATCGCGATCAAGAACTGCGACTTCGTCCTCGCCGCCTCCAGATGCGGGCTGTTCGGCTGGTCGGTGACCAGCGCCGCGCCGTGGAACGTGGCGACGGCGCCGACGCGATCCGGAGCCACGACCGCCGTGCGGATCGCCATCGGCCCACCCATACAATAACCTTGGGTGCCGATCTTCTTGTTCTTGGCCACCGCCGGCTCGCTGTCGAGCCACGCGACAAAGGCCTTTGCGTCGGTCTTGTGCGTCGTCTCGTTCAGCGCGGCCATCAGGGGCCGCACCTGCTCGGGTGGTGTTGCGCCACCTTGTGCGGCGGTCGGCGCCTTTTTGACGCGATAGAACGGATTGATGACCAGCACCGCGTAACCGGACTCGGCGAGCCGCTTGGCCATTTGCCGGAAAGCGGGGCGTAGCCCGAACACGTCCGGCCACATCAGTACACCGGGCGCTGCGCCTGAGGTCGGGTGAACGAAGTACGCGTCGCATGTGCCGTCAGGCGTCTTGATGTTCACGTCCGATTCAGTGACCGCAGCCGCGTTCGCGACTTCCGGCAGCGTCATGCAGACGCCTGCGGCGACAAACACACCGAACTGCCGACGCGTGACCAGCCCGAGCTTTTCAAATTTCTCTATCTCTTCCCCAAAATGATCCTGATCGCACATGTTTTGATCCTCCCGATTGGACAGCGGTTTTGTAAAAACGTCAGGAGCCTATATCAACCCGTCTTGCTTGACTGCTCCTTGACGGCACCTAACGACGTTGTGATCGTCCACCAATCACACACGCGTCTCTGGCGGGGGCGGCCATAGCGCTTATGTTCATCCTGTAGGATTTCCAAGGATTCAGATGGCCGACCGCGAAAAGAACCGCTTCTCCGCCCGCGCCAAGCGCTACGCCAATGTCGGCACCAAGGTCGGCGGTGTCGCGGCGCGCATGGCGGGCGCCCGGCTCCTGGGCGTGCCGCAGGACCGCGCCGCCAATGCGCTCGGCCTTGCCGCTGCGCTCGGCGGCCTGAAGGGCCCGATCATGAAGGTGGCGCAGCTGCTCGCCACCATTCCCGATGCGCTGCCGGCCGAATACGCCAATGAGCTGACCAAGCTACAGAGCCAGGCGCCGCCGATGGGCTGGGCTTTCGTCAAGCGCCGCATGAGCGCGGAACTGGGCGCAGACTGGGAACGCAAGTTCAAGAGCTTCGAGCATCATCCGGCGGCGGCCGCTTCGCTCGGCCAGGTGCATCGCGCCCGCGCTCTCGACGGCGCGGAGCTGGCCTGCAAGCTGCAATATCCCGACATGCAGTCGGCGGTCGAAGCCGACTTGGGCCAGCTTCAATTGCTGTTCTCGATCCGCAAGCGATTCGATCCCGCGCTCGACACCACAGAAATCGCCAAGGAGATCGCCGCGCGCCTGCGCGAGGAACTCGACTATGTGCGCGAGGCCAAGCACGCCGCACTTTATCGCCGCCTGCTGAAAGACGTCGAGACGATCCGCGTACCGGATGTGCGGCCCGAACTGTCGACGGGCCGCCTGCTGACCATGGAATGGCTGAACGGCGACAAGCTGCTCGCGCACAAGGACGATCCGCTCGCGGTGCGCAACCGGCTTGCGACCGCCATGTTCACCGCGTGGTGGCATCCGTTCAGCCGCTTCGGCGTCATCCACGGCGACCCGCATCTCGGCAACTACACGGTGTTCGACAATGACAAGGGCAAGCCGGCCGGCATCAATCTCCTCGACTACGGTTGCATCCGCATCTTTCCGCCGAGCTTCGTCGGCGGCGTGGTCGATCTCTATCATGGCCTGCTTAACGGCGACGACGATCTGGTGGTGCACGCCTACCAGGTGTGGGGCTTCAAGCGGCTCAACCGCGAGCTGATCGAGGCGCTCAATATCTGGGCGCGGTTCATCTACGGCCCGCTGCTCGACGACCGCGTGCGCACCATCGCCGACGGCGTGAAGCCGTCTGAATACGGCCGCAGACAAGCGTTTCAGGTGCAGCAGGCTTTGAAACAGCGCGGGCCGGTCACGGTGCCGCGCGAATTTGTCTTCATGGACCGCGCCGCTATCGGCCTCGGCGCGGTATTTTTGCACTTGGCCGCGGAGCTCAATTTCCATCGCCTATTCAACGAGGCGATCGAACGCTTCTCGGTCGAGCAGGTTGCCGCCCGCCAGTCCGCCGCGCTGAACGCGGTCGCGCTCAAACCTTCGGCAAGTTGACCGCGCCACCGGCAGAATTGATCCGGATCAGCGCGCCGGGCCGGCATGATATTCGGCGCCCGAATTCAATGTCTTCAACCGCTTCGAGGGCCGCAACCGTTGCTCCAGGCAGCCATTTGCGCTACCTGACTGCCTCCCACCAATGCGATCCTTGGAGACATTCCATCATGGCCGACCACGGCACCGTCGAATACGCCACCGCGACCGGAAACGACTACCCGGCGCATGAGGGTACCTACGAGCGCTTCGTTCTGTTCGCCTTTGTCGGCATCATCCACGTGGTCAATCTGTTATTCGGCCTCGCGGTCGGCGGGGTGATGGGCCACTGGTTCTGGGCATTGCCGATTTTCTTCCTGGCCGTCGTCGGCGCGGTCTCCGGCCTGCTGAGCGGCTCGAAAACGTCGAGCTATGTCGCGTTCGTGATTTGCTTCTTGATCTTCGCGTTCGTCGGGCTTTCGGGGCAATAACGCCTGACGGGCGCACCGTGGAGGGCTAAATGCTGATTGCCGTGGCACGTGAGTCCGATCCATCGGAACCTCGGGTAGCCGGGACGCCGGAGACGGTGAAGAAGTTCAAGGCGCTGGGTGCGGAGGTCGTTGTTGCGCGCGGAGCGGGCTTGGCGTCGGGCATCCCGGACGCGGACTATGAGGCGGCGGGCGCCAAGCTCGGCGGCGACGATGTGACCAAAGACGCCGACGTGGTGTTGAAGGTCAGACGGCCGACGGCGGAGGAACTCAAGACTTACAAGAAGGGCGCGCTGGTCGTCGCCATCATGGACCCTTACGGCAACGAGGCGGCCTTGAAGCAGATGGCCGACGCCGGCATCGCCGCTTTCGCCATGGAGCTGATGCCGCGCATTACCCGGGCGCAGTCGATGGACGTGCTCTCGAGCCAGGCCAACCTGGCGGGCTATCGCGCGGTGATCGATGCCGCGGAGGAGTACGGCCGGGCGCTGCCGATGATGATGACGGCGGCCGGCACGGTGCCGGCGGCGAAGGTCTTTATCATGGGTGTCGGCGTTGCCGGGCTGCAAGCGATTGCCACCGCAAGGCGTCTCGGCGCCATCGTGACGGCGACCGATGTGCGGCCCGCGACCAAAGAACAGGTGGAGAGCTTGGGGGCGAAATTCCTGGCGGTCGAGGACGAGGAGTTCAAGAACGCGCAGACGGCGGGCGGCTATGCCAAGCCGATGTCGTCGGAATACCAGGCCAAGCAGGCGGCGCTCACCGCCGAGCACATCAAGAAGCAGGACATCGTCATCACCACGGCCTTGATTCCGGGGCGCCCGGCGCCGCGGCTGATCAACAAGGACATGGTCGCCTCGATGCGGCCCGGCTCGGTGATCGTCGATCTTGCGGTCGAGCGCGGCGGCAATGTCGAAGGCGCCAAGGCCGGAGAGGTGGTGCAGGCGGGACCGGCCAAGATCGTCGGCTATCTCAACGTCGCGGGACGGCTCGCGGCTTCGGCATCCGCGCTGTACGCCAAGAACCTGCTGACGTTCCTCGAGACCATGATCGACAAAAAAGAAAAGAAGCTTGCGGTCAATTGGGACGACGAGATCGTCAAGGGCACGGCGCTGACGCGCGACGGCGCGGTCGTGCATCCGAACTTCATGCCGAAGACGGCGGCCTAAGGAGGAGCTCCATGGAACACGTGGCAAACGCGGTCGACCCCTTCGTCTTCCGGCTCTCGGTTTTCGTCATGGCGGTGTTCGTCGGCTACTACGTGGTGTGGTCGGTGACGCCGGCGCTGCACACGCCGTTGATGTCGGTGACCAACGCGATCTCCTCGGTGATCGTGGTCGGCGCGCTCTTGGCGGTCGGGGTGGCGCTGATCGCCAACGACAACGGCACGCTGCTGGCGCGGGCGCTCGGCTTCGTGGCGCTGACCTTTGCCTCCGTGAACATCTTCGGCGGCTTCCTGGTCACCCAGCGCATGCTGGCGATGTACCAGAAGAAAAAGAAGTGACGAGGCCCTAACCCTCGATGACCCGGCCCTCCCTCATCTAAGGTCTAGCTATGAGCCCCAATCTGGTCGCGCTGCTCTATCTGGTCGCCGGCGTCCTGTTCATCCTGGCGCTGCGCGGGCTGTCGAGCCCGGAATCGAGCCGGCGCGGCAATCTGTTCGGCATGATCGGCATGACCATCGCGGTGGTGACGACGCTCGCCTCGCACCCGCCGGAGAGCCCGCTCGCCTGGGCGCTGGTCGCCGGCGGCATCGCTATCGGCGGCGGCATCGGCGCGGTGATCGCGCGGCGGGTGCCGATGACCTCGATGCCGGAACTGGTCGCCGCCTTCCACTCGCTGGTCGGCATGGCGGCGGTGCTGGTTGCGGCGGGCGCCTTCTATGCGCCGGCGGCCTTCGACATCGGTTCGGAAGGCCACATCCATCAGCAGAGCCTGATCGAGATGTCGCTCGGCGTCGCCATCGGCGCCATCACCTTCACCGGCTCGGTGATCGCTTTCCTCAAGCTGTCGGGCCGCATGAGCGGCAAGCCGATCACGCTGCCGGGCCGCCATGTCATCAACATCGCGCTGGCCGTCGCCCTCGTCGCCTTCATCGTGCTGTTCTATCTGCACCAGTTGCCCTACCAGTTCTGGGTCATTACCGGGCTGTCGCTGCTGCTCGGCATCCTGATCATCATCCCGATCGGCGGCGCCGACATGCCGGTGGTGATCTCGATGCTCAACTCCTACTCGGGATGGGCGGCCGCCGGCATCGGCTTCACGCTCGGCAACACCGCGCTGATCATCACCGGCGCGTTGGTCGGCTCCTCGGGCGCGATCCTGTCCTACATCATGTGCAAGGGGATGAACCGCAACTTCTTCTCGGTCATCCTCGGCGGCTTCGGCGGCGAAGTGGCGGGTCCGGCCGCCGGCGCCGAGCAGCGCCCGGTCAAGCTGGGCTCGGCGGAGGACGCCGCCTACATCATGAAGAACGCCTCCAAAGTGATCATCGTGCCGGGCTACGGCATGGCGGTGGCGCAGGCGCAACATGCCTTGAGAGAAATGGCCGACCGTCTCAAGAAAGAAGGCGTCGAGGTCAAATACGCCATCCATCCGGTCGCCGGCCGCATGCCCGGCCACATGAACGTGCTCTTGGCCGAAGCCAACGTGCCTTACGACGAGGTGTTCGAGCTGGAAGACATCAATTCCGAGTTCGCCCAGGCCGACATCGCCTTCGTCATCGGCGCCAACGACGTCACCAACCCGGCGGCCGAAGACGACAAGACTTCGCCGATCTACGGCATGCCGGTGCTGCAAGTGTGGAAGGCCGGCACCGTGATGTTCATCAAGCGCAGCCTGGCGTCGGGTTATGCCGGCATCGACAACCCGCTGTTCTACCGCGACAACACCATGATGCTGCTCGGCGACGCCAAGAAGATGACAGAGTCCATCGTCAAGGCGATGTAAGGTGGCTCAGGCGACCAGCGTCGCCGGCGCGCGCGTCGTCGTTTCGTTTTTGGGCGGCTCGGCTTTGGTTCCCGGTTCCGGCGCGACGTAACGGAATTTATGGCCGTGCAGCGTGACCGTGAGCTCGACGCCGAAGTCGCCGGCGCCGAAAGCCTCGATGCGGCGCTGCAATTCCTGCGGCGAGATGTCAGGGGGCAGATCGCAGATCGCCTTGTGCATGCGCTTGGTGCTTTTGGTGCCCGTCCACTTGACCGGCAGTTCTGCCACCGGCGCGCTCTGAAGCGCCAGCGCCGGCGCCAGGCGCCAGAATAGCCGCGCCACCTGCGTGAATGCCATTTCCTGCAGCCGCGTCACGTTAATGCCCGGCGGGATATCGAACAGTTCGACGTCGACAATCGGGCCGGCGTCGACCTGCTCGGCCATCCGGTGCGCGGTCGCGCCGAACGTGGTGGCTTTGTCGTAGATCGCGAAATGCGCCGGAATCCAGCCCGGATAGTTCGGCGGTCCCGGGTGAAAGTTATAAGCGCCGAAGCCGAGTGCGTTGAGAATGTGCGGCGGCACCACCACGGGCGTCACGAAACCGATCAGCCGCGCGCGGGCGATCGCCGCCGGATCGAGCGTCTCAAGTTGCTCCTGCGTCCGCACCGGGTGGATCGCCAAAGTCTCGTTGTGCCGGCGCAGCACCTCCGCGAGGGCGACCTCTTCGACCGGTCCTGTCAACAGGATGATGGTGTCGATCATGCGAATCCATGACGCGCGCGGGGGCGCGTTGCACGAGAAAGCGATGGTTACGCACGACGAATGTCTAAAGCCGGCGCCACCGGCGCGGGCATGGGCCAGTGTCGTCCGGTGGGGTTTGCAAATGGTTAACAATTGCTTCCGGGCAGCCGGTTCGCCGACTTGCTTGGCGATTCCACAATCGGCTGGGGCCGGATTATAGCGTCCGGAACATGACATAGGCGTCGACCGCCCCCAGCCGCGGGTGGCGGAAAGCGCCCGGCAGGGTGCCGACGATGGCGAAACCCATGCTCTGCCACAGCGCCACAGCGCGGCTGTTGCTGGCGATGACGAAATTGAACTGCATGGCGGCAAAACCGCGCGCCCGTGCCTGCTCGAGCGAGTGTCCGCACATCGCGCGCGCCACGCCACGACCATAAGCCGCTGGCGTGACCACGTAACCGCAATTGGCGACGTGATCGCCGCCGCCTTTGGTGTTGGCGCGCAAATAGTAAGTGCCGACAATCGCGCCGCCGTCTTCCGCGACGAACACTGCGTGCCCCGGCGTGCGCCAATAGGCGAGCGCGTCGGCGCGCGAAACCTCGCGCGGGATCGGATAGGTCTCGCCGGCGCGAAAGGTCGGCTCGAGGATGCGCCAAATGGCGTCGTCGTCTTCGGGTGCGGCGGAGCGGACGTTCATGGTCGCTTTGCTAGCATTTCCCGCATGCCGGGCAACCAAGACGGTTCCCGCGCGTTTCCTTGAAGGGGCGATTTCCTGGGATTTGAGGAGATATGCCGAAAATGCCGGATGCAATTCGCAATTTGGGCATCGTTGGTCTCGGAAAAATGGGCGCCGATCTTGCCCTCAATGCACTTCACCACGGCTACGGTGTGGCCGGACTGGACACCCATGCGGTCCCGGGTGAGCTCGCCAGCAAGGGCCTCAAGGCCGCAGCCGATGTCAAACAACTCGCCGCGCTGTTGCCGCCGCCGCGATTCGTCATGCTCTACATACCGGCCGGCCCCCCGGTCGACGCCGTGCTCGGCGAACTCACCGCTGTCTTGCAGCCCGGCGACATCATCGCCGACGGCGGCAATTCCTATTGGGGCGATTCCATCCGCCGCCATGCGCGCCTGAAGGAGAAGGGCATTCATTTCATCGACGCCGGCACCTCCGGCGGCCCCGGCGGCGCGCTCGACGGCGCCTGCTTCATGGTCGGCGGCGAAGACGAACCAGTCGCAATGATCGAACCTATCTTGCGCAAGCTCTCGGTCGAGGGCGGTTACGTGCACGCCGGCGGTCCTGGCTCCGGCCATTTCGTCAAGCTGGTGCACAACGGCATTGAGTTCGCGATGCTGGAGGCGATCGGCGAGGGGATGGACTTGCTGGCGAACTACCGCGACCGACTTCCTGTCGCCGACATTCTCACCTGCTGGCGGCACGGCTCGGTCATCCGCTCCTGGCTGGTCGATCTGATGGAGACTATGTACCGGCAGAAGGGCGGGCTCGATGGCGTTCCGGCCTATGTCGAGGACACCGGCGAGGTGAATTGGCTGGTCGACGACGCGCTGCACATGGAAGTGCCGATCCCGGTGATTACCCAGTCGGTCGTGCAACTGCTCGCCTCGCGCGACAGCAAGCACGACGCGGCGCGCGCCATCGCCATGATGCGGCACGGTTTCGGCGGTCATCCGTTCGGCAAGGATGCCGGCATCGCGCACGAGCGTCACACCGGCCGTGTCGGCGGCTTTGTCGGCAACGGGCGGGCGGCGCCATGAAGCAAATCGGCCGTTATGCCTGGGCGATCGCCGAAGGCTATATCCCGCCGGCCTCGACCGGCAAAAGTCGCGAACTCACCAGCCATGAAACCATGTGCATCCTCAACGCCTCCGAGGCGGAGGCGCGCGTCGAGGTCACCGTCTATTTTTCCGACCGGCCGCCGGCCGGCCCCTATGTGTTCAACGTCGGCGCCAAACGCACGCGCCACTTGCGCTTCAACGAGTTCAAGGATCCCGAACCGATTCCGGTCAACACCGACTTTTCCAGTGTCATCGTCTCGAGCGCGCCGATCGTGGTGCAGCACACGCGGCTCGACAGCCGCCAGGCCGAGCTGGCTTTGCTCAGCACCATGGCATTTCCGCTCGACTAGGCGACCATTGCAACCGTATGCGGTGCGGCCTGTGCTATGAGAAGCCATGACCGTCCTCAAGTGGCTGTTGCTCGCGATCGTCTTGGGTTACGGCGTCGTGCTTGCACTGATGTACGTGTTTCAGCGCTCGCTGATGTATTTCCCCGACCCCACGCGTGTCGTGCCGGCGCAGGCCGGGCTGCCGCATGCGGAAGAAGTGGCACTTGAAACTTCAGATGGCGAAAAACTGGTCGCTTGGTATGTCGCCCCGCGCGGCGACAAGCGGCTGGTGCTCTATTTCCAGGGCAATGCCGAAGGATTGCCGGCGCGCGTCAACCGCTTCACCTGGCTGACCGCCGACGGCACCGGCCTGCTGGCGGTGAACTATCGCGGCTATGGCGGCTCGACCGGGACGCCGACCGAGCAGGGTCTGATCAAGGACGCCGAGGCGGCCTATGTCTTTGCCCGCGCCCGCACCCCGGCCAAACGCATCGTGCTGTTCGGCGAGTCGCTCGGCACTGGCGTCGCGGTGGCACTCGGCTCCAACCACGACATCGGCGCGCTCATCCTCGACGCGCCCTTCACCTCGACCGTCGACGTCGGCGCCGCCATCTATCCTTTTGTGCCCGTACGCTGGGCGATGAAGGACACGTTCCAATCCGACCGACGCATCGGCCGCGTTTCGGCGCCGCTTCTGGTGCTGCACGGCGAGGCCGACCGTGTGGTGCCGATTCGCTTCGGCGAACGCTTGTTTGCGCTGGCGCGCGAGCCCAAACATTTTGTCCGATTTCCCCAAGGGGGCCATGTCAATCTCGACGACTACGGCGCGGCCAAAGTCATCCAGGAATTTCTTGCGGAATTGCCTTAGGCTCTCCGAGGAGGGGGCGCCGATGCCGATATCTGCAAAACGCCTTACGCTGGCTGCCGCGCTCGCGGTTTGGCCGCTCGTCGCCGCAGCGGCCGAGCCGGTGCGCACGGTGCCGATCTATGTCGAGCCGTTCTATCGCTCGGCGGCGGCGCCCGAGGGGACCCCGCAGGTCGCGGTCGGCAGCCAGTTCAACGCCTTGCTGGCTTCGAACAAACGCGAGGATATCCTCGCCGCGCGCGACTTGATCGAGGCCAAGCCGAATCTCATCACGCCGATGACGCTGATGGTGCTGGCCATCCGCTTCTACGACGTCGGCCTGCGCGACGACGCGGTGTTCTGGTTCTATGTCGCCAAAGAGCGCTACATCGTGATGTCCGAGGTGCTCGACGTGAAAACGCCGCAGTTGGCGCAAGCCGACGATGCCGTGCGCAGCTTCTCGTCGCTCGCCGGCCCGGTCATCAACGGCTATGCCTTCTGCGACCTCGCCAAGCAGCAGGAGCTCCACGCCAAGGCGGTGGCCTGGGTCGAGAGCCACCCCTACGAGGTCATGCTCATGGCGCCCGCGCCCGCGCTGCCCGGCGACCGCGCCGCGAATCATAAGCGCGCGATTGCCAACGCCAAAGAGCGCGCCGCCAAGGAGCGCGCCTATTTCGCCGACGCCAAGACCGTCGAGGCGTTCTACGCCACGCGTAAGCGCAATGAGGCCGACGTGAAATTCTGCTGGAAATAATCGCCGCCTTGGCGCTACGGTCGGGCCGCTCGCCGACGTCCTGCCCAGCCCCCATGCCCTGACAAACGCGGAGACCGCGCCATGGCTTTGATGCTTACGCCCACCTCCGGCAGCGCCGAAGGCTGGCGCGACGCGCTCATCGCCGTCATGCCCGGCCTTGACGTGCGCGTTTGGCCCAAGATCGGCAACCGCGCCGATATCGACGTCGCCGCGGTCGGCGCACCGCCGGCCGGCGCGCTGCGCGATCTGCCGAACCTACGTCTCATCATTTCGTTGACGGCCGGGACGGATGGGCTGCTACGCGATCCGGATTTGCCGGTCGTGCCGATCGCGCGCGTCGGCGCGCCGCCGGCCGGCGACACCATGATGAACGAGACGACGCTGATGCACGTGATGCGTCATCATCGACGCGTGCCCGAGTATGCGCGTGCGCAGCAGCGCGCCGAGTGGATCAAACTGCCGATTACCCCCGCGCGCGAGCGCACGGTCGGCGTCATGGGTCTCGGTCCAATCGGCTTCGGCGCGGCGAAAACGCTCGCGGCGGCCGGTTTTCAGGTCGCCGGCTGGGTGCGGCGGCCGCGCTCGGCCGACGGCATTGAGGTCTTCAGCGGCCGCGACCGGCTTGCAGCGTTCCTGGCGCGCAGCGAGATCGTCGTCAACCTGCTGCCGCTGACGCCGGAAACGCGCGGCATCCTCGGCGCCGACGCCTTCAAAGCGTTGCCGGCCGGTGCTGCAATCATCAATCTCGGCCGTGGCGAGCATGTCGTCGATGCCGATCTGATCGCCGCACTCGATTCCGGCCATCTGGCCGACGCGACGCTCGACGTTTTCCCGGTCGAACCGTTGCCAAGCGACAGCCCGCTGTGGCGCCATCCCAAGATCACCGTCATGCCACATGTCGCGCGCCGCCTGGTGCCGGCGGAGCTTGCGCCGCGCGTGCGCGACATCATCGAGGATTTTCGCACCGGCCGGCCGCTCAGCCAACTGGTCGACCGCGCGCGGGGCTACTAGCGGGATCGCCCGACCAAAAAAAGCAAAAGCGCGGGCGTTTGAAGGCCCGCGCCACGTCGCATTCGAAGAGAGACCGGTTAGAAACCCGGCCCGCCGCCGCCGAAGCGCGATCCGCCGCCACGGCCGCCGCGGCCGCCACCGGGACCGCCAGGACCGCCGGCGCCGGGTACCACGCGCGGCTTCATCGGCAGCAGACCTTCGCGCTGCATCTTCTTGCGCGCGAGCTTGCGGGCGCGGCGGATCGCTTCCGCCTTTTCCCGCGCTTTCTTCTCGGAGGGTTTTTCGTAATGGCCGCGGAGCTTCATTTCGCGGAAAATGCCCTCGCGCTGCATCTTCTTCTTGAGCGCCTTGAGGGCCTGGTCGACATTGTTGTCGCGAACGAGAACTTGCACTGCTGCTCCTTCGTTGATGCGGGGCCGGGCAAATAGGCCGGAAAGCCGAAAATAGGCCGTTCCGAGTCGCGCGGCTCTAGCAGAAATGGGGTGGGGAGTCCACAATTGCACCCCCGAACGGGTCAATATGCGGCCCGGACGCCTGATATTGCCAAGGGTCGATGGCTGGAGGGTAGGGCCTCCCGGCGGACAGCGGGTCCGCGCGCTGCGCCCTGCCGCGATCGAGTTCCCGGTATCCCGGAAAATACCCACAGCCCCAATTTGCGCTCTTCTCAACCGGCTCTTTGGTGTAAACCTTGCCGTTTCCTGTGGGGCTCGCGAAGAGATTGGAAACAGCCGTGAATATTCAGACCTCCACCAAGCAACCGCTCGGCGCCCTCATCAACGAGGGCAAGACCAAGAAGATCCATCAGATCAAAGGCAATGCCGATCTGGTCTGCGTCCTGGCCAAGGACGACATCACTGCCGGTGACGGCGCCAAGCACGACATCATTCCCGACAAGGGCCGCATCGCCACCGCGACCACGGCCAACGTGTTCCGCCTGCTCAAGGACTGCGGCGTGCCGGTCGCGTTCGTCGAACAGGACAGCGCCACCTCCTTCATCGCGCCCGGCTGCACTATGCTGCCCTATGAGGTGGTGGTGCGCCGCGAGGCGCACGGGTCGTACCTCAAACGCAACCCGCATCTGGCGAAGGGCCAGTTGTTCCCGCATCTGCTGGTCGAATTTTATCTCAAGACCAAGGACAAGAACTGGAACGGCAAGCAGCTCGTCGCCGACGATCCGCTGATGCAATACGAGGACGGCGGCAAGGAGATCCGGCTGTTCAATCCGGCGAAGCCGCTTCCCGGCCAGGAACCGTTCCTGACGCTGCCGGTCTCGGAGGTGTTCAGCCGCGATAACGAATCGACCTTCTTCGCCGAGATGCGGCGCATTGCCCGGCAGACTTTCCTCATTCTGGAGAAAGCCTGGCAGCTCGAGGGCGGCACGCTGGTCGACCTCAAGGTCGAGTTCGGCTTCGACAGCAAAGGCAAGCTGCTGCTCGCCGACGTCATCGACAACGATTCCTGGCGCGTGCTGCAAAGCGGCGCCTATATCGACAAGCAGGTCTATCGCGATGGCGGCGCGCTCGACGACGTCGCCGCCAAATACCGGCAGGTCGCCGAAACCACCGCGCATTTTCGCGTGCCGCGCCAGCGCATCATCCTGTGGCGCGGCTCCGAGAAGGACAAGACCGAGGCCTTCGCCGAGGCGCTCGGCGACTTTAAGGATATGATGAGCGTGGTGACCTGCTCGATCCACAAGGAGCCGGTCAACGGAGCCATCATCCTCAACCGCCTCATCCAGGAAGTTCCGGACACGGTGGTCATCGCCAATATCGGCCGCTCGAACGGCGCCGGCCCCGTTCTCTCCGCGATGTCGAGTATTCCGGTGATCACCGTGCCGGCGAGCGTGAAGGATTTCCCCGAGGATGTGTGGTCGTCGCTGCGCGCGCCCAGTTCGACGCCGGTGATGACGGTGCTGGAGCCCTCGAACGCCGTGCTCGCCGCTTTGCAGATACTGTCTGCCCGCAATCCGCGGATTTACGCCCACGTCCGCGGCGGTATCGAGGCGCGCACGACCAACATCGCGCAACTCTGACCGCGGCCGATGCCGTCCGCGAACTCCATCGTCCGAGCCTCCGCTCCGGATGACGGTGCGTTGGACCCAAACGCGGCGCTGCTCGCGGAAATCGAGCGGCTCAGGGACGAGATTGCGCTCGCCGAGCGCAGGATCCGCGAACTCGAGGCGCGCGCCGACACCGACCCGCTGCTCGACATCCGCAACCGGCGCGGCTTCATGCGCGAGCTCAAGCGCTCGCTCGCCCACCTGCAGCGCTACAAAGGCGAGGCGGCGCTGCTGTTCATCGATCTCGACGGCTTCAAGGGCGTCAATGATACCCACGGCCACGCCGCCGGCGACGCCATCCTCAGGGCTGTGGCACAGAAGCTCATCGGCCACGTGCGCGCCTCCGACGTGGTGGCGCGGCTTGGCGGCGACGAGTTCTGCGTGCTGTTGTGGAATCTCGCGCCGGCCCGGGCGGTGGCCAAGGCGCACGAACTGGAACGGCTGATCGAATCCGCGAGCGTGGCGTTCGGCGAGATCCAGCTTGCGGTCGGCGCCAGCGCCGGTGTTGTGCCGCTGGTCGCGGAAACGCCGGCCGAAGATGTCGTCGAAGCCGCCGACCAGGCGATGTATGCGCGCAAGAAAGAGCGCAAGCGCAGCCGTTAGGTGTCGCGGACGCGAAGCGGTATTCGGCTAAGCGATAATGTCGGGAGTGAGTTGGTCTTCGATGGCGCGGATCTTGTCGCGCAAGACCAGCTTGCGCTTCTTCAACCGCTGCACCTGGATGATGTCGGAGCCCGGCGACATCGCTAAAGCCGCGATCGCGGCGTCAAGATCGCGATGTTCCTGCTGCAGGCGGGCCAACTGTTCCCGCAACTCGCGCTCTTCGTCCCGCGTCATCGCCACCGCTGGTGTGTTTCCCGGCTGGGTCGGGCGGCCCGGCAAATACCAATTGGTTAATTATCGCGTTTTCCACAGCGCCGTTCAAGCTAACGGAAAATACCGACGCATCAATGGCTTTACGCGGAATTGCCGCACTGCGCCGCCGGGTGTACCGTCGCTCTTGCGACGAGTCTGAGGTAGACTTACGTGTTTCTCGGGCCACCGTTTGAGGAGACATATTGAATGTCGATGCAATCGCACCTGGCGGAACTTGAAAAAAAGCATCAGGCACTCGAGCAAGAACTCAATGAGTGCCTTACCCATCCCGCGGTCGATGATCTGAAGATAGTGGAACTGAAGCGTAAGAAATTGCTGGTCAAGGACGAGATCGAACGGTTGCGGCACGACAGCCACACCAGCGTCCACTAACCGGTCGATCCAGTCGCAGGTTTTGTAACGCCACCCCCGGCGAACGGCCGGGAGGTGGCGTTTTACGTTTTGAAATGTCCTATAGTGCGTCCATCGACAGCGGCCTGTGTACGGCCCGCAGTGGGAAATCATGCGCTCAATTTACGTCAACAAATTAGCGATCTGCGCGCTGCTCGCAGTGGCCTGCGCGATTGCAGCCAGTGCCGCGCGCGCCGACGATTATCCGAGCCGTGTCGTCACCCTGGTGGTGCCCTATCCGCCGGGCGGTGGGGTCGATGCCATGGCGCGGGTGGTCGCGCAGAAACTGTCGGATGTGTTCCACCAGCAGGTCATCGTCGACAACAAGCCGGGCGCCGGCGGCACGCTCGGCACCCGCGCCGTCGCCCGCGCCGCGCCCGACGGCTACACGCTGCTGCTCGGCCACACTGGCACCATCTCGATCAACCCCAGCCTTTACACGCATGCGGGCTATGACCCGCGCAAGGACTTCGCGCCGATCGGCCTTGTCGCTTCGATGCCGGTGGCGCTGATCGCGCACCCGTCTTTTCCGGCGAAATCGGTGGCCGAGGTCATCGCGTTGGCCAAGAAACAACCGGGCAAGATCAACGTCGGCAGTTCGGCGCTCGGCACCGGCGGTTACATGACCGCGGAACATTTCAAATCGGAAGCGGGTATCGATATGGTCATCGTGCCGTACAAAGGCACGGCGCCGCTGATGACCGATCTGCTCGGCGATCACGTGCCGGTCGCCTTCGGCGTGCTGCCGCCGGCGCTCGGCAATATCCAGGCCGGCAAACTGCGCGCCATCGCCGTCACCAGCGCCAAGCGCTTCTCGCTGCTGCCCGACGTGCCGACCTTTGCCGAATCCGGCATGCCCGGCTTCGAAGCCGTGCTGCATTATGGCCTCTTGGCGCCGGCCGGCACGCCGCAGGCGATCGTCGACAGGCTGAGCGTGGAACTACGCAAGCTGGTCGACACCGACGAGGTGAAAAGGCGCATTCACGGTGAGGGCGGCGACCCGCTGACCTCGACGCCCGCGGAATATGCCGCCGACATCGACAAAGAAGAGCGCAAATGGAGCGCGCTCGTGCACAAGCTCGGTCTCAGGGTGGAGTAACTTCGGTGCGTGGTGCGCCTATTGCGGCGCCTCGATCATGTGCGCCGTGAGATCGGCGAGCGCTTGCTGCGACATGCTGTATTCCGTGCTGCGCACCAGTACCACGCAGGCGAAGATCGCCGCGCTCAGGAGCAGGGCGCCGTTGAACGCGATGTCGAAGACCATCCGCGCGGTCGAGCGCGCCTGCTCGCGGCGGCGTGGCTGCAATGTCGTCGGCAAGGGTTTCTCCGCAGTTCGCCCGGCGCAGTTTGCAATGGGCGCCGAACGCCCGTCGACACAGTTACGTGCAACCGGCTAACGATTTATGACCGGTTTGCCGCGTATTTGTGCACAAACGCCGCCACGCGATCGCGCCGGCTTCGACAAAGCGGGCCGCGCCTCAATTGCCGCAAACTTGCGACAATTTGCATTTGCCGCCCTGCCGCCATAATGTTTTGGCTGCATGATGCTTCGAACCGTGATGAGGCTGACATGACATCGCACCGTCTGGCTCTTGTGGCTGCCGTTTTCGGCATGGCCGTGCTCGCTACGCCCGCCGCGCGCGCCTTTACCATCGACAATCAAAGCAACAGCAATGCCGACGGCAGCGCGCGCTATACCGATCCCGACGCACGCTTCTCCGGCTCGGCCGACGGCAAAACGACGATCCGCCAGGGCAACACCACGATCCAGTTCGGCGGCAGCCAATCATTCCAGCAGAAGTACAATGCGGACCACATGTTCAACCCGAACGGCCGGCCCGGCGACGATCGCTGAACCGGCGCGGATTGGATCAAGTCAGGGGCCTCATGCGGGCCCCTTCGCTTTTAACGGCGATTTTACGCAAGGACATTCCCGTTCGTCATGAGCGGGGACTATGCTCACCGCATCCTTTGCAGAGGAGGTGCGCATGCTCTTCAAAACCGCCATTGCCGGTCTGACCTTTGTTGCGCTCGTCCCGACGTCGGCTGGCGCCGATCAACTCGACGGCGCTTATCGCGGCATGATCGTGTGCGAGAAACTGCAAACTTCGCAGTTCATGTTGCGCGCGCCGCTCGACATCACGATCAGCGGCAAGAATGCGATCGCCGCGCGGCCGATCTTCAATCGCCTCGGTACGCGCGTGGTCGGCAGCGAAATCGCCACCGGCACGGTGGGGGACGATGGCGCCATCAAGCTTTCGTCGAATTGGAAAGCAGGCGGCGCGAGCTACCAGGGCAGCTACGGCGGCATGCTCACCGGCAAGGGCGGCACGCTCACCGGCACGCAGGCCTGGACCATGCCCGAAGGCCAGCAGTCGCGGGCCTGCACCGCGGCGGTGATTCAGACCAGGTCGTAAGATATCGCCGCAGAAATCGGGTGGCCGGCCGGCGGCCGCATTGCCATGTCACGCGCAACAGGGAGCGTGACATGGCGAGGAGCTACTACAGCACGATATTCGTGCAATCGGCCGACACGGTGTGGAACATCGTGCGCGACTTCAATGCCTATCCGATATGGGTCGACGGCGCCGGCACCAGCCATATCGAGGACGGCAAGAGCGGCGACAGCGTCGGCGCCATCCGCAACGTGCTTTACAAAGATATGCGGCGCCGGCAGCGACTGCTCGCGCTGTCGGATACCGAGCGCGCGCAGACCTACGAATTTGCCGGCGATACGCCGCTGCCGGTGCAGGATTTCCAGGCGACCATCCGCGTCACGCCCATCGTCGACGGCGACCGCGCTTTCGTCGAATGGTGGGCGGACTTTGATTGCGAGCCGGCGCTGCGCGAGGAGCGCGTCGCCTTCTTCCGCAATGCCTTCGCCGGTTGGCTGGAGTCGCTCAGGCGTAATCTGGTGAAGGCGGGAGTTTAGCGTCCCTCAGGTCGAATAGGTGGCGAAAGCCGCCGTGCCGGCGCGGGCGCGATGGTCGGTCTTGACGTTGACCAGCGCCACCGAGCCGCGATCGACCTCCCGTTGCGCGCGGTCGAGCGCCGGGCGGATGTCGCCGGGCTTCTCGACAAACTCGCCGTAACAGCCGAGCGATTCGGCCATCTTGTCGAAACGCGTATAGCCGAGGTTGCGGCCCGGCTTGTTGCCGTCCGGATCGGCGGTCCAGCCGCCGTTGAGGCTGACCACCACCAGGATCGGTGTGTTGTGGCGCACCGCGGTGTCGAGCTCGAGCGCGTTGAGCCCGAACGAGCCGTCGCCGTGCACGACGATGACCTGCTTGTCGGGTTTGGCGATCTTGGCGCCGATGCCGAAGGGCAGGCCGACGCCCATGGTGCCGAAGGGTCCTGAATTGAGCCGATGACCGGGCGTGAAGGTCGGCATCGACTGGCGGCCATAGTTGAGAATTTCCTGGCCGTCGACGACAAGGATGGCGTCGCGCTGCATGAAATTCTTGATCTCATCGCACAACCGCAGCGGATGGATCGGAGTCTCGTCCATCGGCTTGTTGGCGCCGGGCTTCTCGCGCTTTGAGGCTTCGCCGTCGGACAGCATGTTGCGCCAGGCGGAGAAGCGATCCGCGTTGATGCGTTTGCCGCCGGCGTCGATGAGCTGGCGCAGCACCGCCTTGCAGTCGCCGACGATGCCGATATCGATCTTCCGCGGCGCGGCGGCGATTTCGTCGGCGTCGATGTCGATGCGGGCGATCTTGGCGGCGGCGTTGAAGCGCGGCGGCGCTGCGTGACCGATGATGTAGTTCATGCGGGTGCCGACGATGATGATGAGGTCGGCGTCGCGGAAAGCCGAGGAGCGCATCGACATATAAGAGTATTCGTGGTCGTCCGGCAGCACGCCGCGCCCTTGCGGCGTGGTGTAGAACGGAATGCCGGCCTTCTCGACGAAGGCTTGCAGCTCAGGCCAGGCCTGCGACCAGATCACGCCGCTGCCGGTAAGAATGATCGGCTTCTGCGCCTTGGCGATGGCGTCGATGAGCGCATCGACCTTGTTGGGGTCGCCCAGCGGCCGCGCGTCGAGCAGCGGCCGTCCGGACAGGCTCCAGTCCACTTGTTCCTCGGGGATTTTGGCGTAGAGCACGTCGCCGGGAAAATCGAGATAGACCGGCCCGGGCTTGCCGCTCATCGCCTTCTGGAAAGCGACATTGACCTGCTCGGGGATGCGCTTGAGGTTGTGGATGCGGTCGGCCCACTTGGTGCACGGCTTCATGATGGCGAGCTGGTCGATCTCCTGGAAAACTTGGCGGCCGTTCTGGCTGATCGGGCTCGAGCCGCCGATCGCCACCACCGGGCAGCAATCGACCAGCGCGTTGGCGACGCCGGTGGTCAGGTTGATGGTGCCGGGGCCGCTCGCCGCCATGCACACGCCCGGCCTCTGCAACAAGCGGCTATAGGCCTGCGCCATGAAGGCGGCCGATTGTTCGTGGCGCACGTCGAGCGGGCGGATGCCTTCCTTGATGCAGGATGACTCGGCGAGCAGCATCGGCCCGCCCATCAGGAAAAACAGAATGTCGGTGCCCTCGTTCTTCAGCGACTTGGCGAGGATCTCGGAGCCGGTGATGTCGGCCATGTCTCGTTTCCCCTAAATGATGTTGTCTTTGCCGAGCTGCGCGATCTGGCCCTCGTCGAGGCCGAGCCAGTCGGCGAGGATGTCATTGGTGTGCTGCCCGAGCAGCGGCGACGTCTCGACCTTGGGCGTTGCGCCGTTGAAGCGCACCGGCCAGCCCGGCATCTTGAAGGCTCCGGCAGCCGGGTGCTGCATCGTCTGCATGATGCCGCGGCGCTCGAAATCCGGATCGTCGTTGATCTCCATAGTATCGAACACGGCGCCGGCCGGCACGCCGGCCGCACCGAGAAGGCGCATGGCCTCGCGCTTGTCGTGCTGGCGCGTCCAGGCCGAAATCATCTCGTCGACGTCGTGCTCGTGTTCGAGCCGCGCCACGGCGGTATCGAAGCGCGGATCGCCGGCCAGATCCTTGCGGCCAATCACTTCGAGCAAGCGTTGCCAATGCGAAGGATTGGTCCGACTCGTGTAGATGTAAACGTAGTCGTTCGGCCCGCCGGGCTTGCAGGGGAACGTGCCGCTCGGCACGGCGAAGCCGGACAGGATCTTGGCGCCGTTGCGTTTGGCCGCGACGCCTTGCGTCGCCTGGCTCGACAGCGCAACGCGGATATATTGCAGCATGGCGTCCTGCATGGCGATTTCGATGTGTTCGCCCTGGCCGGTGGCGCGGCGCCGGTACAGCGCCGCCAGGATGCTGATCGCCAGCAGCATGCCGGTGCCGGTATCGCCGAGCGTTACGCCCGGCTTGAGCGGTGGCCCGTCGGCGTCGCCGGTGATGCTCATGACGCCGCCGGTCGCCTGCGCGATCATGTCGAAGGCGAGGTTGCTCTCGTAGGGTCCGCCGGTGCCGAAGCCTTTGACCTGCGCGAAGATGATGCCGGGGTTCACGGCACGCACGGCGTCGTAGCCCAAGCCCAGCCGCTCAATGGCCCCCGGCGCGAAATTCTCCACCATGATATCGGCGTGCCTCGCCAAATCCTTGACCAGCGCGAGGCCGCGCTCGGATTTCAGATTGACGGTGACGGATTTCTTGTTGGCGTTGAACAGCAGAAAGTACCACGAGTCGTGGCCATCGTTCGACGCGCCATGGAGCAAAGATCGTCCGGCCTCGCCGCCCTTCGGATTTTCGACCTTGACGACCTCGGCGCCGAGCCAGGCCAGCGCCTCGGTGCAGGACGGGCCGGCTTCGAACTGGGTGAGATCGAGAACGCGGACGCCGGCAAGGCAGTCCGAAGGCGCGCCATTGACGGCCATTTATTATTCCTCCCGGCAGGAACGCATTCGCTCTGCGGCGAATTTACGCGGTCCCCGTTGCCCATCAGCGTAACGGGCTGCCCCAGGCAACTCAAGCGCCCGGACACGCGGCCGTCGTCGCGTCGTTGGGGTGCGCTTTCCTGCAAGCTTCCCCAAAAGGCAACTATGACGGTCGGCGTCGCGGATGGTAATCGTGCCGGCCTGATCTTTCCGCTTTGTTGTTGTATCGGGGCTTGATCGTGTTGCGCGAGACCCTCCTCGTTGCGGTTGTTGCGGTCGTGGCCGGCGGCGCGACCGCGCAAACCTGCAATCCGGCGATCGACGGCACGTATTGCGCAGAGCAGATGCCGCGCGCACCGCGGCCGGCGACGGCGCCGGACGCGCGCACCATGACGGGCGTTCGGCCAGGCGAAACTTTTTCGATCTCGAACGGTGACAGCCCCGGGACGTTTGGGGCAATCACCTTCAACAGCGATGCTTCGCGTTGCATCGGCCTCTTGCGCCGGTCTAACTGCAAATTCAAATAAAAGGGACCTCACATGACCATGCGCGGCAAGACGGCTCTTTGTTACGCCTCGGCGCTTTTCGCTGGCCTCATCGTCTCATCGGTGGCGTCCGCCGAACCGCAGCCCCGCACCGTCGAGCAATATCTGTGCAAGGACGTGATGCGGGAGAGCGGCGCCAATCGCGACGTCGCCGTCGCCTTCCTGCACGGCTATATGCTCGGCAAGTCGGGAAGCGGCAAGTTCGACCTCGAGGTGCTGCACAAACAGACCGACGACTTCATCGAGCGGTGTCTCGACAATCCGGCCCAGAAAGCGGTCGATGTGATGACCAAGATCAAAGGTTAGGAGCGCGCCATGCCCAGATTTGCTGTTCCCGTACTGTTGCTCGCTTGCTGCGCAGGTTCGGCGGCCGAAGCGCAGGTGACGATCGACGTTGCGAAGATTACTTGCGAGCAGTTTCGCAACTACGCAATCACCGATCCTAACAATATCGCGATCTGGCTGAGCGGCTATTACAACGCCAAGCGCAACAACACCGTCATTGATGTGCAGGCTTTCAAGGAGAGCTTGGAGAAGGTGAAGGATTACTGCATCACCCGGCCGAATCTCACGGTCATGCAGGCCGCCAAGGAAGCGGTCATCGACAAGGCGAAATAGATGAAATTGCGTTCGGCTGTCGCGGTGCGGTTCGCCGGACGGCGGCGCCGGCAAAAATAATGCGCCGGCGCGAAACCGCCATGCAGCGGATTTGGCCAATTCTCGTTTTCGGGCTTGCCTCGCTGGGCGGGCCGTCCTTTGCATTGGCCGAATGGCGCGAGCAGGCCGCAACCGATCGATCGCCGGGTGCGCGGACCGTCATCATGACGAATGCGGCTCTGACGTCCGCGAGCCAGCATGGCAGGAAAGTTTCAGCGACGCTTGTCTTGACGTGCATGGAAGGCGCCGGCCGCGCAAAGCAGCCGAGTGTCGCAGTCGTCTTTTCAGAACGCGTCGCCATGGAAGCGGTCATGACGAAATATCGAATCGACAATGACCCGATCAGGCGGAACAAGATGGCGTCGCTTCAGAATGACGGGTTTGCTCTTGGCATCAGCTGGCCCGAGTTTATGGCCAGACTGCCGACGTCATCCGTCTTGCATATTGAATTTAACCTTCCGTGGGGCGGCCATTCATTGCTCGAGTTCGATACCACCGGAGCCGATGCAGCTTTCCGCCGCGTCGCGTGCGGCAGCCAAAAGCCGGTACATTAGCTTCATAAGATCGAGACGGGCGGTCGCATCGCGCGTTGTTCAGTGCGCGACGCGGTAGCGGTTCGAGGCGCCGGCCACCAGCCGCTCGCATTCGGCGACGGTGCGCTCGACGATTGCCGCAGCCGGCAAAATCTCGCTGGTCAGGTCGAGGGCTTCGCCAGCGTGCAGCACGATGGTGTCGAGATCGTTGCGCGTCTGCGCCTCGGCATAGGCGGCGCTTTCCTGCGCCAGGTTGTGCACCAGTTCGGCCTCGCGGCCGCGCCAGCGTTCGGAGAACCGGTTCTTGATGACGCGGCCGGTGTAGGGCGCGGGCCAGGCGCGGCCGCGCACCAGGTCGAAGATCATGGTGCGCAGCGTGCCGTCACCGTCGGTGTCCACGACCCGCTGTTTCGCCTCCGGAGCGATCAAGGCCTCCTCCGAGGCGAGGAAGCGCGTACCCATCAGCACGCCGTCGGCGCCGAGCATCAGCGCGGCGGCAAGCCCGCGCCCGTCGGCGATGCCGCCGGCCGCAACCACCGGCACCTTGCCGGCGGCGTCGACGACCGCCGGCACCAGCGGTAGCGTCGAGCGGATAGCGCCGTGGCCGCCGGCCTCGGCGCCCTGCGCGACGATGATGTCGGCGCCTTTCACCGCAACTTCCTTGGCCTGCACCACGCTCTGGATCTGGCAGATGATCAGCGCGCCGGCGCGCTTGATCTTGGCCGCGTGCGGAGCGATGTCGCCGAACGACAACATGACGGCGGCGGGCTTGCGCTCCAGCGCGATGTCGAGCAGGCGCGGATTCTTCGCCATGCTCCAGGTGATGTAGCCGACGCCAATGCGCGCGTCGCCTGCCGCGTCGAGTTCGCGCTTTAGCCAGTCCTCTTCGCCGTAGCCGGCGCCGATGATGCCGAAGCCGCCGGCGCGGCTGACCGCGGCGGCGAGTTCGCCGCCCGAGGCGCTGCCCATGGGCGCGAGCAGCACCGGATGCTTGATGCCGAGCAGGTCGGTCAATCGGGTCGAGATCGTCATCGTTACACCGCCTTCGCCATCTCGCGCAGCTTGAATTTCTGGATCTTGCCCGTGCTCGTCTTCGGGATGTCCGCGAACACCAGATAGCGCGGGCATTTGTACGAGGCGAGGTGCTGCTTGCACCACTGCAGCAGTTCCTCGCTGGTCGCCTGCGCACCGGATTTCAACTCGACGAAGGCGCAGGGGGTTTCACCCCATTTGTCATCCGGCTTTGCCACGACGGCGACCGCCATCACCGCCGGATGCTTGTACAGCGCATCCTCGACCTCGATCGATGAAATATTCTCGCCGCCGGAGATGATGATGTCCTTGGAGCGGTCTTTCAGCTGGATATAGCCGTCGGGATGCACGACGCCGAGGTCGCCGGTATGGAACCAGCCGCCCATGAAGGCCTTCTCGGTCGAGGCCTTGTTCTTCAAATAGCCTTTCATCACCACATTGCCGCGCATCATCACTTCGCCCAGATCCTCGCCGTCGCGGGCGACCGGCGCGAGCGTGTCGGAATGGCGCACGTCGAGCGCCTCCAGCGCGCCATAGCGCACGCCCTGGCGCGATTTCTTCGCCGCCTGGTCGGCGAGCGGCAACTCGTCCCATTCGCCGTGCCAGTCGTTGACCACCGCGGGGCCGTAGCATTCGGTCAGGCCATAGAGATGGGTTACATTGAAGCCGGCGCCTTTCATCGCGGCGAGCACGGCTTCCGGCGGCGGCGCTGCGGCGGTGAAGAACTCGACGACATGCGGCAGCGGCTTCTTCTCGCTCTCCGGCGCATTGAGCAGTGTCGCCATCACGATGGGCGCCCCGCACAGATGCGTGACCTTGTGCGTCGCGATGGCGTCGTACATCGCCGCCGCGCCGCCACCTGAGGCCGTGCTCGCGGCGATGAAGGATGCCGGCTTCAATGTCACACATTTGTATGGCCTCACGGAGTGCTACGGCCCTGCGGTGGTGAACGACTGGCACAGTGAGTGGGATGCGCTGCCGGCCGCCGAGCAAGCGGTAAAGAAGGCGCGTCAGGGCGTGCGTTATGCGGCACTGGAAGAACTCGGTGTGCTCGATCCAGAAACAATGACTCCTGTAGCGTCCGATGGGA
>DASUGZ010000035.1:0-5313 GCA_036273755.1 Pseudolabrys sp.
GCCCAGGTGGCGCTGCAGCTGCGTGGCCGTGAAACCCTTTTTGGAGGCGGCATAGAGATGGAAGGCCGCCGCCCACTGGGTAAGCGGGGCATGGCTGCGCTCCATGATCGATTTGGTCTGGACGGTGTAGTCCTTGCGGCACTCTTTCTCGCCGCAGCGATAACGTCCGGCCTTTTTGGTCGCGTAGTGCTTCAAACTGCCGCAATGGGGGCATACAGGCCCTTCCGGCCAGCGGGCGGCTTCAAACCAGCGCCGGGCTGCGTCCTCGTCGTGAAAATGGGCTTCTTTGAACTGGTTCTTGGCCATGGCTTTGCTCCGATGGCCAGAACACTAGCACTTGGGGCCTGTGGTGTCAACTACGTAATTGGGAATTAAGTCAAGAGCTATTTCAGCGCCGATGGCGCGCACTTTCCGTCCTTGCCGGCCGTTTGGGAGCAGATATAGTCACAAGCTTTGGGGGAACGTGGGGAGTGAAACGATGTTGAAAACAATTGCAACCGCCATCGCGCTCACTCTGGCGGTCGGCTCGCTTCCGGCACTTGCAAAGGTGAATTGCGAGAAACTTTGCGCGGTCCGCTGCCAGAGTTCGCAGGCTAAGAGCACATGCAGAGAGCGGTGTCTCCCGGCCTGCGAGAAAAACCACAACCGCTAACACTGCTTCGTTCGTCTGCGACGCCTCAGACGGCTGTCGCCGCCTGCCCGCGCTGGCGCAGGCTGAGCCACGCCAGCATCGCCCCGACCGCAAAGATGGTCGGGAAAATAACTTCGTTGATGGTGGTCCAGCCGAAATATTCGAGCAATTGGCCGGACGAGAACGACGCCACCGCCATGCCGCCGAAGATCAGGAAATCGTTGAAGGCCTGCACCTTGTTGCGCTCCTCCGGCCTATGGCACTGCGTCACCATGGTGGTGGCGCCGATGAAGGAGAAATTCCAGCCGAGCCCGAGCAGCACCAGCGCGGTCCAAAAGTGCGCCACCGTGATGCCGGCAATCGCGGCGATCGCGGCCAGCACGATCAGGCTCAAGCCGATGCCGGTGATGCGCTCGACGCCGAAGCGCGCGATCAGCGAGCCGGTGATGAAGCTCGGCGAATACATCGCCAGCACATGCCACTGGATGCCGAGCGTGGCGTCGGTCACGGTATGGCCGCAGCCGACCATGGCGAGCGGCGCCGAGGTCATCACCATGTTCATCATGGTGTAGCTCGCCATGCCGCAGGCGACGGCGACGATGAAGCGCGGCGCGCGCGCAATTTCGGCGAGCGGCCGCGCCTTGACGGCGTGCACCGCCGGCAGCGGCGGGATCTTGACGAACATCAGCACGAGCGCGGCGGCGGCGGCGCACGCCGATTGGCCGAGATAGCTCGCCGCGAAGATGTGCGGCGTCAGAATATCTTTGGTGAAGATGACGAGCTGCGGCCCGATCACCGCGGCGAACACGCCGCCGGCGAGCACCCACGACACGACTTTGGGGCGGAATGCTTCGCTCGCGGTGTCGGCGGCGGCGAAGCGGTAGGAGTTATGCGCGGCGGCGTAGAGCCCGCCGCAAAAGGTGCCGATGAGCAGCAGCCAGAAATTGCCCTGCATCACCGCGGTGTAAGAAATCAGCCCGGACAAAATGCCGAAGGCCGAGCCGGTCTGCAGCGCGAAGCGCCGGCCGAAGTGGCGGGCGAGCGCGCCGACCGGCAGCGAGCCGAGCCACATGCCGATCACCATGCAGGTGATCGGCAGCGTCGCCAGGCCTTTGTCGGGGGCGAGCTGGGCGCCGACGATGGAGGCGGTCGAGACGATGACGGTGTTGTTGCCGCCGGCGAGCGCCTGCGCGACCGCCAGCACCAGGGCGTTGCGGCGCGCGAGGCGGTCATCGACGTGAGCGTGGCGAAGAGGCTCGGCGACCGCCGACATGACGCGATTCCCGGGAAAAGGATTCTCGTTTTAGCGGGAGGCGGAGAATATCACCACTGCTGGCGGCGCAGGGCTGGGTTGTTCGTGTCCCGGGCGCTGCGCAGCACAGAGTGATGCGCTGCAGAACCGGGACCTTCGCGCATGCTGAGTTTGGAATGATCCCGGGTCGGCAGCGCACCGTTTCACGCTGCGCTGCGCCCGGGACAAGTCAATCGTTCCGGTCGAAGCGCCAGGCGCCGGGGTGGCGGATCACGGCGTCGCGCGCCTCCTCGAGCGTGCGCGCGCCGATCTGGCCCAACGAGGAACGCAATTCGTCGATGTAGAGGTCGATGAGATGCGCCGGACCCGCCTCGCCGAGCGCGCCGACCGCCCACAGAAAGCTCTTGCCGGCGAAGGCCGCCTTGGCGCCGAGCGCCAGCGCCCGCATCACGTCCTGTCCGGAGCGGATGCCGCTGTCGAGCACCACGGTCGCCTTGCGCCCGACCGCGGCGACGATTGCCGGCAGCACGTCGATCGACGCGGTGAGCGCCTCGATTTGCCGGCCGCCGTGGTTCGACACCCAGATGCCTTCGATGCCGAGCGACACCGCCTTCTCGGCGTCGGCCGGATGCAAGACGCCCTTGACCAGCATCGGCCCTTTCCAGCGGTCGCGGTAGCGTGCGACCTCTTCCCAGGAAAACACGCCGCCCATGTTCTTGCGCGAGAAGCCGATGACGTCGTTGGTGCTGGCGCCCGCCGGGCAATATTGGCGGATAGTGGCGAAGCGCGGATAGCCGTTGCGCATGAGCGCCATCAGCCATTTCGGCCGCACCAGCATCTCGTAGATCATGCGCGGCGTCGGCCGGAATTCGCGGCCGAGGCCGGCGTAGGATTCGCGCGTGCGCGTGGTGCGCACCGGCACGTCGATGGTCAGCGCCAGCGCTTTGACGCCGGCCGCGGTCGCGCGCTTGATCAGATCGAAGCCGATGGCGTGGTCGTTCTGGTAGAAACGATAGAGCTGCAGCCAGAACACGTCGGGCGCGACCTTGGCGACGTCCTCGATGGTGGCGCCGCCGGCGACGCCGAGCGTGTAAGGCACACGCGCGCGCTGCGCCGCCTTGGCCATGATCAGATCGGCGCCCGGCCATACCAGCGACGGGCCGCCCATCGGCGCGATGCCGATTGGCGCAGAGTAGCGGCTGCCGAACAGTTCGACGTCGGTCGGCGGCACCGTGGTGATGGCGCCATAGCGCGGCACGACCTTGATGGCGTCGAACGCCGCCCAATTGTCGCGGATGCCGACGTCGGCGCCGGCGCCGGTGTCGCCGTATTCGAACGAGAAGCGCGGCACGTTTTTCGGCGCTTGTGCGCGCAAATAGGCCGATGACGGGTAGTGCTTGTGCAGCGCCTCGAAATTCGGGCTGATCCCCGAGGGCATTTGCTCGAGCGGTTTTTTTGCCGTCACGTCGTCCATGGCGTTTCCCTAAATCCGTTTTGTTGGACTATAGCGCGCCCGGCGTCGGTGTAACCACTGGCGCGGCGTCAGAAATGGCTGAAAGACGTGCGCTTGAAGACGAGCGCGCGGCCGGCGCTGTCCACGAAGCGGACGCCCTCGCCGGCTTTGATTTCGCCGATTTCGGTCACCGCGACCTTGGCGGCCTTGGCGGCGGCGCGGAAAGCCTCGGCCTTCCCCGCCGGCACGGTGCAGACGATCTCGAAATCGTCGCCGCCGGTAAGCGCGGTTTCCAGCAGCGCCGGCTCGGCGGCGATCGCGGCTTGGGCGGCGTCGGACAACGGCACGCGCGCAGCGGCGATCTCGGCTGAGACCTTCGAGGCGCGGCACAATTTGGCGAAATCCCCGGCAAGGCCGTCCGAGACATCCATCGCAGCGCTGGCATGCGTGCGGACGGCTTCGGCAAGCGCGTTGCGCGGTTGCGGCAATAAATAACGCGACAAGAGATGATCACGCTGGGCGCCGTTCAACGTCCACGATGCGCCTTTGCGCAAGACTAAGCCGAGCGCGGCATCGCCGATGCTGCCGCTGACAAATACTCGGTCGCCTTGTTTGGCGCCGGCGCGGCGCACCATGGTGCCCTCGGGCACGCTGCCGACCATGGCGACGGAAATCGTGATCGGGCCCGGCGTGCGGTCGGTGTCGCCGCCGAACAGCGGACACCCGAAGGCTTGCGCATCCTCGCGCAGTCCTTGCGCAAAACTTTCGAGCCAGGCGTCGCCGGTTTCCTTCGGCAGCGCCAGCGACAGCAGGAAGCCGAGCGGCATTGCGCCCTTAGCGGCGAGATCGGACAGGTTGACGCGTAGCGCCTTCCTGGCGACGTCGCGCGCGGTATCCTCGGCAAAGAAATGCACGCCGCCAATGATGGCATCGGTCTTGAGCACGATCTCGCAACCCGGCGGCGGCTTGATGAAGGCGGCGTCGTCGCTCAAGCCGAGCGCGCCCGGATGCGCCGCGATCGGCGCGAAATAGCGCGCGATCAGGCGGTCTTCGGCGGACGGTTTGTCGTCGTCGGCACCCATGGCGCGAGTTTGCCCGCTTATGCCTCGCGCTAAAAGGGGGAGCCTCAGGCAGAGAACTCGTCGCCGCGCAGCCTGCGCGCCAATTGGTCGAGCACCGCATTGACCATGCCGGTCTCGTCGCGCTCGACGAAGGCGGCGGCGACGTCGGCATATTCGGAGACGACCACCCGCGCCGGCACGTCGCGGCGGTGGTCGAGTTCGTAGGCCCCTGCCCGCAATGCCGCGCGCAGCACGGCCTCGATGCGCTTGAGCGGCCAGCTCTTCGCCAACGCCTCGTCGATCACCGGATCGAGCTTGCGCTGCTCGCGCACGACGCCGGAGACGATGTCGCGGAAGAACGCGGCCTCCGCCGGCAGATATTGCGCCCCCTCGACCTCGCGGCCGAGCCAGTGGCTTTCGAACTCGGCGAGAATCTCGTTCAAGCCGGTGCCGGCAAGATCCATCTGGTAGAGCGCCTGCACCGCCGCCAAGCGGGCCGCGCCGCGTTTGTTTGCTTTACGCGCGTCCTTATCGTCGGGCGCGCCCTTGGCCATCATTTGCCCGCGAGCTTACGCTTGAGCGCGATCATCGCGAGCGCGGCGCGCGCGGCGCTGGCGCCCTTGTTGCGGCCGTCGGCCGACGAACGGGCGAGCGCCTGCGCCTCGGTGTCGACGGTCAGGATGCCGTTGCCGATGGCAAGCCCGCGCTGAATGCTCAGGTCCATCAGCCCGCGCGCCGATTCGTTCGACACCAGTTCGAAATGATAGGTCTCGCCCTGGATGACGCAGCCGAGCGCGACGACGCCGTCGTAGGCACTGCGCTTTTTCTGCGCGGCGTCGGCGGCAAAGGCGATCGCCGCCGGGACTTCGAGCGCGCCGGGCACCGCGATCGTCTCGACTTGCGCGCCGGCCTCGTC
>DASUGZ010000036.1:0-15952 GCA_036273755.1 Pseudolabrys sp.
GGCGCCGATCTTGACCGCGGTCCGGGCGTCGTCGGGGTCCATGATGCCCTTGAGGATCAGCTTGCCCGGCCAGTTGCTCTTGATCCACTCGACGTCCTTCCAGTTCAGCGCCGGATCGAACTGCGAGTTGGTCCACGCGGAAAGCGAGTTGACGTTCTCCATGCCCTTCACGTGGCCGGCGAGATTGCCGAAGGTCTTGCGCCTGCCCTTCAGCACGCTCCAGGCCCAGGCCGGTTTGGTGGCGATGTCGATGATGTTCTTGAGCCGGAGTTCCGGCGGCACCGTCATGCCGTTGTGGACGTCGCGGTGGCGCTGGCCGAGCACCTGGAGGTCGACGGTGAGCACCAGCGCGTTGCATTTCGCGGCCTTGGCGCGCGCCAGCAGATCCTTGCAGAAGCCGCGGTCCTTGATGACGTAGAGCTGGAACCAGAACGGCTTCCCCGTCGCCTGCGCCACATCCTCGATCGAGCAGATCGACATGGTGGACAGCGTGAACGGGATGCCGGCGGCGTTGGCGGCGCGCGCGGCGAGGATCTCGCCGTCGCCGTGCTGCATGCCGAGCAGGCCGACCGGCGCCAGGATGAACGGCGAGGAAAGTTTCTGCCCGACCACGGTGGTGGCGAGGCTGCGCGCCGAGACGTCGACCAGGATGCGCTGGCGCAGCTTGATCGCTTCCAGATCGGCACGGTTGGCGCGCAGCGTCTCCTCGTTGTAGGAGCCGCTGGCGGCATAATCGTAAAACGCGCGGGGAACCCGGCGGCGCGCCAGCAGCCGCAGGTCTTCGATCGAGGCGATGCTTTTCATGATGTTTTCATTGGGGACGGCCCGGACTGCGCGAAAGCGCGGAAAATCCGGTAGCACAGCGCCGAGCGGCGCGAAACCGGCGGTTCCAGGGGCGTTTTCGCCGTGGACGGGAACACCCGGCCACCGTTTGTTAACGGCGTGCGGTAATGATTCCTCACAATTTTTGAAGTAAATTCACGGCCTTGGCCGTAGTATGAGGGCCTCGCTGGCGGTGCCGCCGCCGGCCAATAACGGGCGCAAAACCGCCAGAGGGGCGTAGGGGTAAAGGTATGGTTCGTCGCTATTTCGGCACCGACGGCATTCGCGGCCGCGCCAACCGGGTCATCACCCCGGAACTGGCGCTTAAAGTGGGCCAGGCCGCCGGGCTGATCTTCAAGACCGGCGATCACCGCCACCGCGTCCTCATCGGCAAGGACACGCGCCTGTCCGGCTACATGATCGAGACCGCGCTGGTCGCGGGCTTCACGTCGGTCGGCATGGACGTGCTGCTTACCGGCCCGATCCCGACCCCGGCGGTCGGCGTCCTGGCGCGCTCGATGCGCGCCGATCTCGGCGTCATGATCTCGGCCTCGCACAATCCGTTCGATGACAACGGCATCAAGCTGTTCGGACCGGACGGCTTCAAGCTCAGCGACGCGGTCGAGAGCGAGATCGAGGCCCTGCTCGATTCTGACCTAACCAAGAAGCTCGCCAAAAGCGCCGATCTCGGCCGCGCCAAGCGCATCGACGGCGTGCAGGACCGCTACATCGAGTTCGCCAAGCTGACCCTGCCCCGCGCGATCGATCTGTCCGGTCTGCGCGTCGTGATCGATTGCGCCAACGGCGCGGCCTATAAAGTCGCCCCGGGCGCGCTGTGGGAATTGGGCGCCGACGTCGTCGCCATCGGCGTCGAGCCCGACGGCATGAACATTAACAAGGAATGCGGCTCGACCGACCTCGCCGCGATCTCCCATAAAGTGCGCGAGGTGCGCGCCGATCTCGGCATCGCGCTCGACGGCGACGCCGACCGCGTCATGATCGTCGACGAGCACGGCCATGTGGTGGACGGCGACCAGTTGCTCGCCGTCATCGCCGAGAGCTGGAAGGAGGACGGCCGCTTGCAGGGTGACGGCATCGTTTCGACGGTGATGGCCAACCTGGGACTTGAGCGGCATATTGCGAGCCTCGGTCTCAAGCTGATCCGCACGCCGGTCGGCGACCGCTATGTGCTCGAACACATGCGTAAACACGGCTTCAATGTCGGCGGCGAACAGTCCGGCCACATTATTCTCTCCGACTACACCACCACCGGCGACGGTTTTGTCGCCGCGCTGCAGGTGCTCGCGGTGGTCAAGCGCATCAACAAGCCGGTGTCGGAACTGTGCCATCGCTTCGAGCCGCTGCCGCAGGTGCTCAAGAACGTGCGCTACAAGAATGGCAAGCCGCTGGAAAATGCCGGCGTGCGCTCGGCCATCGCCAGCGCCGAAAAGAAGCTGGGGCTCGGCGGCCGATTGATCGTGCGTCCGTCCGGCACCGAGCCGGTGATCCGCGTGATGGGCGAGGGCGACGACAAGACCCTGGTCGAGCAAGCGGTCGACGACGTGGTCGAGGCGCTGACCGAAGTCGCGGCCTGAGCCATCGCCTTTCGCTTAAGCCATTCTCGCCGCAATGAATTGCGGTTTCGACTGTTTGCGCAATCGCAAAAGCAGAAATAACCATTATTCATCAATACATTAGAACGTTTTTAAAGAGCGTTTTTGTTTTGACTTGCCGCCCTGAAGCCGGTAGCGACATCGCGGCTACATAGCCGCGCCGGGTTTTCCAGTGATTGTCTGTTCCTGCAACGTCCTCAGCGACCATGAAGTGCGTACCGCGGTGACATCCGCCGCGCCGCGCTCTGCCGTCCATGTGCATCGCTGCCTCGGATGCAGCGCCCAATGCGGCCGCTGCTTGCGCACCATCCGCAAGATCATGGACGAGGCGCTGGTCGGCGCCGGCTGTCCGTCGGGCTGCGGCTGCGCCGCGCATCAGCCAGCGCGCGACTGAAACCCTGTCCTCATCGCCGGCGAACGTCGATTGACCCGATCGGCGAAATCTTGGCATTGTTTGAAACGGCCTAAATAGATGGCGATCAGCCAGCGGCTGGCCGTTCTGATGCGGGAGTAGGAGCGGTGCCATGAAGGGTGATGCCAAGGTCGTCGACTATCTCAACAAGGCGCTGCGGCACGAACTCACCGCGGTCAACCAATATTGGCTGCATTACCGGCTGCTCGACAATTGGGGCTACAAGGACCTCGCCAAGCAGTGGCGCAAGGAATCGATTGAAGAGATGGAGCATGCCGACAAGCTGGTCGAGCGCATCATTTTCCTCGACGGCTTTCCCAACATGCAGGTGCTTGATCCTCTGCACATCGGTCAAAGCGTGAAGGAAGTCCTCGACTGCGATCTCGCCGCGGAAATGTCGGCGCGCGCTCTCTATCAGGAGGCGGCGACCCATTGCCACGCGGCCAAGGATTATGTCAGCCGCGACCTGTTCGAAAAGCTGATGGCCGACGAGGAGCATCACATCGACTTCCTCGAAACCCAGCTCGATCTCGTCGCCAAGCTCGGCCTCGAGCTCTACGCACAGCACCACATCGGCGAGATGGGCGAGGGCGACAAGGACTAGAGCTGCCTGCGTCGTCGGCCGGCGTGCGTCATCGCCTGTTTGCCGCAAGCGTGAATGCTTTCTTAATCTCGACGTTTTGTTGCGTAGCGCCGTGCGCGGATGCGTGCTGCACGGCTTGTTTTCACCGTCCGTGGCGGTGGTGAAATATTAGGGTTAAATATTAGGGTTAAGCCTCACTTAAGGATTTGCTGCCATCGTCCCTCATCAACCGGTCGCCTGACGCGGGCGCTCGTCATGTGAGGGATTGTATCATGAGCATTGCTCGACTGAAGCTAGCTACACTTGCGGCGCTCGCCAGCCTTGCGGTGACCGCCGCACACGCCGCCGACATGCCGCTGCCACCGCCGGCAGAACCATGCTGCAGCAGCTGGTACCTGCGCGGTTTCGTCGGCGTCGGCCTGACGCACAGCGATCAGATGCAGTACATCCAGAATCCTGCCAATGCCGGCACCGATTTCCGGATCGACACCTCGTCGATCAGCGACGCCAATTTCATCGGCGGCGCGGTCGGCTACAACTGGAACAAATGGCTGCGCTTCGACGGCAGCATCGAGTATCGCTCGAAGGCGCGCGTCGATGCTTTCGGTCACTACACCGTGGCCTGCACCGATCCTGCCGGGACCCTCCTCGTCGGGGGCACCTGCCTTGATACTTATCAAGGCTACGTCAGATCCTGGGTCGGCCTTGCCAACGCTTATGTCGATCTCGGCACCTGGTGGTGTCTGACGCCCTTCGTCGGCGCCGGTATCGGCGGCGCTTACAATCAGATCACCAACTTCTACGACATCAACACGACCACCAGTGGATTCGGCTTCGGCCGCAATACTGCCGAATGGCACATGGCTTACGCGGTCTACGCCGGCCTCGCCTACAACGTCAGCCAGAACCTCAAGATTGATTTCTCCTATCGCTACCTAAACTATGGTTCGGCGACCGACACGATCGACTGCGTCGGCGGCTGCAATCCCGACTCCTACAAGTTCGGCAATCTCTACTCGCACGATTTCATGATCGGGCTGCGTTGGACCTGTTGCGACGTCGAACAGCCGCGCACCGTCTACGCGCCGCCACCGCCGCCGCCGCTGCACAGCCGCGGCTAATCGACACCGAATTCCAGCGCGCCGTTTTCATTAACGGCGCGCTGTCTTGAATGAAAAAACATGGTTAAGCGCCCGCTAATTCGCCGCGGGCCGGTCGAGTGGTAGCGAAGGAAGAGTGGTCATGGGTCGAGCCTCGTCCCACCGAATCTGCGGTCTGCGCACGAGCATGGCCGCGCTTGCTCTGATCCTCGCGGCGCCTGGCGCCGCGCTCGCCGCCGACATGCCGGACTTTTTGCGCGGTTCTTACTCGCCGAGCTACGGCCGCTGGGACGGTTTCTACGCCGGCGGCCATTTCGGCGGTTCGGCCATGTCGAACAATTTCGGCGAAGCGACCCGCGACGAGCTCGCGTTCATCTTGCGCAATACCACGTTAGAGGACCAATTCTCACCGTCGAATTGGACGGTCCTCGGATCGTCGTCGACCAACAGTCTGCATTACGGCGGCTTCTTCGGCTACAATTGGCAATGGGACCAGCTCGTGCTCGGTGTCGACGTCGGCTATACGCATATGTCGTCAATGGCGAATTCGGCGAACGAAACAATTGCGAGAACTGTCACGACGACCGACCATATCCAGCACAATGTTACGATCACGGCGCAATCGTCGATCAAGCTCATCGACTATGCCGCAGTGCGCGGCCGCGCCGCCTATGCCTTTGGACAATTCCTGCCTTATGCGACGCTTGGCTTTGCCGTCGGCCGCTTCAACTATTCCAATACGGTTGCGTTAAGTGACGCGCAAACGGACGTAACCACGCCCCCGGGCACTTTCCTCGGCACGTTTGTCGACTCGGCAAGCGACGCCAGGGACAACACCTTCCAGATGGGTTTTGTGGGGGGGCTCGGCATGGACATGCAGTTGATGCCCAATCTATTTCTGCGCGCCGAATGGGAACTAGTCGATTTTTGGAAGGTCGGCGGCATCCTGACAACCGTCAATTCCGGCCGCGTCGGCGTCGGCGCGCGCTTCTAGCCCGCAAACTCCGGCGACATCCTGTTGCCTTGAGTTGACCGGACGCCCCAACTCGACTATCCCCGCCGATGGGACACCTCTCCCCAACGAGAGGCGCCTATCTGGAAGGATAGACATATGTCAGCAGCAAAGCCCGGCGTGCGGCCGGTGATCCCGCACTTTTCGTCCGGCCCCTGCGCCAAGCGCCCCGGCTGGAACCTTACCGCTCTCACCGACGCAGCTTTGGGACGCTCGCACCGCGCCAAAATCGGCAAGGCGAAACTCAAGCGCGCCATCGATCTCACCCGCGAACTTCTCGAAGTGCCGGCGGATTATCGCATCGGCATCGTTCCGGCTTCCGACACCGGCGCGGTCGAGATGGCGCTGTGGTCGCTGTTGGGCGCGCGGCCGGTGACCATGCTCGCTTGGGAAAGTTTCGGCGAAGGTTGGGTCGGCGACGTCACCAAGGAACTCAAGCTCAAGGACGTGACGACGATCAAGGCGCCCTATGGCGACTTGCCCGATCTGTCGAAGATCGATTTTAAAACCGACGTGGTGTTCACCTGGAACGGCACCACCTCCGGCGTGCGCGTGCCGAACGGCGACTGGATCGCCGCCAACCGCGAGGGCCTGACCATTTGCGACGCCACCTCGGCGGCGTTTGCGCAAAAGCTCGATTGGCCCAAGCTCGATGTCGTCACCTTCTCCTGGCAGAAGGCGCTCGGCGGTGAGGGCGCGCACGGCATGCTCATTCTTTCGCCGCGCGCGGTGGCGCGGCTGGAAAGCTACAGACCGGCCTGGCCGCTGCCAAAGATCTTCCGCATGACCAAGGGCGGCAAGATCAACGAAGGCATCTTCCAGGGCGAGACCATCAACACACCGTCGATGCTCTGCGTCGAGGATTATCTCGACACCCTCGGCTGGGCGAAATCGGTCGGCGGATTGAAGGCCACCATTGCGCGCTCGGATGCCAACGCCAAGGCAATCGCCGATTGGGTGGCGGCTACGCCCTGGGTCGCGCATCTCGCCAACAAGGCCGAGCAGCGTTCGAACACTTCGGTGTGCCTGAAAGTGGTCGACTCAGCGGTGACGCGGCTCTCCGGCGACGATCAGGCCGACTTCGCCAAGGCGATTGCCGGCCTCTTGGAAAAAGAGGGCGTCGCCTACGACATCGCCTACTACCGCGACGCGCCTCCGGGGTTGCGCATCTGGTGCGGGGCGACGGTCGAGACCAGCGACGTCGAGGCGCTGACGCCCTGGCTCGACTGGGCCTTCGCCGAAGCCAAAGCCGCGCTGCCGAAAGCGGCGTAGCACACATTCCTCCTCTCGCGACATGCGGGAGACGACCCACAACTCATTTCAAAAAGCAGCAATCGCCATGCCCAAAGTGCTCATCTCCGACGCGCTCTCTCCTGCCGCCGTGCAGATCTTCAAGGATCGCGGCATCGAGGTCGATTTCCAGCCCGCGCTCGGCAAGGACAAAGACAAGCTCGCCGAAATCGTCGGCAATTACGACGGCCTCGCCATCCGTTCCGCCACCAAGGTCACGCCGAAGATCCTGGAGAAGGCCAACAGCCTGAAGGTGATCGGCCGCGCCGGCATCGGCGTCGACAATGTCGACATCCCGGCGGCGACTGCGCGCGGCATCATCGTCATGAACACGCCTTTCGGCAATTCCATCACCACCGCGGAACATGCCATTTCCCTCATGCTCGCGCTCGCCCGGCAGATTCCGGAGGCGGACGTTTCGACGCGCGCCGGCAAATGGGAAAAGAACAAGTTCATGGGCGTGGAGATTTTCTCCAAAACGCTCGGTGTCATCGGCTGCGGTAATATCGGTTCGATCGTCGCCGACCGCGCCATCGGCCTGAAGATGAAGGTGATCGCCTACGATCCGTTCCTGTCGGAGGAGCGCGCACGCAACCTCGGCGTCGAGAAGGTCGAGCTCGAAGAATTGTTCAAGCGTGCCGACTTCATCACCCTGCACACCCCGCTCACCGACAAGACGCGCAACATCATCGACGCCGCCGCCATCAAGAAGATGAAAAAGGGCGTGCGCATCGTCAATTGTGCGCGCGGCGGGCTGGCCGACGAGGCCGCGATCGCCGAGGCGCTCAAGGCGGGGCAGGTGGCGGGCGCCGCCTTTGATGTCTTCGTCGAGGAGCCGGCGACCGCAAGCCCGCTGTTCGGCCTGCCCAACGTCGTTTGCACGCCGCATCTCGGCGCCGCCACATCGGAGGCGCAGGAAAATGTCGCGCTGCAAGTCGCCGAGCAGATGTCCGACTATCTGTTGCGCGGCGCGATCTCGAACGCGGTAAATTTCCCCTCGATCAGCGCCGAGGAAGCGCCCAAGCTCAAGCCCTTTATCGCGCTCGCCGAAAAGCTCGGCTCCTTCGCCGGGCAGTTGACCGAAAACCCGATCAAGGAAATCCACATCACCTATGAGGGCGCGGTCGCGCATTTGAACATCAAGGCGCTTACCTCGGCGGTGCTCGCCGGCCTGCTGCGGCCGATGCTCGGCGACGTCAACGTGGTATCGGCGCCGCTGGTGGCCAAGGAACGCGGCATGGCCGTGGAAGAGACCACGCGCGCGGCGGAAGGCGACTACGAAAGCTTGATCACGGTGGACGTGGTCACCGAAAAGCAGGCGCGTTGGGTGTCCGGCACCGTGTTCGCCGACGGCCGTCCGCGCATCGTCAACATTAAGGGCATCCGCATGGACGCCGAATTCGGCGCCTCGATGATCTACATCACCAACCTCGACAAGCCCGGCTTCATCGGCAAATTCTCCTCGACGCTGGGCGAAGCCGGCATCAACATTGCCACATTCCATGTTGGTCGCGAGGCGCCCGGCGGCAGCGCCGTCGCGCTGATCGAGATCGACGGCGAACTGCCCGAGGACGTGCTCGCCAAGGTGCGGGCGCTGCCGCAAGTGCAGCAGGCGCGGCCGCTGAAGTTTTAGAAATAGCGCTGGCCTGCCAAATCCTTAAGCAGTCCCGCCGGAGCCGACCCGTGCGGCCTTCTGCGCCTTGCCACCGCCGCCGGCATCCTTTATCCGAAGGTGGACCTGCCCGGCATCGCCCGGCGTCAGTGTCCTCAAAACGCTGGCGCAGGGGAAACCGTTCGAATGGCGAACGTCGTGGTGGTCGGGTCGCAGTGGGGCGACGAAGGCAAAGGCAAGATCGTCGACTGGCTGTCCGAGCAGGCCGATATCGTCGTGCGGTTCCAGGGCGGCCACAATGCCGGCCACACTTTGGTGATCGACGGCGCCACCTACAAATTATCCTTGCTGCCTTCCGGCGTCGTGCGCGGGGGCAAGCTCTCTATTATCGGCAATGGCGTGGTGGTCGACCCCAAGGCGCTGATCGATGAGATTGCCCAGCTCAAGAAACAAGGCGTCGCGGTGACCCCGGACAATCTGCGCATCGCCGAGAACGCGCCGTTGATCCTGCCGCTGCACCGGGAACTCGAGGCGGTGCGCGAGGCCGATCACTCGGCGACCCGTATCGGCACCACCAAGCGCGGCATCGGGCCCGCTTACGAGGATAAAGTCGGCCGCCGCGCCATCCGCTTCATGGATCTCGCCGACCTGCCGGCGCTGGCGCCGAAGATCGACCGGCTGCTGGCGCATCACAACGCGCTGCGCCGCGGGCTCGGTCTCGGCGAACTCGACGGCAAGGCGATCTACGACGACCTGGCCGCGATCGCGCCGCAGGTGCTGCCTTACATGGATTCGGTGTGGCTGCTGCTCGACGCGCGGCGCCGCGAGGGCAAGCGCATCCTGTTCGAGGGCGCGCAGGGCGCGCTGCTCGACATCGACCACGGCACTTATCCTTACGTGACCTCATCCAACACCGTGGCGGCCAACGCCGCGACCGGCTGCGGGCTCGGCCCGAATGCGATCGACTACGTGCTCGGCATCTGCAAGGCCTACACGACGCGGGTCGGCGAGGGGCCGTTCCCGACCGACCAGATGGCGAACGCCATCGGCAAGACGCTGGGCGAGCGCGGCCGCGAGTTCGGCACGGTCACCGGCCGCGCGCGGCGCTGCGGCTGGTTCGACGCTGTGCTCGTGCGTCAGACCGTGCGCACCTCGGGCATCGACGGGCTCGCGCTCACCAAACTCGACATTCTCGACGGCTTCGACGAGGTCAAGGTCTGCGTCGGCTACCGGCTCGATGGCCGCGACATCGATTATCTGCCGGCCGGCGAGCAGGCCCAGGCGCGGGTCGAGCCGGTCTACGAGACCATCGACGGCTGGAAGGAGCCGACGGCCTGCGCGCGCTCGTGGGCGCAATTGCCGGCGCAGGCGATAAAATACGTCCGTCGAATCGAGGAACTGGTGGGTTGTCCGGTGGCGCTGCTGTCGACCAGCCCCGAGCGCGAAGACACAATTCTGATGAAAAATCCGTTTGAAGTATGATGGCCGCACCGGCACCAAGGCAGAGCTGACGTCGATAAAAGATGGCTGATTACCAACCCCTGATCGCCCGCGCCGTAAGCGGTCTCGACAAGAACTCCGGCGAGAACCGCCGCGCGCTGTACGAGCGCGCGCGCACCGCGCTGGTCAATCAGCTGCGTGGGGTGGAACCGGCGCTCGACGAATCCGACATCACCCGCGAACGCCTGGCGCTTGAAGACGCGATCCGCAAGTGCGAGGCGGAGGCGGTCAAGCGCACGCTGGCCGAGCCGGCCGAGCCTGCCGCGAAGCCTCGCGCCGACCAGGGCCTGCGCGGGTTTCGCACCACCATGGCCGACGCCGAGGGTCTCGGCGGCGCGGCCGCGGCGGCCAACCGCTCGGCGCAGGATTTCTACGAAGCGGTGCCTGGCGATCATCTGCCGCGCGCCGAGACCGCCCGGCCGGCCGCGCCATATTTCGAGCCGCCCACGGGCGAGCCGCACGACATCAGCGACGAGATGTCGCCGGAACCGGCCGATACCTTGCCGCCGCCGCGTGCGGAGCACGACCAAGAACTCTATGCGCGGCCGCGGCGCTCCTGGGGCCGCGCGGTCAAATGGGTCGTGCTGCTTCTGCTGCTGGCGGGTCTCGCCGGCGGCGCCTATTGGCAGCGCGGTCCGATCATGACGATGGTGGCAAAATATCGCAGCGCGACGCCGCAAAAACCGCGCGAAGCCGCCGCGCCGCAGGGCACGCCGAAGATCGCCGACCGCGTCGGCTCGCAAGGCGGCGCCGCCGCGCCATCGACCGCGCCGGCCGCCGCCGTCGCGCAGAAGGTCGTGCTTTACGACGAGGACCCGAACGATCCGAAGGGCAAGCGCTATGTCGGCTCGGCGCTGTGGCGCACCGAGACGGTGTCGCCGGGTCCGGGACTGGCGCCGGAGCTTGCGATCCGCGCCGACGTCGAAATTCCCGAGCGGCACATGCGCATGACGTTTTCGATCCGCCGCAACACCGACAAGGCGCTGCCGGCGAGCCACACCATCGAGATCCTGTTCACGCTGCCGGCGGATTTCCAGGAAGGCGGCGTCGGCAGCATTCCCGGCGTGCTGATGAAGCAGAACGAGGAGGCGCGCGGCGTGCCGCTCGCCGGCCTCGCGGTCAAGGTGACCAGCGGCTATTTCCTGATCGGCCTGTCGGCGGTCGACGTCGACGTGCAGCGCAATATCCAGATGCTCAAGGAGCGCGACTGGTTCGACATTCCGCTGGTCTACAATAGCAACAAGCGTGCCATCATGGCGCTGGAGAAGGGCACGCCCGGCGCCCGCGCTTTCGAGGAAGCGTTCCGGGCGTGGGGGGAGTAAGGCCTGGAGTTACTGTCGGATTCTGATGAGGGGGAAACGCCATGAACTTACGCGGCATCGCGATAGCCGTTCTTTTTATGGGTCTGTGTCTTGGGCAGGCCTCTGCTGATTGCCTGACGTTCACTGGAAGCTCGTCGGGGAATGTCACCTACAACAATACGTGCGGCAAAAACCTGACCGTCGTTGTTGCACTTCCGAACTGGAGTGAACTCGTGACAGTCGGGTCGGGCGTGACGGTCCGACACGAACCGGGCGGATACTTGCACTATTACTCCTGCTACGCGCCTGCTATTGCGATAGACAGTTCGACAGGGAAACGCGCAACGTACAACACACCGCGCCTCTACGGTCCGAAAGGGTATACCTGCCATTAGAGCGCGCACCGTTAGCCGGTAGGGGACTAGCCGACCTGTCCGCCGTAGCCCGCAGGGCGAAGGCGGAAGGCACAACCCGCCATTACGGGGTTTGGCCGATCATCGCGCACAGCTTCTTGTAAGTTTCGTCGCGCAATGCCTGCTGATCGGGCTGAAACAAGGCGAAGCCGGGCATGCCTTGCGACCGGGAGGTCCCGCTCCTTGCTTTTTCAAGCAAGTCATGCGCACCGCGCGCTTCGAGCCCGATCCGGTAAACCTTGGATCGGTCTTGGTTCTCGAAGGTATTGGCCGCGAAAGCCTTCACGTTGGCGAGCTTGATGCTCCTGGTGCTTTTGTCGCCTTGGGGCGGGCATAGGGCGGGGCCGCCCTTACAGAAAGAGGCCGTCTGCAGTTCGAGCACGCCGCCATGGACAATAAGAGAATACTCGGTCCGGTAAGGGCTGTCGGGGGTTCCGGTGGTCGTGGTCCATGTTGCCACGGTCCGATCCTTTGGCGCTGCACCAGCCGCAGGTGCCGCAGATTCGCTACGAAACGCAGCGAGCGCAGCCTGCACTTTCGGATCGAGCCGGCTGGTCAAGATGTTCTGTGCGATCGCTTCGGCGATCGTTCGCTTGTAGGGCAGGCTTTTCTCGAGATCCGCTACGGCAACGCCTTGATCTGTCACGGCCATGCCGCCGACCGAATAGCGGAGAACGCGGCCTTCCTTGTCATTGACGATGACGGTCGCGGCGGCATCGCTGCGCCAGTTCTTCAACTGCGCGTCGACGGCCCGGCCTTCCGCGCTTTGGAGCCAATGCGAGTCCGCGGCAACCTTGTTGCTGTGCAGCGCGCTCAGCTCCCGGTAATCTTTGGTTGCTTCGAGGTGCGCGAGAACCTCCGCCGCCATGGTCCCGGCCTGCGGCGCCGGCTCTTTGGCCGCCTTGGGTTTGTGCGGCTGGCTGCAGGCGAACTTCACAAGCCTCCCGGCGATTGAACTCATATAGGTTTGATCGGTTTTCCAAGGCTGATCGGGGATGCTCTTGCCGTTGGCGACCAGCGTGCGCTGACGAACAGGGACTTGGTCGGCAGACAGATTCTGCGCGCATTGCACGCTCGACTCGAAAACCTCACGAGAGTCGTTGCACAATTTGACTCTGTAGGACGTCCAGCCGAGGCCGTCGGTCTTCACGCTGTCTTTGTCGATGCAAAAGGTCAGGCCCTTTTGCAGTTCCGGACGGAAGGCGGAGTTTGTGCCGATGTCGATCCACTGTTCCGCCCATGCCGCCGGCGCGGCCATTACCGCGGCGAGCGCACCGAATATGATTTTGAGCGGCCGCATTTTTCATGCCCCCTCAATTTGAGGGCCCCCCTAGCGGACATCCTATTGCGGCCTGCATAGCACAAAGCGACAAGCCCGGTTTGGGTCAATACAGAAACAAAAATGGCCGGGAAAGGCCCGGCCATTTTCAACGATGGATGTAGCGACCTAGTGCAGCGCGCTGGAGATCGCTGGCGATGCTTTCGGCTGCTCGATGGCGGCGATGCGGGTCTTGACCGCCTTCTGCACCTTCTCGAAGGCGCGCACCTCGATCTGGCGCACGCGCTCGCGGGAGACGCCGAATTCGGCGGCGAGATCCTCGAGCGTCACCGGGTCGTCGGCGAGGCGGCGCGCCTCGAAGATGCGCCGTTCGCGCTCGTTGAGCACGTCGAGCGCGCCGATCAGCGCCTGGTGACGGTTATCGCTTTCCTCGTGGTCGGCCAGGACGCGTTCCTGGCTCGGCGCGTTGTCGACCAGCCAGTCTTGCCACTCGCCCGCGTCGCCGTCGTCGCGGATCGGCGCGTTGAGCGAAGCATCGCCGCCCAGGCGGCGGTTCATGTCCACCACGTCCTGCTCGTTGACGCCGAGCCGCTTGGCGATGACCTTGACCTGATCAGGCCGCAGGTCGCCTTCCTCAAGCGCGGAAATCTTGCTCTTGGCCTTGCGCAGGTTGAAGAACAGCTTCTTCTGGTTGGCGGTGGTGCCCATTTTCACCAGCGACCACGAGCGCAGGATGTATTCCTGGATCGCGGCCTTGATCCACCACATCGCGTAGGTGGCGAGGCGGAAGCCCTTCTCCGGCTCGAAGCGTTTGACCGCCTGCATCAGGCCGACATTGCCTTCCGAGACGACCTCGGAAATCGGCAGGCCGTAGCCGCGATAGCCCATGGCGATCTTGGCGACCAGGCGGAGATGGCTGGTGACGAGTTGATGCGCGGCGTCACGATCGCCGTGCTCACGCCAGCTGCGCGCCAGCATGTATTCCTGCTGCGGTTCCAGCATCGGGAACCGGCGGATTTCCTCGAGATAGTGCGACAGGCCGGATTCGGCCTTGAGTGCCGGCAGTGCGGCTGTACGGGCCATGAGTGCGCCCTCCTTATTATGCCCCCGAAGATCGGCGGGCGATTGTCGCCGCCGCTCCCCGAGCCGACGGCACGCATCCGATTTCGCGACCGCGAAAGCTTGATCGCAGTTGCAGCATAGCGGAACCGGCCACCGAAAACCAGCAGGCCTGCGTCACGTCACCGTGACCCCGGCGCTACCGACCAAGCCATTGTCTAGGTTGGTCTATTTGCGTCACTGTTGCGTGCCCGGCCGTGGCTTTCCGCAGCCAGGGCATGACGTAAACGACGCAAATCACCCGGCAGTTCCGATTGGAACCGCAGGCTTTTTCCGGTGTGGGGGTGTTCGATGCCGAGCAGATAAGCATGCAAGGCCTGCCGATCAAGAGCCTCCAGCGCGGCGCGGGCTTTGGGGCCCAATCGGCTGGCTTTGGTCTTGAATCCGGTGCCGTAAGTGGCGTCCCCCAGGATTGGGTGCCCGATATGGGCCAAATGGACGCGGATCTGGTGGGTGCGGCCGGTTTCCAGCCGGCATTCCAAAAGGGTCGCCACCGGTTTGCCATCCGGTCCGGCGAAACGCTCGAGCACCTGCCAATGGGTCACGGCGTCGCGGCCGCCGTCCCGCACGGCGCGCTTGTCGCGGGATTTCGGGTGCCGGTCGAGGGGCGCGTCGATGGTGCCCTTGGGCCGGCTCGGTGCACCCCAGACCAGGGCGAGATAGCCGCGCTCCAGCGGGCCTTCGGTCTTGTTCTCGAATTGCTTGCTCAGCGCGCGGTGGGCGGCGTCGGTCTTGGCGACGACCATCAGGCCGGAGGTATCCTTGTCGAGCCGGTGCACGATGCCGGGCCGCTTGACGCCGCCGATGCCGGACAGACTGCCGCCGCAATGCGCGATCAGCGCGTTCACCAGCGTGCCCTTGGCGTGGCCCGCGGCCGGATGCACCACCAGCCCGGGCGACTTGTTGATAACAATGAGGTCGTCGTCCTCGTACACAATATTGAGCGGGATCGGTTCGCCCGCGGGCTTGGCCGGTTCGGGCTCGGGCAGCGTGACGGTAACGGTGTCGCCGGATTTGACGGCCATGGCCGGATCGCGGATCGTGCGCGCGGCGACGGCCACTTGGCCATCGAGGATGAGCGCCTTGAGCCGCGAGCGCGACAGCGTCGGGATGCGGGCCGAGAGCACGCGGTCGAGACGCTGCCCTTGCTCCTCGGCGGCAATCTTGATTGTCTCGCTTGTCCCTTGAGGCATGGTCAGCCGATGTCCGACACGCAAAAGCCGCTCGATCCCGACGCCGCCGAGACCATTGCCAAGGTGCGGCGCTTGATGCTGGTCATCATGACCGCGACCTTTGTCGTCATCGGCGTCGTGCTCTTTGTCATCGGCTATCGTCTTTTCCACGTGAAGGAAAGCGCCCCCTCTTTCGCCGACGTGACCGATACCCTGCCAAGTGGCGCCAAGGTGATTTCGACAGCGGTCGGCGCCGACCACATCGTGGTGACCATTGAAGTCAATGGCGTCACCGAGATCCGCACCTTCGATCCGGATACGCTGAAGCCGCTCGGGCGCCTGGAGTTCAAAGGCCCCTGATCTTCTCCAGCACCGGCAGCAGGTAGCCGTTGAATTTCTCCGGGTTCTCGCTCATCGGGAAATGGCCGAGGTCCTTCATGATCACCGCCTCGGCGCCGAGGCGTTCGGCGACCGCCAGCGTGCCTTCCGGCGTGCACGAGTAATCGTATTCGCCGGTGAGGAAGAACATCGGGCAGCGCGCGATGTCGATCTCGCCGAGCTTGCCGCGGATGTCGCCGTCGATCATGTAGAAATGCAGGTCGCCTTTGAACACGCCGGGCCCGCTCTGCATGTAGTGCCACAGCGTTTCCCAGCGGCCTTCGGGAGGCGCGGTCGGGGCAACGAGGCCCGACACGACGCCGGCCGAGACCATGCCGCCGTGGAC
>DASUGZ010000037.1:0-34560 GCA_036273755.1 Pseudolabrys sp.
CCAACTGGCCGATGATCTGGCGAAATTCGGAGATCGGCGACCAGAAATCGGACAGCAGCAGCACTTCGGCAAACGGCGCCGGCGAAAAATTCGGCGGCAGGCTCGGTCGTTCGCCGCTGTCATGGATGATCGCCTGCGCCATCTTCTCGATAATGGCCCGGTTGGCGGTCGGCCGCAGAATGGCTGGAATACCGACGCGTTCGCCGCCTTCGACCAGCACTTCAGCCAGCGCAAAAGCGACGACCAGCGCGCGATCAAGCTTGCTCCATTCGGTCATATGCGAGTTGAAGTCCATCGAGGGCGAGCGGTCGGCCCACAGCCAGATGGTGTGCGAGGCTTCCCATTCGCGTTCGCGCACATAGAGATGATCGTCGCGCGCCGAGCGCCGCCAGTCGACGGAATTGGACGGCTCGCCGTTGAAGAAGCGGCGGTACTGCCAAAAATTTTCGCCCGGGCCGGCGCGGCGACGGCCGTGCAGGCCGTGGATCAGCGTCGAGGCGACGCGGCGCGCTTCGAGGATGAGGCGCGGCACGCGCGCGGCTAGCTTTTGGCTATTACCGACCGCCGCGCGGACCGCTCCATTCTCAGCGTCGCTCCGTGCAAGCTCGGCCATCTGTTTATCCGATACGCGCTTTCAGCCGCTTGATCAGGTTGGGGACGGTCTCGCCTTCGGCGCGGGCGGCGAAGGTCAAGGCCATGCGGTGCTTGAGCACGGGCTCGGCCAGTTCGATGACGTCGTCGACCGAGGGTGCGAAGCGGCCGTCGAGCAGGGCGCGGGCGCGCACCGCCAGCATCAGCGCCTGGCTCGCGCGCGGACCCGGACCCCAGGAGATCAGCTTGCCGAGTTCGCCGGCCTCGGGCCCCGGACGCGCCGAGCGCACCAGCTTGAGGATCGCTTCGACCACCGACTCGCCGACCGGCAGGCGGCGCACCAGCCGCTGCGCCGCGATCAGATCGTCGGACGTCATCGCCGCCTTAGCGCGAGTCTCGTCCGCGCCGGTGGTGTCGAACAGAATTTTGCGCTCGGCGATCTCGTCGGGATAATCGACGTCGATTTCCATCAGGAAGCGGTCGAGCTGCGCCTCGGGCAGGGGATAGGTGCCTTCCTGCTCGAGCGGGTTCTGCGTCGCCAGCACATGGAAGGGTTTGGGCAGATCGTGGCGCACGCCCGCGACTGTGACGTGCTGCTCCTGCATCGCCTGCAACAGCGCGGATTGCGTACGCGGCGAGGCGCGGTTGATCTCGTCGGCCATCAGCAATTGCGCGAACACCGGGCCGGCGATGAAGCGGAAACTGCGCTTGCCGCCGGCGCTTTCTTCCAGCACTTCGGTACCGAGGATGTCCGAGGGCATCAAATCGGGTGTGAACTGCACGCGGCGCGCGTCGAGGCCGAGCGAGGTCCCCATCGTTTCCACCAGCTTGGTTTTGGCGAGGCCCGGCACGCCAACCAGGAGCGCATGGCCGCCGGACAATACGGTGACCAGCGCGTGCTCGATCACCGTATCCTGGCCGAAGATCACCGCGCCGATGGCGGCCTTGGCCGCGCGCACGCTCGCCGCCGTGGACTCGGCCGCGCGCACGATCATATCTTCCAATTTCTCGAGATTTTCGCCGCTTGCCGACGCCATGATTTCGGTTCCTTGTATCGGGTCCATTGGCCGTGCCTGACGGCTATGCAACAAACGCACCGAGGCGATTTTCGTGCGCCATTTCGGCCGAATCTGCCTCATTCTGCGGCCAAGCTTACGCTATCTTCAGCCGCCTTTAGGCGTGAGTCACAAAGTTGCGAACAGGCCAAAAGCGGCCTGATATCGAAGGTAAACAATGGCGAAGACAGGGCAGTCCGGGCTGGACGGAATTGTGACAGCGCTGGCAGGCGAAAAACGCAAAGGTTTGCCGCCGGTTCACCTGTGGAATCCGCCGTTTTGCGGCGATATCGACATGCGCATTGCCGCTGACGGTACCTGGTTCTATCAAAAGACCCCGATCGGGCGGCCGGCTTTGGTCAAATTGTTCGCATCCGTCCTAAAACGGGAAGGCGACAAATACTTCCTGGTCACGCCTGTGGAGAAGGTCGGCATCCTCGTCGACGACGCGCCGTTCATGGCCGTCGAAATGCAGGTCGTCGCGGCCGAACATCCTCTTCTTCCGAATTTCTCCGGTGGGGATGTTCTGCGATTTCGCACCAACGTCGACGACTTCGCCGATGCAGGGCCCGGTCATGCTCTCCGCTTCGATCACGACGCCGCGACCGACGGGCTCAAACCCTATCTGCATGTGCGCCGCGACCTGTGGGCCAAGGTGACGCGCGCGTTGTTCTACGATCTGGTCGAACTGGGCGGGGAGCGCGAGGTCGACGGCAAGGCGATGTTCGGCGTCGCCTCGGGCGGAGAGTTTTTTGCAATGGCGGAAGCGAGCGCCGTGCGGGAGTTTGCCTAGCGCATGATCCCGAAAAGTGGGAACCGGTTTTCGGACAAGATCATGCGCGATGAAAAAATGTTGGGAGCGCACTTTGACTCAATCTCACGGGTTTGATCTCTGATGCACGGCGCGGGCGCGGCGCAGACGATGCCGGCTGCGGAATTCTTCGCGCGCGCGCGGGCCCGCCTCACACTCGAGGTACCGCCCGGGTTGAACGATGCCAGCATCACGCCCAAGCGCGGCGACCATGACGTCGATCCGGTGATGACCAAGATCGCCATGGTGCGGCCGATCCGTCCCGCGGCGGTGCTGGTGCCAATCATCGACCATCCCGAACCGACGGTGTTGCTGACGCAGCGCGCGCAGCATCTGCCCGACCACGCCGGCCAGGTATCCTTTCCCGGCGGCAAGATCGACGCCGGCGACGAGAGCCCGCTGGCGTCGGCGCTGCGCGAGACCGACGAGGAGATCGGCCTCGCCGGCGACGCTGTCGAGCCGCTCGGCTATCTTGATCTCTATATGACCACGCTCGGCTACCGCATCGTGCCGGTGCTGGCGCGGGTCAAGCCCGGCTTTGCGCTCACGCTCAACACCAGCGAAGTCGACGCCACCTTCGAGGTGCCGCTATCCTTCGTCATGGATCAGGCCAACGTGCAGCGCCATGCCCGCGAATGGCAGGGCATGACGCGGCACTATTACGCCATCACCTTCGGCGAGCGCTACATCTGGGGCGTGACCGCCGGCATCCTGCGCAATCTGCACGAACGGATTTATCGCTGAGGACCTCAGCCGCGGCGGAGCGAGATGGCGACGCTGCTGATTTGGCTGCCCGGCGAGGAAATGGTGACGGTTTGCCGGTCGCCGGCCGAAACCAGAGTGACCTCGGCATTGAAAATGTCGCTCTGGACGCGCACGTCAATTCGGCCGCGCCTGGCTTGTCCGGTCAATCGTCCGCTGAGGCTGCGCGTGAGTTCGCTCCAATTGCCGCTGATCTGGTCGCCCTGACTTTCCACGTCGCTGCGCAGTTCGAAGTTGGCGCTGTCGCTGGAGCATCGCAGCATCTGGTGCATCGTCTTGCCGTCGGCGTCGACGTGGTAGGTCGCCCGGCAGCGCAGGCTCTCCTTGCTGCCGTTGGCGAGATGGATTTGGCCGCGGCCGCTCCACACGCCGCCCAGTCCGGCAAAGGGCCCGACCGGCGCTGCGACTGCGCTCGCGGCCCACAGGGCGATCGTGGTGACGGCAAGAAAGCGCCCGGCCGGTGCTGTAAACGAGGAAAACATGGCTGCCTCCCGATAATGGCTCCGTTGCAGCTTGGTCGTCGCCAGCGGGGCGCAGGTTCATTTATGGGGTATAGTCTTTGCCCGGCGCCCATCCGCGCCGTCCTGTCGTAGCCCCCGAGCCGGATTGATCGATGAGCCGGTCTGCCAATGACGTGTCCCGGACGCGGTGCAGCGCGCCAGCGGTGTACCGCAGATCCTGGACCTTTAAAGACCCCGGTTCTGCAGCGCACCACTCCATGCTGCGCTGCGCCCGGGGAAAGCGGTGGTGAGCCCTCGATGATTCGCATCGGCTTCACCGAGATCGCCCTGTTCGCGATGCCGTTCGTGCTCTACGCGGTGTTCTTGTGGGCGACCAAAGAGGGCGTCCTGGACGCCGAATCCTGGCCGATCTCGCGTCTCGCCTGGCTCGGTATCGCGGCGCTGGCGCTGGTGGTCGGCAGCTTCGTCTACTTCGCCAATTTCACCGGCGCGCGGCCGGGCGCGACTTACGTGCCGGCGCACATCGAGAACGGCAAATTCGTGCCGGGGCAAACCCGATGACGAATGGCAAAACCTCGCGCAGCCTGGGCGACGCCGAATGGCTCAAAGCGGGCGCGCTGCAGCGCCTGCTCGGCGTGCTCGATGGCGACGGCGAGGAAGCGCGCGCCGTCGGCGGCGCTGTGCGTAATGCATTGATAGGACTCCCGGTCGAGGAGATCGACGTCGCCACCACGGCGCTGCCGGAGGAGGTGGTCAAGCGCGCCGCCGCCGCCGGTTTCAAGCCGGTGCCGACCGGCATCGAGCACGGCACCGTCACCGTGGTCATCGACGGCAAGCCGTTCGAGGTGACGACGTTGCGACGCGACGTCGAGACCGACGGCCGTCACGCCAAGGTCGCATTCGGCCGCGACTGGCGGCAAGACGCCGAGCGGCGAGATTTCACCATGAACGCGCTGTCGGCCGCGCGCGACGGCGCGGTTTACGACTATGTCGGCGGGCTGGCCGACCTCGCCAAACGCCGCGTGCGTTTCATCGGCGATCCGCAAAAGCGCATCGAGGAAGACTACCTGCGCATCCTGCGCTTCTTCCGCTTCCACGCCGCCTATAGCGACGGCGGCCATCCCGACGCCGAAGGGCTCGCCGCCTGTATCGCCGGCCGCGCCGGGCTCGATCAGTTGTCGCGCGAGCGCGTGCGCATGGAGACGATGAAGCTCGTGGTCGCGCCGCACGCGGTGCCGACGCTGATCGCCATGGCCGATTGCGGCCTGCTGCTGCGCGTGCTCGGCGGCGTCAGCTATCTCGGCGCGTTCGAGAACATGGCCAAGGTCGAGGCCGCCGCGGGTCTTGCGCCCAACGCGGTGCGCCGGCTTGGCGCGCTCGCCGTCGCGGTTGCCGAGGACGCAGAGCGGCTGTGGCAGAAGCTCCGCCTCGCCAATGCCGAGCACGAGCGGCTCGCTTCGATGGCCGCGCACTGGCGCGAGATTTCACCAGCCAACGGCGAGCAGGCGGCGCGCGCACTGCTCTATCATCTGCGCGCGCAGCATTATACCGACCGCGTGCTGCTGGCCTGGGCGCGCTCGCCGGCGACCGCGCACGACCAAGCCTGGCACGCAATGGCCGGCCTGCCGCAGCATTGGAACGTGCCGGTGTTTCCACTCAAGGCGGCGGATTTCGTTTCGCGCGGTATCGAAAAAGGGCCAGCGCTTGGCCAAGCGCTCGCGGCGGCTGAAGAGGCGTGGATCGCGGCGGGATTTCCCGAAGATCCGGAAGAGCTCGACGCCATCGCCATCGCCGCGGCGCAGGCAAAATGAAAAAGCCCCGGCGCGCGGGCCGGAGCTTTGCTTTTTCGATCTCGATTCCGGACAAAAATCCGGGGCCGTCCGTCTAAAACCGATATGCGACGCCTAGTTTTACCATGCTCAGATTCGACGTGGCAATCCGGCCAGGAGTCGTGACAACGCCACCGACCGTCACATCCGTATTGTTGTAGTTAGCGGTGTTGAATCTCACGTAATCGTATTCCAGCTTTGCCGACCAGTGAGCGGCAAAACCCCATTCCACGCCGGTGCCGACGGTCCAGCCATTTCGAGTCTGTGAATTGGTGTTGTTGTTGGTATTGGCCCCGCCAGTGTTGAAGGTCGATGAATTTCCGCTAAAGCCGGCCCACGCCCAGCCGGCCTTTCCGAAAAACATCCAGTTGTTCATGGCGTAGCCAAGACGGCCCGTCACCGTCGCGATCCAATTGACCTTTTCGGTCCCTGTGTCGAGGAAGCCGGTTGGGCCTATGTCGGAAGACGACCCGCTCAGATTGGCCCACGAGTAGTCGCCGTCGATGCCGATAACGACCTGGTTGATCTGATAGTTGTATCCGGCGTAGCCGCCGCCGAGCCAGCCGCTGCCATGGGCCGCGTTGTGCACGAATCCCGGCGGGAAGTTGACGGTTCCGTCAGCGGCATTCGGTCCGTTGGTCACTTGGTTGGAAAACCAGCCCCCGCCTGCTTGGCCGCCGATATAAAAGCCAGTCCAATTATAGGGGATTGGCACGTGGGGCGGCGCCTTCGTCGGCATATCGGCGGCCGACGCCATCTGAGCGGCGCCGAACGTGATTGCCGCGGCCAATAGGCCTGCAAGTTTGAAGCGCATTACCCCAACCTCCGTCGCGACGGACCAACTACTTTAAAGAGTATTCAGCCCAAACCGCATCCGGCAAGTGGCTCCATGGCGATTTCCAATATCCAAACATCTGATCTTCACTGAATCCCAGACGGTGTTGCGGTTTCGCAACGGGAAAGTCACTGAAGATCGCAGACCCGTCTTAGACGAAATGAAAAAGCCCCGGCGCGCGGGGCTCTCAATCTTCGCGAACGAAGGCTTGTCAGCCGGGCCAGCCGAACTTGTAGACCAATTGGGTGGTGATGGTTTGCGCCGTCGGCCTGAAGGTGAAGCTATTGTTCGATGGCAAGTCGGGGATGGTTTTGCTGTCATAGCGTGTGAGGCGGTATTCATTGCGCCAGAACAGATTGGACGTGATGGCCGCTTCCACGCCGCCGCCCAGGAACCAGCCATTCGTCGTGAAGGCCGGGGTCGTGCCGTTCGGAATGCCGACAACAGGCGGATTGACCAAAAGCTGCGTCGTCCCCGAGAAGCGCGCGCCGGTATAGCCGCCATTGACATAGCTCAGGATCTGCGGCGTCAGCAGGAAGCCGGCGCGTGCGCCGGCCGCCCAGGCGGCGGTTTGCGTAATGTCGCCGGCTTGCGACGGGCCCTGGTCCTGGATGGTGCCTTTCAGGCTGGAGATATCGTAGTCGCCGAAGACGCCGACCAGGATCTTCGGCATGACGACGTAATCGAAACCGGCGCCAAACCTTCCGAGCAAGCCTTTGCCGCCTTGAACCTGGACCGCGCAGAGTACGCAGGCGCCGGTTGTTGGACTGACAACCGTTGTATCCGCGGCCCAGGCGCCATAGCCGACGCCGCCGTTGACATAAAAGCCGGTCCAGTTGGCAGGTGCCGGCGCCGCGACGCGATAGACGGGGCCGCCGGTGTTGAGCTTGTAGACCAATTGCGAGGTGATGGTCTGCACCGTCGGCTTGAAGTTGATGCTGTCCGGGAAGAGCCCGGCGGGGGTCGGCGATGTATCCGGCAGAAGCCTGTTTGCGTAACTCGCGTAGCGATACTCGGTGCGCCAAAACCATCCGGGTCCAAACTGGAGGCCGAGAATCGACCGCATCGCGGTTTCCGTGCCGGCGCCGATGAACCAGCCGTTCGTCGTGAACGCAGGTGTCGAAAAGGTCGTCGCACCGCCCGCCTGGCTATCGATCATGTTTGCGCTGGAGAAGTGCGCGCTGGTGAATCCGCCGTTCGCATAGGTCAGGATATCGGGCGTCACCAGATAGCCGATGCGCGCGCCGGCGGCCCACGCCGTTTGCTGTTTGGTTTCACCGGCGAAGAAGGGCGCCTCATCCTGGATGGTGCCCTTGAGACTGCCGAAGTTGAAATCGCCGAACACGCCGGCGACGAACTGCGGCGCGAATTGATAATCGTAGCCGATGCCGATGACGCCGAGCCAGCCTTTGCCGCCCTGCACCTCGTTGAGGCAATTCACGCAAGCGCCGGTGGTTCGGTCTTGAGTCGTGGTATCGGCCGACCAGATGCCGAAGCCAAAGCCGCCGTTCACGTAGATGCCGGTCCAATTGGTGGCAATCGCGGCGGGAGCTTTATAGACGGGCGCTTTCGCCGGCATGTCGGCCGCCGAAGCCGCCTGCGCAAAGCCGAGGCCGAATGCCACGGTCAATAGGCCCCGGATTTTTCGCCGCACTGCCCCACGTCCCTCTGCTTGATTGCTTCGCGCCATTTAACGGGCCCGGCGCGCGCCCGACAAGCGAACGAGCGCGGTTTGCCGCATGGAACCGGAAATTCTTGCTTAATTTCCGACCAGGTTGCGATTTTGCAACAACTCATGCGTGCCGCCACTAGCCGGCCAGGCCGTAAGCTTGACCCGCGCATCGCGCTTGGGCACGCAGGCAAGCCATCCTCTGGTTCCCGAAAATCGATTCGTATGAACATCCTTTTCGGCTTCGTCGATATATCCCTCTGGCAGATCGCGCTGGTGGCGGGTGTTGCTTTCATTGCCTCGCTCGTCGGCGGCGTCTCCGGCTATGGCACCGGCGCGCTGATGCCGCTGGTGCTGGTGCCGCTCATCGGCCCGGCGCCGGTGGTGCCGATCATCGCCATCTCGGCGCTTCTGAACAATGTTAGCCGGCTTGCGGCGTTCCGGCGCTATGCCGACATGCGGCGCGCCGCCATCGCCACCGCCTGCTCGGTGCCGACCTGCGTCCTCGGTGCCTGGGGCTACACGCGGCTTTCCAGCGCGGGTGCGGCGCTGGTGATCGGCGCGATGTTGATTGCCAGCGTGCCGCTGCGGCGGCATCTGAAGAAGCGCGACTTCAAGGTCGGCGATCGCGGGCTGGCGCTCGCTTCGGTCGGCTACGGCGTGGTGGTCGGCGGCACCGCGGGCTCGGGCGTTATCCTGCTGTCGCTGCTGATGGCGGCGGGCATTAGCGGCGCCGGCGTGATCGCGACGGATGCCGCGGTGTCGATCGTCATCGGCATCGTCAAGGTCGCGGTGTTCGGCATTGCCGGCGTGATGAGCGCCCAGGTCGTCGCGTTTGCGCTCCTGATCGGCATCGTCGCGCTACCCGGCGCGTTTCTGGCGCGGCGTTTTGTCGAGCGCATGCCGGTGCACGTGCACACCGCAATCCTCGACGCGGTGGTGCTCTTGGGGGGCGCCATCATGATTTTCGCGGCGATCAAATAGGCGCGTTCGACTTCAGCGTTCCGGCGAAGCCCATATCAATCCGTGCTCGTGCGCCCAGCGCTGCACCGTGACGACTTCGTTGGCGTAGGGCAGGCGGTTGGCAAAGCCGCGGCACTGCACGATGCGGCCGTCCTTGGTCAGCTCGATGGTGACGCCGCGATTCAGCTGGCCGATCGGGAATTCCGACGTCAACGACCAGATGGAAGTGTGGCCCTGCATGCAGGCCGACTTGTAGCTCGCGACGCAGTGATGCATGCGCTGGCCCTCGCGGAACAGATCGTTCCCGGTCTTGATCTGCCGCACGCGCCAGATCGCGCGATTGGCGTCCTCGCCGAATTTGTAGTCGACGTCGGGAAGCGCGCTGCCGGCCCAGGCGCCGCCGCAGACCGCTGAATTGCGGCGCAGGGCGAGATGCCAGTTCTCGATCCTGCGTTGGAGCGAGGCGAGGTCCAATCCCTTGAGAGAGAAAGCCGGATCCTCGCGCTTGGTGACGAGGAGAAAATCCGCCGCGTCGCTCATCTCGTGGCTGGGCAGCGGATTGCGCGCAAAAAACCGCGCGACCTCCTTCCAGAAGGTCGAGGCGATGGAATAGATGGCGATTTTGCTGCGGGCCACACTGACGGCGGCATCGGCGCGGTTGGTCTGCGCGCGAGCGATCGCATACCATAACGCCTGTTTGGCCGAAGCGATCTCGGGCGGCGCCTCCAGAAAGTGGTGCGTTTCCTGCCGCGACAAATAAGGGTGACTCTCAGTCTTGTAGAGCGAGCCGCCTTGCGCGGCCGTGAGATACCAATAGCGAAGATCGGGCGCGCCGGGGCGGCGTCCGCCCGCGAGGTTGGGGGCGTTGACGCGATCGACGAAGTCGTCTTCGACATCCTCGATCCAAACGCGCTCGAGATGCGCCGGGACGGAATATCGGGCGAACACGAAGCGAATGAGTTCGAAGAAGCGCCGTTCCACCAGCCGGCTCTTCAGACGGCAGCGCCAAGCCTCCGGCTCGCGCAGGGCATAGCCGCGCAGCGCTTCGACTTTGTCACAATAGTCAGGCTTGAAGTCGCGGAAACGCTCGACCGCGCGCGGGCGCGCGTTACAGCGTGAATGCTCGACCAGAACGGCGCTGAACCGATCGCCTGCTGCGCGCAAGCGTCCTTCGCGCCAACGATTTCGTCTGCCCATGGAGTGCTCCAGACATGCAATGGCATTGCCGCCCTGTCGGGCGGATCGAGAAGCGTTGCTGGTTCTCGTGCCGCAGGTCTGTCTCCATGAGACGAATAGCGCGCCGACCATTCGGTGCGCGTGATGTTTGTCGTTCGGCTTTATGGCGAATTTTTGGATCGGCGCGGGCGACGCATCAACTGGGTCGCTGCATGATCTTGTCGGCGAGCCAATTTGCCGATTTCAGCCGTATCCATTCGAGCGCCGAGTGTTGATTGTCGAATCCGGTCAACAATTCCGTGGTCCGGTCAGGCCACGTGACCTCGACACACCAGCTTTGAAAAATCTGGGGGTGTGGGATGGCTCGAAATTTAGGATCCAAATTGCTTTGCATCGAACGCCTACAATCGAAAAACACACACAGATTGTATTCACGATTCTCTAGTTATTTGCAACGGGGACGGCCCGGTCAGCGGCAATCAAACGGCGGATGGCGGGGAGAATTTACGGCCACGTCACCACCGGCGGCATCGAAGACAGGATCGACTCGACGTTGCCGCCGGTGCGTAACCCGAAAATAGTGCCGCGGTCATAAAGCAAATTATATTCGACATAACGGCCACGGCGGGTGAGTTGCTCCTCGCGTTCGGCGTCACTCCAAAGCGTGGTGAAATTTTTTCGCACCAGATCGGGATAGACCTTCAGGAAGGCGCGGCCGACGTCCTGTGTAAACGCGAAGGTCGCGTCCCAGTCGCTCTCCAGGTAATCATAAAAGATGCCGCCGATGCCGCGCATTTCATTGCGATGCTTGAGAAAGAAATAATCGTCGCACCACTTTTTGTATTTCTCGTAGGGCGCCACCGCGGCGTGCGTGTCGCAAGCCCCCTTCATCGCGGCGTGGAAGGCGACCGTATCGGCATCGGTTTGCGTACGGCGTTTGTCGAGCAGCGGCGTCAGATCGGCGCCGCCGCCGAACCAGGCCTTCGTGGTGACGACAAAGCGCGTGTTCATGTGCACCGCCGGCACGTGCGGGTTCCGCGGATGCGCGATCAGCGAAATGCCGGAAGCCCAGAAGCGCGGATCGTCGGCGGCGCCGGGAATCTCCTTGCGGAATTCCGGCGCGAACTCGCCAAAGACGGTGGAGCAATGCACGCCGACTTTCTCGAACACGCGGCCGCGCATCATCGACATCACACCGCCGCCGCCAGGCGCGCCGCTATGGTCGGTGCGTTGCCAGGGCGTGCGCTCGAAGCGGCCGGCAGCACGCTCCGACAACGGCGCGCCGACCGGCAGCGAGTCCTCGATCACCTCGAACGCCGCGCAGATGTCGTCGCGCAATTGTTCGAACCAGGTTCGGGCGCGGGTTTTGCGGGCTTCGATCGGATTGGCGTCCATCATTTGATTCCGAGCTTGGCCTTTACCGCGTCGCGATCGGAGGCGGTGAAGTCCCGCGCGCAGTCGCGGTCGAATTCGGCGACCGCGGCGTCGTAGGCGTTCTGCCTCTGCTGGTACAGCGGGAATTCGGCCTTGAATTTCTTCGCCAACTCCTCGTGGCGGATCACGCGCTTTTGGAAGCCGTTGAGGCCGGGCTCGTCATAGCCGCCGAGCATCGGCAGTTCGGCATTGATCTGGACTTCCAGGAACATGGCTTCGGCGGTCTCGCGCTCGATGGCGGCAATCTCGTCGTCGATCGCGGTGCCGGTCTTGTCGAGTTCGCCAGCATTGCGCAGGCATGCTTCGAGCGCCAGCGCCGACATCGCCGGCAGCCCGGCCGCGACCGGCGCGCGCGCCAGCAACCCGGCGAGCAGCGGTCGCGCGGCATCGGCGCCGCCGGTTCCGAACAGAAGCGCTGCGAGCAGGGCCGCCATCGCCGACACGCTTAAACGGGCCATGGCGGCAATATTATCACCGCCCGAAGCCCCCCGTCTGCCGCAGCGCCTCGCCGGCGACCATGGCGACGGCCATCGCCACGTTGAGCGAGCGGAGGCCCTCGGCGATCGGAATGCGCAGGCGAACGTCTGCGGCCTTGTGCACCGCTTCCGGCACGCCGGCGCTTTCGCGGCCGAATAGAAGCACCTCGTCGCCGCGGTAGGCGTGGTCGAGGTAGCCGCGCTCGGCGGCGGTGCTCAGCAGCACCAGTTTGAGTCGCTCGGCGCGCCGCCAGTCCTCGAAGGCGGCAAACGAGCCGTGGCGGGTCAGGGCGACCCGGTCGAGATAATCCATGCCGGCGCGGCGGAAGGCGCGGTCGGTGACCGGGAACCCGGCCGGCTCGATGATATGCGCCTCCAGGCCGAGGCAGGCGCAGAGCCGCAGAATCGTGCCGGTATTCTGCGGAATGTCCGGCTCGTAGAGGGCGATCCGCATCGTCCGGCTGCCGGCTTGTCCTGAGGTAAACCGCTCTAGACGAACGGTTTATGCGACTTATCAGCACAGGCCCGATAGCGGGCTTGCGCTAATACCGCAAGGGTGCCAATAAAACGCCACCGCAGCGCCGTCCTGGCTTGTCGAGGACTGCCGCAAGCGGTCCGCCCCGCCGCCGCGGGACTTGGTCCTCGGCTCCAAGCCGTGGGCGGATGACTAAGCCAGCCGGGGGAGAGGGCCTAAGAAGTGACGACCGTGTCTTCGGCGGAGCATTCGCGCCGCGACTTTCTCTATATCGCCACCGGCGCCATCGGCGCGGTGGGTGCCGCCGCGGTCGCAGTGCCGCTGATCGCGCAGATGAATCCGGACGCCTCGACGATTGCCGCGGGCGCCCCGGTCGACATCGACCTTGCCCCGATCGCCGACGGGCAGATCGTCAAGGTGTTCTGGCGCTCCAAGCCGATCTTCATCTTCCACCGCACCAAGAAAGAGATCGAGGAGGCGCAGAACGTCAATGTCGCCAGCCTGCCCGATCCCGAGCCCGATTCGGAGCGCGTGAAGAAGGGTCACGAGCAGTGGCTGGTCGTCATCGGCATCTGCACGCACTTGGGATGCATCCCGCTCGCCCATCAGGGTGAGTTCGGCGGCTGGTTCTGCCCCTGCCACGGCTCGCAATACGATACCTCCGCCCGCATCCGCAAAGGCCCGGCGCCGAAGAATCTGTTCCTGCCGCCTTACGCTTTCACCTCCGACACCAAGATCCGGATCGGCGAGGAAGCCGGCGCCGCCAAGCACGCTTAAGAGTTTTCCGAAGGTTCTTCCATGAGCGGACACTCCACCTACCAGCCGACCCATCCGGCATTGCAGTGGCTGGAAAAGCGCCTGCCGATCGGCGGCCTGATCCATTCCTCGTTCGTCGCCTATCCGACGCCGCGCAACCTGAATTACTGGTGGACGTTCGGCGGCATCCTCTCGTTCATGCTTGGCGTGCAGATCATCACCGGCATCATCCTGGCGATGCACTACACCCCGCACGTCGACCTCGCGTTCAAGTCGGTCGAGTCGATCATGCGCGACGTCAATTTCGGCTGGCTGTTGCGCTACCTGCACGCCAACGGCGCCGCGATGTTCTTCCTCGCCGTCTACATCCATATGTTCCGCGGCATGTACTACGGCTCCTACAAGGAGCCGCGCGAGGTGCTGTGGATCCTCGGCGTCATCCTCTATTTGCTGATGATGGCGACCGGCTTCATGGGCTACGTGCTGGTCTGGGGCCAGATGAGCTTCTGGGCGGCGACCGTGATCACCAATCTGTTCTCGGCCATTCCCATTGTTGGCGACACCATCGTCACCTGGCTTTGGGGCGGTTATGCCGTCGGCAACCCGACGCTCAACCGCTTTTACTCGCTGCATTACCTGTTGCCGTTCGCGATCGCGGGCGTCGTCGTGCTGCACATCTGGGCGCTTCACGTTGCCGGGCAGAACAATCCGGCCGGCATCGAGCCCAAGTCCGACAAGGACACGGTGCCGTTCACGCCCTATGCCACCGTGAAAGACGGCTTCCTGATTGTCTGCTTCTGCTTGGTCTACGCCTGGTTCGTGTTCTACATCCCGAACTATCTTGGCCATCCCGATAACTACATTCCGGCCAATCCGGCGGTGACGCCGGCCGAGATCGTGCCCGAATGGTATTACCTGCCGTTCTACGCGATCCTGCGCTCGATCCCGAACAAGTTGCTCGGCGTCATCGCGCTGTTCTCGTCAATTGGCATTCTCGCCTTTCTGCCCTGGCTTGACACCTCGAAGGTGCGCTCGGCGCGTTACCGGCCGCTGTACCGGCAGTTCTTCTGGCTGTTCGTGATCGCGGCGGTCGGCCTCGGCTGGCTCGGCTCCAAGCCGCCGGAGGGCATCTACGTCATCCTGGCGCGCGTGTTCACTTTCTACTACTTCGCCTTTTTCCTGATCGTGCTGCCGCTGCTCGGCATCTTCGAGAAGACCAAGCCGCTGCCGAATTCGATTTCGGAATCGGTCTTGGATGCCAAGAGGTGAGGGCGGTCATGATCATGCAACGCAGTCTCTTCGCCCTCGTGCTTGCCGGCTCGCTGCTCGCGGTCGCGCAGCCGGCCTCCGCGCAAACCGAGCAGGTGCCGCCGCCGCGGCAGAAATGGTCGTTCGCCGGGCCGTTCGGCAGATACGACCAGGCCCAGCTCCAGCGCGGCTTCAAGATCTACCGCGAGGTCTGCGCAAATTGCCATTCGATGGAAATGCTCACCTTCGGCAATCTCGCCGATGCCGGCGGCCCTGGATATTCCGAGGCGCAGGCCAAAGCGGTTGGGGCCGAATACAAGATCAAGGACCTCGACGACCAGGGCAATCAGATCGAGCGGGCCGGCCGGCTGGCGGATCATTTCCCGCCGCCGTTTGCCAACGAACTGGTGGCCAAGGCGACCTACGGTGTGCCGCCGCCGGACATGTCGACGCTCGCCAAGGCGCGCGGCTACCAGCGCGGCTTCCCGTGGTTCGTGTTCGACGCCGTGACGCAATATCAGGAGCAGGGGCCGGACTACATCGCCGCCTATATCAACGGCTACAAGGAGCCGCCGAAGGACTTCCAGCTGCCGCCGAACGGCCACTACAACGAATATTTCCCCGGCCACAATACCGCCATGCCGCAGCCGCTGCAGGACGGGCAGGTGAAGTATGACGACGGCACGCCGGAAACTATTGCGCAGTACGGCAAAGACGTCGCGGCGTTCCTGATGTGGGCGGCCGAGCCGAAACTCGACGTGCGCAAGCGCATTGGTTTCCAGGTGATGATCTTCCTGCTGGTGTTCGCCGGGCTAATGTATTTCACCAAGAAGAAGGTGTGGTCGGCGGTGCATTGAGCGCCCGGCCTTCAGCCCTAGAAATCGTCATGCCCGGCCTTGTGCCGGGCATCCACGTCTTTAAACCTTAGTGTCAGTAAGACGTGGATGGCCGGGACAAGCCCGGCCATGACAGAGTGGAAGTATGACCAAAGCGGTGCTCGGCATCATCGGCGGCTCCGGCATCTACGATCTGCCAGGCCTGGAAAACGTGCGCGAGCAGCGCATCCCAAGCCCCTGGGGCGAGCCCTCCGGCGCCTTGCGCATCGGCGAAATCGGCGGCCTCCCGGTGGTATTTCTGTCGCGTCACGACAAGGGCCACCGGCTGTCGCCTTCCGACATCAACTACCGCGCCAATATCGACGTCTTGAAGCGCGCCGGCGTCACCGATCTGGTCTCGCTGTCGGCATGCGGCTCGTTCAAGGAGGACCTCCCGCCCGGCACCTTCGTGCTGGTCGACCAGTTCGTCGACCGCACCTACCGGCGCGAGAGCTCGTTCTTCGGCAAAGGCTGTGTCGCGCACGTCTCGATGGCGCATCCGGTATCTCCGCGCCTTCGCGCGCGCATCGGCGAGGCGGCGCTTAACGAGGGCATCGAGCCGAAATTCGGTGGCACTTACGTTTGCATGGAAGGCCCGCAGTTCTCGACGCTGGCAGAGAGCCTGACCTACAAGACGCTCGGCTATTCGGTGATCGGCATGACCAACATGCCGGAGGCCAAGCTCGCGCGCGAGGCGGAGATTTGTTACGCCACGGTCGCCATGGTGACCGACTTCGACTGCTGGCACCCCGACCACGACGCGGTCACGGTCGAGCAGATCATCAAGGTGCTTATGGAAAATGCCGAGCGCGCCAAGACGCTGGTGGCGCGGCTCGCCCGCGATTTCCCACGCGCGCACGAGCCGTGCCCGATTGGCTCGGATCGCGCGCTCGATACCGCGTTGATCACCGCGCCCGAGGCGCGCGACCCGGCGCTGCTGAAAAAGCTCGATGCGGTGGCGGGCCGGGTGCTCAACCGCTAGCCCGGCTGTTACGCCACGACGTCCGAAAGCCTGGCGACCTCGAAGTGGTTGCCGTCCAGCCGCGAGAAGTGGCCGCCCCAATAGACGCCGAGCGCGTTTGCCGAGGCGACCAGTTCGCGGGTCGAGCCGCGTTGTCCCGCTTCAGCGGGCTCGGCCGCCAACTGGTTATCGTCGAAATTGATGTCGAATGCCGCGCCGAACGAGTGGTTGCTGAGTGTGGAGACGCCGTCGCTTCGTTTCGGCGGATGGCCCTCCGGCGGCGTTTTCGTCCCGCGGATGTAACGGGGGACGAAGCACCCCTCGTACCTCATGACGAGGTGAAGCAGGTCGTCCTGCTCCCATTTGGCGAACAGCGCCTTGATGATCGGCGCAGCCTTTGCGTGACAGCGTATCGTGCCGTTGAAGCCCGCGGCAAATTTAAGTTGCGGCACCGGGATCGTGGTGATGTTGGCGCTCGGCCAGTCGGTCACCGAGCCGTCGCAGCTTCCCTGGATGACGATCTCTTCGGGGTTATCGGCCGGGCGCTGGCTGAGCGGCCGCTGGATGAATTCGAAACAGGAAAAGACGCGATTGCGCGAGGCGTTGTCCGGGCTCGACAGGTCGGCCGGCGGCGGCGGAAAATGCGCGCCCTTGCGCTTCTCATAGTAGTCGTCGGGCACGATCGTGTAGCCGAGCTGCGCCGCGCGCTGCAGCGTGTTGACGTCGACCGGGCCGGTAGCGGGAAGGCCCGCGCCGCTCTGGAACGTCTTGGTGGCCGCTTCGGTGTTCTTGCCGAAACCGCCGTCGATCGCGCCGACTTGGTCGACGCCTTGCTTGCGCAGGAAATATTGCCAACGTTGGACTTCGGCAGCCACATTGGCGCCGCCGCGCGACAGTGTGAATGGCATGGGCGCCCCCGCCTTTGCTGGATCCGAGGCCAAAAAGTATATGATGCCGTGGACATGACTGCTATCAAAAGTTGTTGTTCGGCATGGCGCCGCACGCTCGGAGCGGGGGCTTGAACATTGGCGCGGCGCGCGCTTGTTTAGACGATCAGCAGGAGGACCGAATGCCTGAAATCACCATCAATCTCGTCGCCGGCCGGACCGAGGAGGCCAAGAAGTCGCTGATGTACGACATCACCCAGGCGGTGATGAAAAACTGCAACGTGCCGGCCGACGCCGTCGTGGTGCAGATCGTCGAATGTTCGCCGGTCGACAAGATGAAGGGCGGCCAGACCTTCGTCGAGCGCATGAAGAAATAGTCCATGCATGCCGTCGATCTAGAGCGGCAGCCGATTGAAGAGTGGCGGCCGGGTGTGCGAACGCGGATGCGGGCCTCGGCCGGCAACGGCGCGACGCAGCTTTGCCTGTTCGAGCAATGGTGCGATCCCGGGCACGGCGCGCCCACCCACCTGCACGCGGTCGAGGAAGTGCTGCACGTCATCGATGGACAGGCCGATGTCTGGATCGATGATGTGCACGCGACGCTCACTGCGGGTCACTTGGCGATCGTGCCGGCCGGCCGCAAGCACGGTTTTTCCAACAAGGGCACGGCCGTCTTGCACATCACCTCGACTCTTGCCGCGCCGGTATTCGAGGCGGCCTATGACGACAAGCGCGAAAGCCCGCGGCGCTGGCTGCCGGCCTGAGCGGGATGTCAAAGGATAGCCGCATGACCTCGCCCGCCCTCGAAAACGACCTGCGCGAAGCAGTGCGTTCGATCCCCGACTATCCGAAGGCCGGGATCATGTTCCGCGACATCACCACGCTGCTCGGCGACGCGCGCGCGTTCCGCCGCGCCGTGGACGAACTGGTGCAGCCTTGGGCCGGCATGAAGATCGACAAAGTCGCCGGCATCGAGGCGCGCGGCTTCATTCTCGGCGGCGCCGTGGCGCATCAGATTTCGGCGGGCTTCGTGCCGATCCGCAAGAAGGGCAAGCTGCCGTCGAAACGGGTCAGCGTCTCCTACGCGCTGGAATACGGCGAGGACACGGTCGAGATGCACGCCGACGCGCTGGTCGAGGGTGAACGCGTGGTGCTGGTCGACGACCTGATCGCCACAGGGGGCACGGCGGAGGCGGCGGTCAAGCTGTTGCGGCAATTGAAGGCCGAGGTGCTGGCCGCTTGTTTCGTCATCGACCTGCCGGACCTCGGCGGCGCCGCGCGGTTGCGCAAGCTCGACGTGCCGGTGCGCACGCTGATCTCATTCGAGGGGCACTAGGCCTGGCTGTTAATGCAGAATTGCTGCGGGCAGTTCGCGCTGGCGATGGAAGTTGAGGATCTTTTTCGCCATCGTCTGTTGCAGCCGCGCGAACGACATTTCGTACTGCCTGATGTCGTCGGGGGAACGCGGGGTTTCGCGTGCCCCGAGCGCAAGGATGGCCTTGGTCGTCGGCCAGCCAAGCCCGGTCGCTTTGGCCACAATCAAGATGATTTCGGCGTTGTCGTCCTTCAGTTTGCTCTCGATGAAGGGGGCCGGCATGCCGGACAGGCGCGCGAGTGTGGAGATCGCCGCTTCGAAGCGCCCCGCTGTTGCAAACTTTTCGAGATTTTCAACTTCGGATTTATCCGCCTGCGCCTGAGCGCCATCTTGCGCCGCCACGGCGGCCTTGGCGCGGACCATTTCGGCCGCGGTGCCGACGGCGCGGCCGATGTCGTGCAAGGTGTGCAAATTCTCCATTTGTAACGTGTTGCGAACGACATCCGACGCGGTTTCGAGTAGCCTGTCGAACAATTGCGCGGGCAGATCGGGCCTGGCGCCCAGGCAAGCGGCCAGCAAGTCGTCGCCTTGCGAGCGGTTGACCAGGGTGGTGAACCCGCCGCTGGAGAATTTTGCGCCGGCGTTTTTTGCCGTGCTCAACACGACCTGCGCGTCACCGCGCTCGACGAGAATGTCGGTGACCGGCTCGGTCAGCGACTTCCTGCGTGAGATCGCCAGGAGATGTTCCTGACTTTTGGTCCTGGCGCATTTTATCAGCGTCGCCTCGTCGAGCCGTTCGCCTTGGATGAGAACCGGTGAGGCGATGTCGATGACGTCGTCGCAGGCTAGAATGCCGAGGATTCTTGGCGGAGCTTTGGCGTAGGGGCCGAGGCGGATTGCGAGAAGCGCCCGCGCTGATTCCTCTATCGTCGCCACCATGCGCACGAAAACTTCGTCGACCAAGGCAATCTCGTCGTCGGAATATTGATCGGCGTTGACGAGATAAAGGTCGGTAAGCTGCCGGACCATGTCGGCGCGGCGGTGATCCGTGCTTCGCGAGATTGCGCTGTCGATTTCGCGCAGGATGGGAAGCGGCATACTCATAACTGGAAACCACGTCCTGTGGCTGGCCAAGGTCGGCCTCAAAATGGCTTTTCAATTCAAGTTGGCCGATCGTAAAATTACGGCCATTCGTCTTAATAATTGCTAAAGCACGATTGTCGGCGCCGCCGCCGGCGGCCGTATGGCACGACAATCGGCTAGTTTTGCCGCGGTCCCCACGGGCCCGGCGTGCCGGGCGGCGCGGGGGCGGGCTCCGGACTCCAGGGGCCTTGTTGCGGCGGAGGCTGTTGCGGCTCGTTCCAGGGACCTTCCGGCGAGGATTGGCCCTCGACCTGCGCCTGCGGCTCCGGTGCCTCGAGCGCCAGCGGGCCGGGGTCGTGGCCGCCGGCAAATTTTACCAGCGCCTCGACGCGTTTTTCGACCGACGGATGGGTGTCGAAAATATTGGAGAAACCCTCGCGCGGGTTGTCGATGCACATTTCCATCACGGCGGAATTGGCGCCGGGAATTTCGCCGCGGCCTTCGATCTTGCGCAGCGCCGAGATCATGGCGTCCGGATTCTTGGTCAATTCGACCGAACCGGAATCGGCGAGGTATTCGCGCTGCCGCGACAGCGCGAAACGGATGACGATCGACAGGATCCAGACCAGCGCGATCAAGGCAATGGCGATGACGATGGCGACACCGGCGCCGCCGCCCCGTTCGCTATCGCGCGAACGGCGGCCGCCGCCCCAGAGCATGTTCTGAAAGAAGATGCGGAACACCAGCTCGCCGAAGAAGCCGAGCACGCCGGCGATCACCATGGCGATCACCATCATGCGCACGTCGCCGTTGCGGATGTGCGTGAGCTCATGACCGAGCACGGCCTCGAGTTCCTGGTCGTTGAGCGCGTCGAGCAACCCCTGCGTCACGGTGATGGAATATTGCTTGTCGTTCATGCCGGTGGCGAAGGCGTTGAGCGCCTCGTCATCGGCGATGCGCAGCGTCGGCATGGTGATGCCGCGTGAGATGCACAGGTTTTCCAGAAGATTATAGAGCCGCGGCTGTTCCTGCCGCGTCACCGGCGCGGCGCCGGTCACCGCGTCGATCATCGACTGGTGGAATCTGTAGGCGATGAAGATCCAGATCGCCGTGCCGGCGGTGGCGAACGGCACCGCTTTGACGAAATCGAACACGGCGGCGCGGATCAGATCATCGAGCGGCGGCGAGCCGTAGTAGCCGCGCGCGGTCAGCGCCTCGGCGAGCAGCGCGCCGGCAAACACCATGACGTAGACCAGAAAGAACAGGCCGATCAGCAGCGCGATCGAGCGACGCTTGTTCGACTGGATATGGGTGTAGAGACCGTAGGCGGCCATTTCTTTTCACTTGTCCCGGACGCGGTGCAGCGTGTAGCGCAGCGAAGCGTTGCGCCGCAGATCCGGGGCCGTTACGGCCTGTGGCGATCCCAGGTCAGCAGCGCACCACTTCGTGGTGCGCTGCGCCCGGGAAACGTGGTGGCTCAAAACTTCACGCTCGGCGCCTGCTCGAGCTGCGCGCGCTGTTCACCGAGGTCGAAGAACGGGCGCTGCGCGAAACCGAACATGCCGGCGAACAGCGAGGCCGGAAACACCTGAATGCCGGTGTTGTATTCCTGCACCGCGTTGTTGAAGAAGCGGCGCGAGGCGGCGAGCTTGTTCTCGATGTCGGACAGCTGGTCCTGCAGCTGCTGGAAGTTCGCATTGGCTTTCAGGTTCGGATAGTTTTCCGACAATGCGAACAACTGGCGCAGCGCCCCGGTGAGCATGTTTTCCGCTTGCACCTTTTGTTCGACCCCGGGCGCAGCGATCGCGGTGTTGCGCGCCTGGATGACCGCCTCCAGGGTTCCACGCTCATGCGCGGCGTAGCCCTTTACCGTTTCCACCAGATTGGGGATCAGGTCGTGGCGCTGCTTGAGTTGCACGTCGATGTCGGCAAAGGCCTGGTTGGTCCTCTGCCGCATGGTCACGAGGCCGTTGTAGATGCTGATCGCCCAGATCACGATCACGACGATGACGCCGATGACGATCCAGCCTGTAGTGGACATGGAACCGCTCCCCGAAAAAGTTCTAACGGAACAAGCCTAGCCTAGATGGGGAGGCCACCGCCAACAGGGTAGAGGCTGCGCCGTCGACCTGTTTTCGGGCAAAAACCTGCATAACCGGCTGATGTTGCAAAAAAAGACCCCGGGCCGAAGCCCGGGGTCCTTCGCCAGACGGCTATTCGGGGGGTATGGGGGGAGCCGCCCGACTGAAATCTTACGGGCGGTCAACGCCACAAGTGAGGTTTGGTTCCGGGTCGGTTTCGATCACAGAGACGTTATCCACATGGTCCCGGTCGTCTTGAGGCGGTCACGATTGCCGGGTTCCCTCGGCAGCGGTGGGGACGAAACGTCGGAGGGCCCGATGATAAACCCTGTGATGATCACGTGTCCCAAGACCGGCCGCGCGGTGTCGACCGCGATCGAGGTCGAATCGAGCGTATTTCGCAAATTGCCGAAGGTTGCCGCCCGCATGCACTGCCCGGCCTGCGGCGAGGAACATGTCTGGTCGACGAGTTCCGCCTGGGTTTCGGGCGAGCCACGGCTGGTGCAGAAATCGTCCAAAAAGGTCGAGGCGGCGTGAGGCGCTAGCCCGCCTCGCGGAATCGCACCGCGGCTTCCAGATCGACCGACACCAGTTGCGATACCCCGCGCTCGGCCATGGTGACGCCGTAGAGCCGGTTCATGCGCGCCATGGTGATCGGGTTGTGCGTGATGATGACGAAACGCGTGTCGGTCGATTTGGTCATTTCGTCGAGCAGATCGCAGAAGCGCTCGACGTTGTGATCGTCGAGCGGGGCGTCGACTTCGTCCAGCACACAGATCGGCGCCGGGTTGGTGAGGAACACGGCAAAAATCAGCGCCAGCGCGGTCAGCGCCTGCTCGCCGCCCGAGAGCAGCGATAGGGTCGCCGGCTTCTTGCCCGGGGGCTTGGCCATGATTTCGAGGCCGGCTTCGAGCGGGTCGTCGCTTTCGATCAACTGCAGTTCCGCGGTGCCGCCGCCGAACAGCCGCGTGAATAGGTGCTGGAAGTGGGCGTTGACCTGCTGGAACGACGCCAGCAGCCGCTCGCGCGCCTCGCGGTTGAGGCTCTGGATGCCCTGGCGCAGTTTGCTGATTGCCTGCACCAGATCGTCGCGCTCCGTGGTGAGCGAGACGTGTTGCGCCTCGACCTCGCGTAGTTCCTCTTCGGCGCGCAGATTGACCGCGCCGAGCCGTTCGCGCTCGCGGCGCAGCCGCTCCAGTTTCTCTTCGATCTCGGTCAATTCGGGCAGCGGCTCGCCGTCCTCGATCTCGGCAAGTTCCGCGACCTTGTCGGGCTCGATCTCGAGCATGTCGTGGATCTCGCGGCCGATATCGGCGAGGCGGCGCTTGGCGCCGGCGAAGCGCTCCTCGGCGCGGGCCAGTTCCTCGCGTGCGGCGCTCGCCGCTTCCAGGGCGGCACGGGAATCGCGGTCGGCTTCGGCGAGTGCGGCTTCCGCGGCAGCGAGGTGCTCGGCGCAGCCGCGCCGTTCGGTTTCCGCTCTGGCGACCTCGCCGATCATGATCTGCCGCTTTTCGGCGAAAACCTGCGGCGCGTTTTCGAGTTCGGTGCGGTCGCGTTTGGCCTCGGCGATGCGCTGGTCGAGGGTGGCGGTCTGGAGCGCCGCGCCGTCGCGCCGGCCGATCCAGCCGTCGCGGTCGCTGGCGAGCGCGGCAAGCCGCCGGTCGGCGATTTCGGCCTCGCGCACGATCGCCTGCTGCTCGGCGCGTACCTCGGCAAGCGAGGCACGCTTTGCCGAGATATCGTCGCGCACGGTAGCAAGCTTGCCCTCGAGTTCGGCGGCGGGGGCCAAGGCAGCGAGCGCGCGCTCGGCATCCGCCTTGGCGCCGCTGGCCTCGTCGCGGCTGGCGGACAGGCGCATGCGCGCTTCGGCCAGTGCCGACAGTCGCGCCGCCTGGCGGTTGAGGTCGCGTTCGCGCGCGCGGGTCGCGCTTTCGGTGTGGCCGGCGTCGTCGAAGTTCGATTGCGCGGCTTCGAGCGCCCGGCGCTTGGCGTCGGCCTCGGCGCGGGCAACGCCAAGTTCGCCGTCGAGTTCGGTAAGGCGGCTGCGTTGCGCCAGGCGCCGCGCGGCGCCGGTCGGAGCGTGCGCTGCGGCGACATAGCCGTCCCAGCGCCACAGATCGCCTTCGTGCGACACCAGCCGCTGGCCGGTTTTCAGCCCTGCAGCGAGCTTTGCCCCGGCGGTACGATCAACCACGCCGATCTGCGCCAGGCGGCGGGCAAGCTGTTCGGGCGCCTTGACGAAGCGCGCCAGCGGTTCGGCTCCTTGAGGCAAGGCCGGATCATCCTTGGGGGCGCCGACCTTCGACCAATGCATCGGCGCGGAAGCGTCAACCGGTGCGTCGAGGTCGTCGCCGAGCGCGGCGCCCAAAGCCTTCTCATAGCCTTTATCGACCGACACGTGATCGATCACCGGCGGCCACAGATTGCGCGTCTCCAACGACAGCATCTGACTGAGCGTCTTGGCTTCGGTCTCCAGCCGCTGCACGCGTTTTTCGGATTCGCTCAAAGCGACGCGCGCGGCTTCGAGGTCGGTGCGGGCGTTGTTGTGCGCGGCCTCGGCGGCGACCGCCGCGGCTTCCGCCTCGGTCAGCGCCGCCTGCGCGCCTTCGACCGCGGTGGCGAGCGGGGCACGGTCGGCGCTCAGCGTCGCCAGTTCGCGCTCGATCTCGGCGATCTCACCGGCGATGCGGGCGATACGTTCGCTTTGCTCGCGCGCGGCGTTCTCGTGCGCATGGCGCTGCGCGGTCAGGTCGGCGAGCGCGGTGGTGACGTCGGAGAAAATCTTTTCCGCGGCGGCAAGCGCGCCGTCGGCCGTCGCCACCTTGGCGTCGACGCCGCTGCGGCGTCCGGCGCTTTCGGCCGCTTCCTTGCGCAGTGTCGCTTCCTCGGCGGCAAGCCGTTCCAGCGCCGCTTCGGCGTCGGCGGCGAGTTGCTTCTCGCGTTCGCCGTCGGCGGCAAACTGCTTGAGCCGCAGATCGAGCTCGGCGATGCGATCCTTGGCGCGCTGTTCCTCGCGGTCGAGATCCTGAAGCGCAACGTTGAGCCGGTGCAGCGCCGCGCCCGCGCGCGCCTCGGCCTCGCGCAACTCCGGCAGCGCGGCGGCGGCGAGCGCCTGGCGTTTGGAGGCTTCCGCTTCGGCCTCGACGCGGGCCGCGACCTCGCGGACGCAAAGGTCCTTGCCGCGTTCGGCCTCCGCCACCTCGGCGTTCGCGGCGGCCCAGCGCAGGTGATAGAGCATCGCCTCCGACTTGCGGACTTGCGCCGAGACCGTGCGATAACGGATCGCCTGCTTGGCCTGCTTTTTCAGCCCGTCCACCTGGGCGGCGAGCTGGCCGATCACGTCCTCGACGCGCAGCAAATTGGTTTCCGCGGACTTGAGCCGCAGCTCGGCTTCATGCCGGCGCGCATGCAGACCGGCGACACCGGCGGCTTCCTCCAGCACGCGGCGGCGCTGCTCGGGCTTGGCTTGAATGATCTCGCCGATGCGGCCCTGATGCACCAGCGCCGGCGAGCGCGCGCCGGTCGAGGCGTCGGCAAAGAGAATTTGCACGTCGCGGGCGCGGACTTCCTTGCCGTTGATACGGTAGGTGGAGCCGGCCTCGCGCTCGATGCGGCGCGCGATGTCGATCTTGTCGTCATCGTTGAAGGCGGCCGGCGCCGAGCGTTCGACATTATCGATTGAGATCCCGACTTCGGCGTTGTTGCGCGCGGGGCGGTTGTTGGTGCCGGAGAAGATCACCTCGTCCATCGAGGAAGCGCGCATCGACTTGTACGACGACTCGCCCATCACCCAACGCAGCGCTTCGACCAAATTGGACTTGCCGCAGCCGTTCGGCCCGACCACGCCGGTCAATCCCGGCTCGATCAGGAAATCGGTCGGTTCGACGAACGACTTGAATCCGAGCAGACGCAGACGCGTCAATTTCATGGGTCAGGCCTCATCCCGACAAGGGCAAAGCCCTTTGCGTAACGCGCGGTCTTGGTTTTGCAGAATCGCAATCCTGTCCGGGGGATAGCCCCCCGAAAGCTCCACCGGCTTGTGCCGCATCGGCGCGAGAATGAATCGCCGCGCCCCGATGAGCAACAGGCGAGCCGCCAGGAACCGCTGTTTTCCAGACCTTTTGCGTCGAACGTCGACGTTGCCGGGCTCGGGCGGCCGCCGGGCCGCGCCGAAAAACCCTTATCCCCCCTTGAGATAGGGGTCGATCACCTTGGCGAAATCCTCGATCGGCACGGCGCCGGTGACCCGTGTTCCATTGACGAAAAACGTCGGGGTCGACTCGACCTTGAACTGCTTCATGCCGCGCTGGCGCACGCTTTCCATCGCGTCCCAGGCCTTCTGATTCGAGATGCAGGCGTTGAAATCCTGCTCGCTCAGACCCGCCTGCTTGGCGATCGCCAGCAGCGGCGGCACCGGCTTTTCGACCGCCCAAGTGCGCTGTTCGCGGAAAAACGTTTCGACCAGCGTGTAGTATTTGTTCGGGTCGTTCTTGGCGATGCAGTGCGCCAGCACGAAGACCGCGCCGGCCAGGTTGTCGAGCGGGAAGTCGCGCAGAATGAAGCGAACCTTACCGGTGTCGATGTAGCGCTTCTTAATCTCCGGGAACGTGACCTCCTCGAAGTGCGCGCAGTGCGGGCAGGTCATCGAGGCGTATTCGACAATGGTGACCGGCGCCTTGTCGCTGCCCAGGGCGATGTCGGGCTGCGCATCCGGTTTCATCAGGTCGGCGACGGGAACGTTGTCATCCGCCGCGCGTGCTTGGGCGAACGGTGGCAGCGCGGAGGCGCCGAGGAACGCGGTGGCGAGTGCGATCGCGGCAGTGCTCTGGCAAAACTCGCGGCGGGTGATGGGCAACGGAAACTCCGTGGACGTTTGACTGGGCCGAAGGATAACTAGGGCCAGTTCCATAGCACAATTGTGGCAATGGCGAGCCGGCCTGCCAAGGGAGCGGCGGGCCTCACTTTTGTTTGATGGAAGCGCCCAAACGGGCCAGCGCCTGGCGGAGATCGTCGTCTTCGATAGCCGGCATGGCGGCGGCGATGTTGGCGGCGGCTTCCGGGTCGGGCAGCGGTGGCGGGGTATGCGGCTCGCGCCGGCGCAGCGGTGCCTGGCGCAGCGCGACGCGGCCGATCGCCTGCCAGCCGAAGAAGCGGTTGACCCGCTCCAGGATCACCGCCGACAGATGCTGGATTTCGAGCGCCGCCGGGCCTTCGACCCGCAGCACCAAGGTGCCTGGCTCCGGCGGCTCGTCTGCCATCGCGCGCGGCCAGTTGATCTTCATCGGCTCGCTGTGGGCGGCGATCTCGGGTCCGGCGATCTCGGCCCAGCGGGTAATGAGTTCGGCCGAGGCGAAGCCCTGTTGCTTGAGGCCCTCGCTCAGGGTCGCGGCGGTGAAGTCCGAGAGCGGCCGGGGAAAACTGCGCGAGGGCTTGTTCATTTGGAGTCTTCCATGGCGCATGATCTTGTCCGAAAACCGGTGCCCACTTTTCGGGATCATGCGCGTATGAGCGTAGCAGTCCGATTGCCGCGGCGGAAGAAAGCCGTAGGCCCAGACCCCGCCGATTTGTTGGCTTGGTACGACCGGCATGCGCGCGTGCTGCCGTGGCGGGTGCGCCATGGGCAAAAGCCGGACCCATACCGGGTCTGGCTGTCGGAGATCATGTTGCAGCAGACGACGGTGCGCGCGGTCGCGCCGTATTACGCCAGGTTCCTGGCGCGCTGGCCGACGGTCAACGCGCTTGCCGCGGCGAGCCTCGACGACGTGCTGCGGGCCTGGGCCGGGCTCGGCTACTACGCCCGGGCGCGCAATCTGCATGCTTGCGCCAAGGCCGTGGTCGAGCGACTCGGCGGGGTCTTTCCTGCGGATTTGGCGGCTCTGCGCGCGCTGCCCGGCGTCGGCGACTACACCGCGGCGGCGGTCGGCGCGATCGCGTTCGATAAGCCCGCGGTGCCGGTCGACGGCAATGTCGAGCGCGTGGTGAGCCGACTCTTTGCCGTCGAGGATGAACTCCCGGCGGCAAAGTCCGAGATCAAACGGCTGGCGGCGTCGCTGTTGCCGGCGCGCCGCGCCGGCGATTTCGCGCAAGGCTTGATGGATCTCGGCGCCACCATCTGCTCGCCGAAGAGGCCCGCCTGCGCGCTGTGTCCGTGGGATGACTGCTGCCTCGCTCAAGCGCGCGGCGATCAGGAGACGTTTCCGCGCAAGGCGCCTAAACGCGAAGGCAAATTGCGGCGCGGCGCGGCCTTTGTCGTCCTGCGCGCCGACGGGCGCGTGTTGTTGCGTTCGCGGCCGGAAAAAGGCCTGCTCGGCGGCATGAGCGAAGTGCCGGGCAGCGCATGGTCGCACGACTTCGATGACGCGCAGGCACTGCGCAGCGCGCCGCGTCTGAAAGGCGCCAGGTGGCGCAAGCTCGCCGGCACGGTGCGCCATGTGTTCACGCATTTTCCGCTCGAGCTGACGATGTTCGCCGCGCAAGTCGCGCGTGGAACGCCGGCGCCGAAGCTCGCGCGCTGGGTGAAGATCGACGATTTGCCGGGCGAAGCGCTGCCAACCGTGATGCGCAAAGTGCTGGCGCACGCTATGAAGAACTGAACAAACAACGGAAGAGGAACGCCATGAAAATCGAACGCCACGACGTCGCCGCCCGCATGAGCAAAGTGGTGGTGCACGGCGACACCGTCTATCTCGCCGGTATCGTCGCCGACAGTCCGAAGGGCAAGAACGTCACCGAGCAGACCAAGAGCATCCTCGGGCAGATCGACGGCTTCCTGGCCAAAGCCGGCACCGACAAGACCAAATTGCTGTCGGCGAACATTTGGATAACTGATATGGCCAATTTCGCCGAGATGAATGCGGTGAGGGACGCCTGGGTGTCGCCCGGCAACACGCCGGCCCGCGCCACCGTCGAGGCCAAGCTCGCGACGCCTGACTACAAGGTCGAGATCATGGTAGTGGCCGCCAAATAAATTCCCGTCGGGAAAAATCAACAATGGCATTCGACTTCGCATCGCTCGTCGCGGCGGGTTCGCCCGCGCCCGCACTCAGATGGACGCCTCCGGGCAAGTACAACTTCACCTTCGGCAACAACGACCCGGATGGATTGGCGGTCGAGGACCTGAAGCAGGCCGTGGATGCCGCGCTTGCGCGCGAGGGCCGCAGGCTCTCGGACTACCGTCTGCACACCGGCCCGCAGGGCTACAGGCCGTTGCGCGAATTCCTCGTCGGCAAGCTCAAGCGCGATGCGGGAATCGACTGCACGGCGGACGACATCATGCTGTTGTCGGGTTCATTGCAGGGACTCGATCTCGTCAACGCGGCGTTGCTCGATCGCGGCGACACGGTGATCTGCGAGCGCGACTGCTACGAAGGCACGATCAACCGCTTCACGCGCCGCGGCATCAACATCGTCGGCCTGCCGGTCGATAAAGACGGCATGAAAATGGATGCGCTGGAGCAGGCGCTGGCCGAACTCAAGGCCAAGGGCGTGCGGCCGAAATTCATCTACACGATCGCCACCGTGCAGAACCCGACCGCGACCATCCTGAGTCTCGAGCGGCGCAAGACGCTGCTGGCGCTCGCCGGGCAATACGGCGTCCCGATCTTCGAGGACGATTGCTATGCCGATTTGACTTGGGACGGCCGACGGCCACCGTCGATCTATTCGATGAGCACGGTGGGCAACGTCATCCATCTCGGTTCGTTCTCCAAGACGATCGCGCCCGCGCTGCGCGTCGGCTTCGTTGTCGCGCCGTGGTCGCTGATGTCGCGGCTGTTGCCGCTCAAGACCGACGCCGGCTCGGGCGGTCTCGAGCAGATGATGCTGGCGGAATACTGCGCGACGCATTTCGCGGAGCACGTGCCGCAATTGCGCAAGCGCTTTCGCGCCAAGCTCGATACCTTGGTCGCCGCGCTGAACGAGCAGTTCGGCACGGCGGCGGAGTTCGACTACCCGCCGGGCGGCATCTTTCTCTGGGTCAAGCTGCCGGACAATGTCGACGCCATGAAGCTGCGCGACGCCGCGCTCAAGTCCGGAGTCGTCATCAATCCCGGCCCGGAATGGTCGATCGACAAGGCCTATAGCCGGAGCCGGATTCGGTTGTGCTTTGCCAGCCCGACGCATGAAGAAATTCGCGAGGGTATTGCGGCGCTGGCCGAGGTCTGCCGCAAGGAATTCGGCGTGCCCGCGCGCAGCGCCAATGTCGAGCGGCGGGCGGGGGCGTGATCGTGGCTGCTCAGCAAGGCATCCTCGCGATCTTCAATGACTGCGTCGCCGGCCGCGAGACGGAGTTCGAGGAGTGGTTCCAAGGTGAGCATTTGCTCGAGCGTCTGGCCGTACCTGGCTTCCTGTTCGGCCGGCGGCACCAGGCCATCTCCGGGTCATGCGGCTATTTCAATTTCTATCTCGTTGAGTCTCCGGCGGTGCTCGTCTCCAAGGCCTATCTGGAGCGGCTCGACCATCCTACGCCGATGACGCGTAAGGTGATGTCGGAGATCTTCATCAACATGAACCGCACGCTCTGCCACCGCACGCTGCGGCGTGGTGGCTTTCGCGGCGCGTTTGCCGTGACGGCGCGGTTCAATGAGGTGCCCGACATTGGCACGCTGATGCGGCTTTCCGACACGCTGGTCAAAGATTCGGCCGTCGCGGCGTGCGAAATCTGGACCGCGGTCGACCCGGCCGGGCAGCCGGTGTCGATGGAGGAGAAATTGCGCGGCGGTGATAGGAAGATCAAAGCCTGCCTGATGGTCGATACGCTGCAGCAGGATGAGGCGGAAAAAATGGGCGCCAATCTCGCCAAGCAGTTTCCGGCCGCCGACGTCGGCGTGTTCCGCGTATTGTGCCAGTTGGGCAATGGAGGCATCTGATGCAATCGCTGCTGCCGCTGGCGGAAAAGATCGCCGCCCGCCTGATCGCGCGCAAGGAAACCATCGCGGTTGCCGAATCCTCAACCGGCGGGCTGATCGCGGCGGCCTTGCTCGCGGTGCCAGGCGCATCGGCTTATTTTATCGGCGGCGCGGTGGTCTATACGCGCGCCTCGCGCGCGGCGCTGCTCGGCATTACGGATGCTGAGATGGAAGGCAAGCGGGCCTCGACCGAATTTTACGCGCTGCTTTGTGCAAAGCGGGTGCGTGAGCGGCACAACGCAACATGGGGCCTCGGCGAAACCGGCGCGACGGGGCCGGCCGGCAACCGCTATGGCGATGCGGCCGGTCATTCCTGCATGGCGGTCGTCGGCCCAATCGAATGCGCGATTACGCTGGAAACGGGCAATCCCGACCGACAGGCCAACATGCTCGCTTTCGCCAAGCGGGCGCTGCAATTGCTGTTGGAAAGCCTGCGCTAGTAGCCGGGCAGGCGCATCACCTTGCGCTGATAATCGATCCAGGTGATGCGGCCGCCGCTTTCGCCCCATTTGAACAATGCCGCCTGGCAGCACTCGACCGCATGCTTGCGCAGCGCCGCGGCTGCTTCGGGCGAGGGCGCCGGGCCGCCGACCTTCAGATCGAGAAATTTGCCGGGAAAATCCGGCCGGTCGAGGGGCAGGATATCGAACCAGTGCCCATCGCCGACCTCAACGCGGATCGGCATGTCGCCGGCGGCGCGCACGCGGATAGCGCCGCGGTACCAGCGATATTCTTCGACGTTGATCTCGCTTCCGGAGTGCGCGACATGCTCGGGCTCGCCGAGAAGCTCGCGGATCCCGCGCAGCGAATCGGGGAAGAGCCTCGCATCGCCAAGCTTGGCCATGGCGGCCTGCGCCTGATCGCTTGGCGTCCAAGGACCGTCGGTGAAATAGCCGTAGACATTCGAGCCGATCAAATAGAGGCAGACGGCGATCGCGGCGAAGACCGCGAAACCCATCAGTTTAGCCACGGCCCGTCCCAGCGCGCGCATGCGCCAAGATGCCCCGGCGCAGGCAGGCGCGGCAAGTGCCGCGCGCCGCCTTGTCCCAATGCTAGATCGCCGGAATTCCAGAAGCCGCGACCAGGGCCGCGTTCTCGATACGCTCGACGCGGTCCGGCCGCGGCTTCCGACGCGCAAGCGCCTTTTTGTTGATTTTGCGCTTGGCGATACCGTTGAGCTTTTTGTCCGTCGCCTTTTCCTCGTTGAGGTTCGCGGTCAACAGCCGCGCGACGTCGGCGCGGCCGAGCAGCTTGGCCCAGGCGGCGAGCGTGCCGTAGCGGGTGATCTCATAATGTTCGACCGCCTGCGCCGCTGCGATCAATGCGGCATTGAGCACGATCTTGTCGTCGACCTCGCCGGCAATCTCATTTGCTTCCTCGATGATGCCGTCGATGGCCGGGCATTTGGTGCCTTTCGGCTGTTCCTTGAGCTTCTTGAATGCCTGGTCGAGCCGCTTGATCTGACCCTTGGTCTGCTTGAGGTGCATGCTGAAGCCTTTCTTCAGCTCCGCGTCGGACGCTTTCGCGATCATGTCGGGCAGCGCCTTCTGGATCTGGTGCTCGGCGTAATAGATGTCCTGCAGCGTGTGCAGGAACAGATCGTCGACCGTCTTGATGTCCGCAGTGAACCAACCCATGGCCGCCTCCCGTGATTGCGTGCAGCGATAAAGCCGGGAAGCGACAACAGGTTCCCGGCCGCGCACGGCAAAGCCGTGGCGGATTAAAATTTGACATGTTGTCAGAAGGGACGCCGGTCAGTCGGCCGCTTCGGCCATCTCCGAGCGCACCACGGCGCGCAGGTCGTCGATCGACTTGAGGCCCTTCGGCGTCTCCAGATGCCAGAAGGTCCAGCCGTTGCAGGCTTCCAGCCCCTGCGCCATTGCGCCGATCTTGTGGATCGAGCCGACGGTATCGCCGAGCGACACCGCGCCGTCGGCACGAACTAAAGCTTTGTGCCGCTTCTTGGCATCGGTGAGCTTGGCGCCGGGCGTCACCAGCCCGCGCTCGATCAATGCGGAAAAAGGAACCCGCGGCGCTTCGCGCGCGGTGACGAAGGGCGCGATCGACGGCGAGGGCACCATCTCGACGTTGGCGATGCGTTTCTCGGCGGCCTTGGCATACTTCGCTTCGCGTTCGATACCGATGAAGCGGCGGCCGAGCTTCTTGGCGACCGCGCCGGTGGTGCCGGTGCCGTTGAACGGGTCGAGCACCAGGTCGTCGGGCCGCGACGACGACAAGATCACGCGCGCCAGCAGCGCCTCCGGCTTCTGGGTCGGATGCAGCTTCTTGCCGTCGGCGCCTTTGAGGCGCTCCTCGCCGGTGCAGAGCGGAAAGGTCCAGTCTGAGCGCATCTGCACGTCTTCGTTGCCGGCTTTGAGCGCCTCGTAGTTGAAGGTGTAGCCCTTGGCGTTGGCGTCGCGCGAGGCCCAGATCATGGTCTCGTGCGCGTTGGTGAAGCGCCGGCCGCGGAAATTCGGCATCGGGTTCAACTTGCGCCAGATGACGTCGTTGAGGACCCAGAAGCCGAGGTCCTGCATGATCGTGCCGACGCGGAAGATGTTGTGATAGGAGCCGATCACCCAGATGGTGCCGGCCGGCTTCAACACGCGCCGGCAGGCAGTCAGCCACGCTTTGGTGAATTCGTCGTAGGCGGCAAAACTCGCGAACTTGTCCCAATCGTCGGTGACCGCGTCGACGTGCGAATCGTCGGGGCGCTTCAAGTCGCTGGCGAGTTGAAGATTGTAGGGCGGATCGGCGAAGATGAGATCGACGGAACCCGCCGGCAGCTTGGTCATCTCGGCGACGCAGTCGCCGACCAGGATGCGGTGCTGGCGAGGAGTCTCAGAAACTCCACGGGGCGCCCCGAAGGGCGCCCCGCGACGCGACTCTACCATGACTCAGAACTCTGACTCAGGCGACGCGGTCGGCGACGCGGGACCTACAAACCGACAGGCCTGCAATATGGTCGCTCAAGGTGAAAAATCTCTTTATGAAATCCGACTTTCAACCCGGCAAAATCTGCCTATTTAACCGAGGCTTAACGCAGCACGCCGCGGCCGCGAAAGCGGGCAAATTGGACGCGATGCAAAGCTTGCGCGATGATCGAAAGACGGATGGGAGAAAAAGAAATGCGCTGGGATGATTTTCGCCGCAGCGACAATATTGTCGACGACCGCGACGGCGGCTACGGCGGCGGTTATGGCGGCGGCTTCGGACTTCCAGGCGGCGGGCTCGGCATCGGCACCGTCGTCGTGCTTGGCCTGATCGGCTGGGCCACCGGCATCGACCCGCGCATCCTCATCGGCGGCGCCGAACTCATCAACGGCAACGGCTCCTACTACCAGCAGCCCTATCAGCCGGGCGCGCGGCGCACCGGAGCGCCGAGCGACCGCACCGGCAATTTCGTCGCCGCCGTGCTCGGCAATACCGAGGATACCTGGACCGCGATCTTTTCGAGCTCGGGCCGGCAATACCGCGCGCCGCAACTGGTGCTCTACCGCGGCGGCGACCGCGGCGGCTGCGGCTTGGCGCAGGCGGCGATGGGGCCGTTCTATTGCCCGACCGACCGGCGCATCTATCTCGATACCTCGTTCTTCAACGACATCCAGGCGCGCTTCCGCGGCTGCAGCGGCAAGGCCTGCGAATTCGCCGAGGCCTACGTGATCGCGCACGAGGTCGGCCATCACGTGCAGAATTTGCTCGGCATCCTGCCGAAGGCGACCGCGGCTCAGCATGCAGCCGGCAGCAAAGCCGATGCCAACCGCATCCAAGTGCGCGTCGAATTGCAGGCCGATTGTCTCGCCGGGGTGTGGGCGCACCATTCCGACCAGCGCTGGAAATCGATCGAGCCGGGCGACGTCGAAGCGGCGCTGCAGACGGCGGCGGCGATCGGCGACGACCGGCTGCAGCAG
>DASUGZ010000038.1:0-18393 GCA_036273755.1 Pseudolabrys sp.
TCAACCGCGCGCAGCTTCGCCACGGACCGCGCCTCGCCCGCGATTTTTGGATTTTGTTAACACTTGGCCGCCCGGACATTAACCGCAAAACAACCGGTATGGGAATAGTTTACCCCGGACCCGGGCACGGACCATGGCCACAGCTGCCACATCTGATACCGCGCGCGACTGGCGTGCCGTCGCGCTTATCGGCGGCACCTGTTTCGTGGCGAGCTTCGCGCTGCTCTACCTCGCCGTGCCGCTCGAAGTCTGGGTCTCCACCGCGTCGAAACTTGCGCTGTCCGCCTCTTGCGCCGGCTTGGTAGCGGCGTTGGCCGTGCTTGTCGCCGGCTCCAACAAGGTCCGGCGCATGCAGACCGACAACGAACGCATGGGCGTCGCGATCAACAACATGTCGCAAGGCTTGTGCATGTTCGACGGCAACGAGCGTCTGGTGATTTGCAACAAACGCTATATAGAACTGTACCAGTTGCCTGAAGAGATCGTGAGGCCGGGTCGTACGCTCAGCGACCTGCTCGAATGGCGCATCGCCAACGGCACCTTCGCGCGCGATCCCGTGGAATACCGGCGCACGTTGGTGTCCGGCATGGCGCAGGGCAAAATCATTACAAACGAAGTCAAATCCGCGACCGGGCGCACCGTTCTGGTCATCAACCGGCCGATGGCCGACGGCGGCTGGGTAGCGACCCACGAAGACATCACCGAGCGGCGCGAGGCCGAACGCGAGCGCGCCACCATGCAGGAGCAGCAGCAGCGGCGCTCCATCATCGACAGCGCTATCACCGCCTTCCGTCGACGCGCCGAGGATCACCTGCGCACCGTGACCGACAGCGCCATGGCCATGCGCTCGACGGCGACCGTGCTGCTGGAGAGTTCCGGGCAAACCGCGCAGCGCGCCGACGGCGCGGTGGCGGCGTCGAACGAAGCCAGCACCAATGTGGAGACCGCTGCGATCGCCGCCGATCAATTGGCCGGCTCGATCGGCGAGATCAGCCATCAGTTGGCGATGACCACCACCATCGTGCGCGCTGCTGTCGAGGAAGCGCAAGGCACCAATCAGCAGATCAGCGCGCTGTCTGAAGCCGCGCAAAAGATCGGCGACGTGGTCAAGCTAATCCGCACCATCGCCGGACAGACCAACCTGTTGGCGCTCAACGCGACGATCGAAGCGGCGCGCGCCGGCGATGCCGGCAAGGGTTTCGCCGTGGTGGCATCCGAGGTCAAATCGCTGGCGGTGCAGACCGCCAAGGCGACCGAGGACATTTCCCGGCTGATCGGCGCGGTGCAGTCGTCGACCGGCAACGCGGTCGACGCCATCGGCCGCATCGCCGGCCGCATGCAGGAAATCGACAGCTGCACCACCACCGTCGCCGCCGCCGTGCAGCAGCAAAGCGCGGCGACAAGCGAGATTTCGCAGAACGTCGCCGGCGCCGCCGATGGCGCCAAGCTTGTGGTTTCGGTGCTCGGCAACGTTACCGGCGCGGCCGGCGAAACCAAACACTCGGCGGAAAGCGTGCTCACCGCTTCGCAGGCGGTCGAAGCCGCAGCCGCCGAATTGCGCCGGGAGGTCGAAGGCTTCCTCGCCCGCGTCGCAGCCTGATCAGAGCAGCAAACCGGACAGCCAGTAAAAGATTGCCGCCAGTGTGCCGGCCGCGGGGATGGTGAGGATCCAGGCGGTGACGATCTCGCGCGCCACCACCCAGCGCACGGCCCGCACTTTCTTGGCCGCGCCGACGCCGATGATGGCACCGGTGATGGTGTGAGTGGTCGAGACCGGAATACCGAGCCAGGTTGCCGTAAACAGCGTGATCGAGCCGCCGGTTTCGGCGCAGAAACCCTGCATCGGGGTCAGCCGCGTGATCTTAGAGCCCATGGTCCGTACGATGCGCCAGCCGCCCGCCAAGGTGCCCATGGCCATGGCGATTTGGCAGGCGATCACCACCCAGAACGGCACGTAGAATGTCTGGCCCAGCAGCCCCTGCGAATAGAGCAGCACCGCAATGATGCCCATGGTCTTTTGCGCATCGTTGCCGCCGTGACCGAGGGCGTAGAGCGAGGCCGAGACGAATTGCGCGCGGCGGAAGATGTGATCGACGCCGTACGGGGTAAGACGCACGAACAGCCACGATACGATCAGCATCAGGATCAGCGCCAGCAGGCAGCCAAAACCGGGGGACAAGAAGATCGCCGCCGCGGTCTTGCCGACGCCGCCCCACACCACGGCGTTGAAGCCGGCTTTGGCGATGCCGGCGCCGACCAGGCCGCCGATCAAGGCATGCGAACTCGACGATGGAATGCCGAGGCGCTGCGTCAGGATCTGCCAGACGATGGCGCCGGCCAAAGCACCGAAGATGACGTGCTCATTGACGATGTTGGCGGCGACAATACCGCGACCGACGGTTTCCGCCACATGCAGGCCGAAGAACAGGAAGGCGACGAAGTTGAAGAACGCGGCCCAGGCGACCGCATATTGCGGCCGCAACACGCGCGTCGATACAACGGTGGCAATCGAATTGGCGGCATCGTTCATGCCGTTGAGGAAATCGAATGCCAGCGCGACCGCGATCAGGCCGAACAGAAACGGCAAGGCAAGCGTGGTGGCATTCATCGGCCGGCCTTGCGGTTACACATGCTCGATGACGATGCCGTGCATCACATTCGCGACGTCGTCGAAGCGGTCGACGACTTTTTCCAGGTGGTCGTAAATCTCGTTGCCGACGAAGAAAGCGATCGGCTCCGGCTTGCCCTTGCTCTGGAACAGCGCCTTGAGGCCGATGTCGTGCAACTCGTCAGCACGTCCTTCGAGTTGCGAGATTTGTTCAGTCAAGGCGCTCAACTGTGCCGCCTGGGTATTGAGCGACTCGAGCATCGGCACCGCTTCCTTGACCAACTGCGCGCATTTGACGATGGCGTCCGCCATCTCCTTCATCTGCGGCGCGAACTCGGTCACGTCGAACAGGACGATCCCCTTCGCGGTCTTCTGCATCTGGTCGATGGAGTTGTCCATCGAGGTAATCAGGTCACGGATGTTGCCGCGGTCGAACGGTGTGATGAAGGTGCGGCGTACCGCGATCAGCACTTCGCGTGTGACGTCGTCGGCGTCCTGCTCGCGGTCCATAACCGCCTGATAGTTGGGCTGTATCGCGGCGCCGCCTTCCAGCATGGCCCGCAGCGCCTCGGCGCCGGCCAGCACCGCCTCCGAATGGCGCGCGAATAGCTCGAAAAAACGTTCCTCCTTCGGCATCAAGGCGTGAAACCAGCGTAGCATGACGAACTCCTCAGCCTGCGAATCGGCAACTCCGCGACGCCACCCTAGTCCTTTCTTGGCCGTCGCCGAACCGTTTGGAGCGCCCTGTGGGTAGCGCCGAAAAAGCGCTTTCCGACAAAGGAGATTTTCGCCCTTTCAAAAATGATTTTTATCACGATGGATGCATCCGCAACCGTGCTCGGGTAGTTTAGGAGGCAGGACGCGGAGACGGAAATGCGGTTAGGTTACTTCACGATGCCGGTGCATCCCATCGGCCGCGATTGGACGCAGACGCTGCGCGAGGATCGCGAGGCGATCATTCTTGCCGACCGGCTCGGCTTCCACGACGCTTTCATGGGCGAACACCTGACCGACGCCTGCGAGAACGTCACCAACAGTATGCTCTTCAACGCTACGCTGATCCACGACACCAAGCAGATCAAGCTCGCCACCGGCACCACCAATCTGGCGCAGATGCACCCCGTGGTGGTCGCGGTGAACGCCGCAATGTTCGACCATCTGGCGCAAGGCCGCTTCATCATGGGCGTCTCGCCCGGCGCGTTGCCGTCCGATTCCGAGGCGATCGGTATTCTCGACGAGGACCGCAACAAGATTTTTGCCGATGCGATCGATGTGATTCTGGCGGTGTGGGAGCGCGATCCGCCTTACGACATCGAATTTCCCGGCAACCGCTTTAAGGTCTCGTTCGCCCGCACCGCAGCCGTCGATCTCGGCGTCGGCGTCATGGGCAAGCCGTACCAGAAGCCGCGGCCGGAAATCGTCGGCACCGTCGTGGCGCCGTTCTCGCCGGGCGTCGTGCTAATGGGCAAGCGTGACTTTCATCCGCTGTCGGCCAACTTCCTGCTCGCCAAGCATCTCAAATCGCACTGGGCAAACTACGCCAAGGGCAAGGCCGAAGCCGGGCAGAAGGCTAATGTCAATGACTGGCGCGTCGCGCGCACCATTTTCGTCGCCGACGACGACAAGGTCGCGACGCGTTACGGCAGCGCCGACGCCAACAGCCCTTATCGGCACTATTTCGGCAACATGCGCGCCAAAATGATTCGCGGTAACCGGCTTTATGTGTTCAAGGGCCACAAGGAGCAGCCGGACGACGAAATCACGCTCGACTATGTCCTGCAGAACTGCGTGTTCGCGGGCAGCGTCAACAAGGTAGTCGACCAGATTTTGGCGATGCGCGAGGAAACCGGCGACTTCGGCGAGCTTGTCTATGCCGGCATGGACTGGCTCGATCCTGCACTCGCCAAGCGCTCGATGCAATTGATGGCGGAAGAAGTGATGCCGCGCGTCAATGCGGCGATCGGCAAAAGCGCCAGCGCTGCGGCGGAATAGCGGTCAACCGCGCAGCATCCGCAGGACGATCGCCACCACCGCGCCGATCACCAAGGCGCCTGAGGCAAAGGCCTGTATCGAAAATCCGCGATGGCGCTGCTCGGCAGCGGCGCTGTAACCGCGGATGTAAAGGACCCGCCCGGCGATCCAGACGAGGCCGAGCAGCGCGGCCACCCAGTCGTTGACGTAGAGCGCACATAGCCATAGCGCCGGCAGCAGGATCGGCATCCATTCCAGCGTGTTCATCTGCACGCGAAAGACGCGCTCGAAGTCGGGATTGCCGGTCGTCGCCGGCGCCGGCACGCCAAATTCAGTTCGCGCGCGCGCAACCATGAGACCGGTGAAGAAATAGAGCAGCACGGCAGCAAGCGTGATCAGCGCGGTGAAATGCGGCATGGTCCGTCCCCTGTTTCGGCAACAGGTGCGACGGAATCATGGTCATTCCGGGGCGCGCGCCCAGCGCTGTGAATAAGCGCGCCGCGAAAATTTATTGCTTGTCGACAGGCAGCTCGCGAACGACCTCACACCGAAAGCGGCTCAGTGCCGAGTTCGGCGTAAAGCCCATGTTTGGCGCCGTCGCTGAACTTGACGCCCTTGCCAAGTTCGATCGCCACCGACCGCACGCGTTGCGCGGCTTGATCGGTCGCCGGCACCGGTTTGCCCTCGGCCGCGTCCTTCGCGGCGCGCAGCATCAGCTTGCGCGTCAAGATGATGCCGGCGTCGGTCGCGCACAGATGTTCGTTGGTGCGGTCCTGGATCGGCCCCATGCTTTCCTGGATCGAGGCATCCTGCATGGCGATGCCGTCGACGCCGGTGGCGGAATGACCGTGCCGCTGCGCCTCGCGATCCATCAGGTAATTGTTCGACTTGTTGGCCAGCGGGATGAACGTGCCCGGCACGTATTTGACGTGGATGCCCTCGCCGTCCTTCATCGCGGCGATTTCAGACTCCTTGAGCGTGCGCTTGGGATGATAATTGATGCTCCAGGCCCAGCAGGTTTCGTCGTCGATCGGCACCCACGCATGCGCCCCCAAGGGATGCCCGGCGCGCGGCGGGATGATGGTGTACCAGGGCATGATCCACGGCGTGATGCGCCAGTAGTATTTGCCGGCCTCGGCGTTACGCCGCGCGCCAATCAAGAGGCCGCCGGAGAATTGCTCGACCTCGAACAGCGGCATGCGGTCCTGCTCATTGTAGACATTGCCCTTCGAACCCTTGAACAGCGGATCCTTGTTGAGCTCGGAGCCATGCAGCCAGGAGACGTGACTGGAATCGATGCCGCCTTCCATGGCCTGCAGGTAGTTGCATTCCTGCAGGCGCTTCGACACAAAGCGCTGTCCGGGCGCGACATCGGTCCATTCCAATGCCGGCGGCGGCGGCTGCAGTGCGAGCGGGCCCATATAGGTCCACACGACCCCGGCCTTCTCGATGCAAGGATAGGATTTCAATTTGATGTTCTTGCGGAAACCGGACTCCTCCGGTTCCGACGGCAGGTCGATGCATTGACCGGTGATGTCGTACTTCCAGCCGTGGTAATGGCAGCGGATGCCACAGTCGGCGCTTTCACCGAACCAGAGCGAGACGCCGCGATGTGCGCAGAACTCATCGATCAGGCCGACGCGGCCCTTGGTGTCGCGGAAGGCGATCAGCTTTTCGCCCATCAGTTTGACCTTGACCGGCGGGCAGTCCGGTTCCGGCAGTTCGTCGGATAGCAAGAACGGCGCCCAATAGCGGCGCAGCAATTTGCCCATCAGCGTACCGGGGCCGATGCGGCTGAGTTGCTCGTTCTGTTCACGCGACATCATGGCGACGTTTCCCTGTGTTTTTGCTATTGTTCTTTCCGAGATTGGCGTGCGGCCATTATAGGCAGCCGCGCCGCCTAAGAAAGGCGCTCATGGACTTGCCGCGCATCGCGATTGCAATGGGCGACCCGGCCGGGATCGGTCCGGAAATCGCACTGAAAGCGGCGCTCGATCCGCGCATCGCGGCGATCTGCCGCCCACTCTTGGTGGGCGACCCCGCGGTGGTCGAGATGCATGCCAAAGCGGCCGGCCTGGCGGCGCATCTCAATGTCGTTGCCAACGTATCCGACGCGGCCTGGTCGAACGGCACGATCAATCTGCTCGACGCGGGCGACGGCGCGAACGCACCCCTCGTGTTCGGCAAGGTCGATGCATCCTATGGCCGCGCCTCGCTTGCTGCCGCGCGACGCGCCATCCAATACGCGCTGTCCGGCGAGATCGAGGCTGTCGTGGCCGCGCCGCAGACCGAGCGCTCGATCGCAGCCGCCGGCGTCGCCTTCGACGGCTATCCATCCTTCGTCGCGCGTGAGACCGCCACGCCGGTCAACGACGTCTATCTGATGATCTGTTTCGACGACAACGGTCTCGAAAAGCGCATCGTCCACGCCACACTGCATGTCAGCGTGCGCGAGGCCATTGCACTCATCACGCAAGAGAGCGTCGAACGGGTCATCCGCGTCGTCGATGCCTCGCTCAAGAAATTGGGAATCGCGCGGCCGAAGATTTTTGTCGGCGGGCTCAACCCGCATGCCGGCGAAGAAGGCATGTTCGGCACGGAGGAAATCGACATCATCATTCCGGCCATCGCACGCGCCGCTCAGGCCGGCATCGAAGCCTCAGGCCCGTTCGGTGCCGACACCATGTTCCGCAAACAGGGCTGCGACGCCTATATCGTGATGCTGCACGACCAGGGCCACATCGCCGCCAAGCTCTTGGCCTTCAACCGCACCGCCGGATTGTCGATCGGCTCGCCGATCTTGTTCTCCTCGGTCGCACATGGCAGCGCGCATGACATCGCCGGTAAAGGCATTGCCGATCCCGGCGCCATGATCGCGGCGATCATCCGGCTGGCGCGGGTACGCGGGGGGAAAGCCGATGCCCGCTAGCGCGAAACGGCGCAAAGTTCTGATCCTGGAGGACGAGCCCTTTATCGCCATCATGCTCGAGGAGGAGTTAGAGGCGCTTGGCCTGCACGTGATCGGTCCGGTGAACAATTTGAAACCTGCGCTGCAATTGGCCGAGATGCCCGATCTCGATGGCGCACTGCTCGATCTCAATATCAACGGCGCTTACGCCACCGAGGTGGCCGACAAGCTGCGCCTGCGCGGCATTCCCTACATCTTCGTCACCGGCTACGAGCCGCCGGCCGGCCTCAAGCACCGCGACGTGCCGGTGCTGCGCAAGCCCTTCACCGATATCGAGCTGCGCACGGCGCTGCTGGCGTTATGGGATAAGTGACGGACTTCGCGATCGCACTACTTTAGCAGTGGAATACTGCTCACATCCGGCGGCTTCGGAATCGACTGCAGATAGGCGTAGATGTCGGCGAGGTCGGCGTCGGACAGGATTTTTTCGCTAAACGGCGGCATCGCGCGGTTGGTCGAACGCACGAAGCCGGCGAAGGCTTCCCATGGCAGCGGGTTGGGCGCCAGCCGCTTGCCGGCGCTGGTCATGATCGACCCCTGCCCTTGCGTGCCGTGGCATTGCCAGCAGCCGTGCTGGATGAATGCGGCCTTGCCCTTTTCCGCCGAGGCGGCGAAAGCAGCGGCGGGCGCGAGCGAAAACGCGAGGATCAGCGCGGCAATTCTTTTCATGGCGTTACCGCGGCTGTGTCACGACATCGACCAGCGCAGGTTCGCCCGCCTTCACCGCCTCGACTGCCTTCTTCAGCGCCGGCGCCAGGTCCTTCGGGTCGGTGATCGGGCCCGCTGAATAGAGGCCGAGCGAGCTTGCGAGCTTGGCATAGTCTATCGCCGGGTTTTCAATGCGTGTGCCGATCGGCCCGAGATCGTTACCGAGGGAAGCAACGCGGTTGCGCCGGTTCGACATGCGCTGCACATGCATGACTTCCTGATGGTAGCCGCGATTGTTGTGCATCACCGACAGCAGAGGAATCTTGTGCCGCGCCGCCGTCCACAGCGCGCCGGGCGAGAACATGAGGTCGCCATCGGGCTGGAAGTTGACCGAGAAGCGCCCGGCGTCGCGATTGGCGAGCGCGGCTCCGACCGCGGCCGGCGCATTGTAACCGATGCCATAGCCGCCCGGCCCGCCGATGTGGTGATAATGCTTGTCCATCGGCCACAGCCGGGTCGGCCAGGACGAGAATTGCCTGTCGCCGCCGACCGAGGACCAGTCGAAGTCCTTGATCTGGGCATAGACCTCCATGGACATGCGCGCGGTCGAGATCGGGCTTGCATCCCAGGCGTAGCTGGCGGCCTGCCGCGTGCGCTCGCGCGTCTCGGCGAAGGCTTTCTTGAGCGCCTGCCCTCGTGCCTCGATCGCCGCCTTGCGCGACGCCGGCAGCGCCTGCTTCACCGCCTCGATCAACGCCGGCAGCGTCGCCTCGGCGTCGCCCGCCATTTCGATGTCGACCGGCTGGAAGCGCTGGAAGTCCTGGTAGTTCGACTTGGTGTTGAGCAGCATCGAACTGATGCTGATCAGCTTTGCGTCCGGCTTGATGTGCGATTCCTGCAGGCCGGCGCCGTCATTGTCGCCATTGTCGATGTAGCCGTTCACCGTGCCCCAGTAGTCGGACAATTCGAGCCCGATAATCACGTCGGCCTGGCCGATGAGGGCGCGGCCGCGCGCGGTCTGAGAGAGGTAGTGCGTGTTGGGGAAATTCATGCGGCCTTTTCGGTCGACCACCGGCGCCTGCAAGGCTTCGGCGAGTTCGACCAGCCGCGTCACGCCAGCGGCTGTGCGCGCGCATTTGTCGGCGATGATCACCGGCCGCTCGGCATTGGCCAGCAGCCGCGCCGCTTCTCGCACTGCGTTCATGTCGCCCTGCGGCGGCGCCGTCGGCACGTAACGCGGGATCGTCAGCTTGCTGCGGTCATGGACTGTCTCTTCCTGCAGACCGCAGTCGAGCGCCAGCATGACCGGCTCGTGCGGCGGCGTCATCGCCACCTTGTAGGCCCGCACGAAGGATTGCGCGAAGTGCGGCAGCGACACCGGTTGGTCGTCCCATTTGGTGAATTCACGAACCAGCGCGTTGATGTCCTGCGCCGAATGGAAGGTCGGCACGCCGGGTGGACGCTTTGACGCATCAAGGTCGGTGCCGCCCATCACGATCACCGGCACGCGGTCGCACCAGGCATTGTAGATCGCCATCGCCGCGTGCTGCAGGCCGACGGTGCCGTGGCAGAGCACCATCAGCGGCTTGCCGGCGATCTTGAAGTAGCCGTGCGCCATCGCCACAGAGGCTTCCTCGTGCGTGCAGGTGAGGAATTCCGGCTTCCTGTTGCCGCCATAGTTGATCAGCGACTCGTGCAGGCCGCGAAAGCTCTGCGCCGGATTGCACGGCAGATAAGCGATGTCGAGCGATTTGATGACGTCGACCATGAAGTCGGAGGCGGGCGTACCTGCGGCCTGCATCGGCACGACCGGCGTTGCCGTTTCCGCCGCGGCCATTTTGGCGGACGGCCGCAGCGCCGACCGCCGCGGCGCACCGGCGGGCGCTTCCGCAACGGTTGCGGCATTGGCGACTTGCGGCGCCGCCGCACCGGCGATCGCAACGCCTGCCAAGAATTTACGTCGATTGAGCTTGGTTCGCGAATCCGCGCGCGCCATGCCGGCCTCCCATCGCTCGCGTTTTCAATGCCGCTTCTGCCCGGGCATTCCCGGCAAGCGACTTGCGAGCGATGTTAATTCAGCGGCCGCTCAGGCGCCACCAGGGGTGCGGCAGACTCAGTGCGCCATGGGCAGCGGTGAAGCGGAAATTGCCGTGCCGTTGTGCTGCGGCGGCGCCATCGGATTGGCCGGCGGCGGCGGCGCGCCGGTCGCGACCGTCTCCGGTGGCTTGCCCGGCAGCACGACGACGCGTGTGCCGACCTGCACGCGGCTGTAAAGATCCTCGACATCCTCGTTGAGCATGCCGACGCAGCCCGACGACACGTAGTGGCCGATCGTCGACGGCTGATTGGTGCCGTGAATGCGGTAGAGCGTCGAGCCGAGATACATGGCGCGCGCGCCGAGCGGATTGCCGGGGCCGCCTGCCATCACGCGCGGCAGATAGGGCTGGCGCTCAATCATTTCCGGCGGCGGGAACCAGTCCGGCCACTCCTTCATCTTCGAAATGCGCTCGGTGCCGGTCCAGGTGAAACCTTCGCGGCCGACGCGCACGCCGTAACGGATTGCCCTGCCACCGCCGAGCACCAGATAGAGGTAGGTGTGCGCGGTATCGACGACGATGGTGCCGGTTGGCTCCTTGGTCGAGAACTCGACCAGCTGCCGCCGCAGATTGGGCTCCAGTTCCTTCGGCGCGCCGAGCTCGGGCTGTTCTTCGGGCGGCAAGGCCGCGGTCCCGGCTGGCGGCTGCTGCGCACCCGACGCGACCGCCTGCGGCGGACCGACCGCGCCCGGCGGGCGAATGGCATTGGGATCGTTGCGGCCGTCTTCATCGAACACATGGCCGTAGCCTGGCGCCTGGCCGGGCGGCGGCGCAAAGCCTGGGGGCGGCAGCGTCTGCTGCTCGTCGGGATAGGGCAGGCGTTGGCCCTGCTGGCTATAGCGTGGCCCGCCATAGGGCCGTCGCACCGGCTGATCCTCTTCCTCGTCGTCAGCCCAGAACGAGCGCGGCGCGACGCGGTCTTCGTAGTAGGTGCCCGTCGGCGCTTCGCGGTAATAGCCCGGCGGCGGTGGTGAAGATTGCGCGGCTGCAGGCGTGGCGGCAAAGACCGCCGCCAATGGCAACGTGAGCGTCAACAGTCCAAAACGTCGATCCATCGTCCCACCTGCGCAGAATCGTCCACTGGCCACGGCGTAACGCCCGGCCACCAGCGGCATGGATTGCCCCGGGATGAAGGCACATTCAAGACATTAATGCGGCCCCCCGCGACAACGTGATGGGGGCAGCACCTTGGCTTCCATCAGGTTTTCTTCGCTTGCGCCGCCAAAACCTGCTTAGCCACACGGTGGCAATCGACCGCGGCGGGAAAACCGCAATAAATCGCCACTTGGCGCAGGGCGCCCGAAAGTTCCTTGGGGGTGAGGCCGTTGCGCAACGCGCCGCGGAAATGCGCCTCGAATTCGTGCATGCGGCCGAGGCAAGCGATCATGCCGATGTTGAGCAGGCTGCGGTCACGCGGGGTGAGGTCTTCGTCGGTCCATACCGCGCCCCAGGCGAATTCGTTGAGCAGATCCTGGAATTTGCGGTTGAAATCGTCGGTATTGGCCACGGCCCGGTCGACATATTCGTCGCCGAGCACCTTGCGCCGCATCGCCATACCCTTGTCGTAGAGCGCCTTGTCCATGGATGAGCCTCCCGTTTTTGTTTGGATGGCCTCAAACTGGCACGGCGGCCGACGGCACGAAAGTGGCCAGCCGCATGGCGGCCCGTTCGCTTGCTAAAGCACGATAATTCAATAGGTTAGGGTGCCTGCTCGGAAGACTTTTGCCTGCCCGGCGGGCTTCCGTCCCCCACAGGTTTCTGCGCTGCTGCGCGTTTATTGGTCAGGCGAAGGGCTACAATGGACGGGTGTTTCCGATGGCGGCCGCTCACGCACGATGGATGACAGCGACGAAGCGCTCATGGCCCGAATCGCGCGCGGCGACGAGCGGGCGTTCCGTACGCTCGCGAGCCGTCATCTGCCGACAATGCTCGGCCTCGCCCGCCGCATTCTCGGCAATGCTGCCGACGCGGAGGACGTGGCGCAGGAAGCCATGCTTCGGGTGTGGACGCATGCCCCGCGCTGGCAACCGCTCGCTCTCTTTCGCACGTGGCTCACGCGCATTACCGTCAATCTCTGCCTCGATCGCAAGCGACGCGCGCCTTGGGTCAGGCTGGAAGCGGCCGGTGAACTCGCCGATCCTGCGCCCGGCGCGGCCGAGCAGGCCGAGCGCGCCGAACGCGAGAAGCTGGTCGGCGCCGCGATCGCAGAACTTCCCGCGCGCCAGCGCGCAGCCATCGCGCTCACTTACGGTGACGGCATGAGCAATGCGCAGGTGGCGGACGTTCTCGGCACCTCGGTATCGGCGGTGGAGACATTACTGGTGCGCGGCAAGCAGAATTTGCGCCGTGCGCTCGACAGCGTGATCGACAAGGACGAGTAAAATGAACGACGACAAGTCCGACAAATTTCTCGAGGCCGTGCTCAAGCGGCATATGCAGGCGGCGCCGGACACCGCAGCGGTGCAGCGCGCGCTCAAGCGGCTCGCCGGTCCGCTGCCACGGCAGAAACTTTCTTTGCGGCGTCTGCCCGGCGTACTGCTCGACTGGCAATTCGCGCCGGCCTGGCCGCGTATGGCCGCCCTCGCCTGTTGCGCCGCGCTCGGTTTCGTCATCGGCATCGCCGGCATCGACCGCCGTTTCGACGGCGGCGGCCCGCCGTTCACCGTCGCCAACAATTCCGACATCGGCTCGATCGTGTTCGAGCCCGAAGCCTTGACCGGAGCGCGCCCATGACCGTCGCCCAATACGCCGCCACGACGACGCGCGGCTCCTCGCGGTGGTTACTGCTCGGCTCGCTCGCGCTCAATCTATTCTTCGTCGGCGTCGCGGTGGCGATGGCGGTGCGCGCGCCGGCGCCGCCGGCCTGGGACCGCAACGTGTTCGTTCGCGTCGAGCACATCGCCGATACGCTGCCGCCGTCCGACGCGGACCTGTTGCGCGGCCGGATCACCGCCAACCGCCAGCTGATCGACGAGGCCCAGACCAAATACCACTCGGCTCAAGACGCCATTCACGTCGCGTTGCGGCAGGAGCCTTTCGACGTCAACGCCATGCGCGCGGCCATGGCGCAGACGCGGGCCGCGCGGCAGGCATTCGACCAGGTGATCCAGGGCGTGTTTGCGAACGTTGCGGCACAAATGTCACCGGCGGGGCGAAAAGCTTTGGCCGACTGGCCGCCCGGCCGCAAAATAGCAAGCAAAGCGCAATAAAACAGGCTAATTTTCCGGCCGACCGGTGTTCGAGCAGTATTTGGAAGTTGTCGGCATGTGGGATCGCGCTGTGGGGCGGGGAACTATACGGCGGGTGCGACCGTTCGTGGCCATGCTGCAAGGATTTTGCCTGATGCTGCCCCTTGGCGGCTGCCTACTAGCCAACGACAAGCCCGAGCCCGGGCTCGATATTCCATCGGCCTACGAATACGGGCCGAAAAAGCCGGAGGTGGCGGAAGCCGCCGTACCGCCGCTCGATTGGTGGCGGTCGTTCCACTCCAAGGAATTGACCGAACTGATCGAGGAAGCGCGCACCTCCAATCTCGACATCGCCGCCGCGATCGCGCAAATCGTGCAGGCCGACGCCCAGTCACGCGTTGCCGGCGCCCCGCTGTTGCCGGGCGTCAATCTCAATGGCTCGGCCTCGCGTCTGCGCAGTTCTCAGTCGACTTCCGCCGGCGGCACTACCGGTTCGCTCGGCGGGTCGGAGCGCGACCTTTTGTCGACCTCGCTGACGGCGAGCTACGAGATCGACTTCTGGGGCAAGAACCGAGCGGCGCTGCGCGCCGCCGAAGAGACCGCGGTCGCCAGCCGCTATAACCGCGAGGTGGTCGGTCTCACGACAGTCGTGAGCGTCGCCAACACCTATTTCCAGGTGCTGGCGGCGCAGGATCGTCTCCGCATCGCGCGCGAGAACGTGGCGAGCGCGACCCGCATCCTTAATTTGATCAAGCAGCAATTCGCCGCCGGCACGGCTTCCGATCTCAACGTCGCCCAGCAGGAAAGCCTGGTGAATACCCAGCGCGCCTCGATCCCGCCGCTTGAGCAGACGCTGCGGCAGAATATCGCGACCCTGGCGCTCTTGATCGCGCGGCCGCCGGAACGCGTCATCGTCCGCGATGGCCGCTTGCGCGGCATCGCCATTCCGCGCGTTACGCCCGGCCTGCCGTCCGAATTGATCGCGCAGCGGCCGGACGTCCGCCAAGCCGAGGCGCAGCTCGCCTCCGCCAATGCCAATGTATACAACGCGCGCGCCCAGCTTTTGCCCAGCATCACGCTGACCGGCGAAGGCGGCTACCAGAGCGCGGTGCTCAAGACCCTGCTGCGGCCGGAATCGATGTTCTACACGGCGACCGCCGGCCTGACCCAGCCGATCTTCGAGGGCGGCCGCTTGCTCGGCAATCTCGATTTGCAGAAGGGACTGCAAGACCAGCTCCTGCAAAATTACCGCAAGGCGGTAATCTCGGCGTTCACCGATGTCGACAAAGCGCTGATCGCGGTGCGCGAGACGGCAATCGCCGAGCGCCTGCAGCAGGACGTGGTCAACAGCTCGCGGCGAGCCTTTACCTTGTCCGACCAGCAATTGCGCGCCGGTACGGTCAATCTGATTACGCTGTTGCAAGTCGAGCAGACGCTGTTCCAGGCCGAGGACGCGCTGGCACAGGCGCGGTTGGCGCGGCTGCAAGCAGTGGTCGGACTTTATCAAGCGCTGGGCGGCGGCTGGCTGCCGAAACCGGTGGATACCGCCGATGCACGGTGAAGTGCCGAAACGGCTTTTGGCTCAAGCGAAGGGGCACAGCCGCCGCAATTTGGCGATTCTGGTGATCCTCGTCGCCATCGCCGCGGCGCTCTATTACGTCTTCTCCGGCGCGCCGCCGAAACCGCAGCAGCGCGGCCGCTTCGGCGCTGAAACCGGCCCGGTGCCGGTGTTGGCGGCAGCCGCCACCAAGGCGGACGTTCCGGTCTATCTCGACGCCGTCGGCACCATCAAGGCGCTCAATACCGTGACGGTGAGCCCGCAGGTCGATGGCAAGCTCATCAGCGTCAATTTCAAGGAAGGCGATGACGTCAAGAAAGGCGACGTCCTGGCAAAGATCGATCCCACCACTTATCAGGCGCAGCTCGATCAGGCCAAGGCGAAGAAGGCGCAGGACGAAGCACAACTCGCCAACGCCAAAGTCGATCTCGACCGCTACGAGAAGCTCGCAGCCACCAATGCCATCAATCGCCAGCAGGCCGACACCCAGAAGGCTTTGGTCGCGCAGGACACGGCGCTGGTGCAGTCCGACCAGGCGGCGATCGAAAACGCGCAGGCGACGCTCGGCTACACCACGATCGTCGCGCCGATCGCGGGCCGCACCGGCATCCGCCAGGTCGACGAAGGCAATATCGTGCATGCGTCGAGCTCGCCAGCCATCGTCGTCATCACCCAGGTCAAACCGATTTCGGTGATTTTCAATCTGCCGCAGCAGAACATCGGCCAGGTCAACGACGCCTTCGCCAAAGGACCGTTGCAGGTCGACGCATTGCGTCCCGACAACGACGCGGTCATCGACCACGGCACCTTGCGCGTGCTCGACAATCAGGTCGACCAGACCACCGGCACGGTCAAGCTGAAGGCCGAATTTCCCAACGCGACCGAGCAGCTGTGGCCGGGCCAGTTCGTCAATGTGCGGCTGCTGATCGACACTCTCAAGGACGTGGTGACGATTCCGACCGGCGCGGTGCAGCGCGGGCCGAACGGTACCTTTGTCTACGTGGTCAAGGACGACAATACCGCGTCGATGCGCACGATCGTCGTGCAAAAGCAGGACGAAACGCAGACCGTGGTTGGAAGCGGCATCGCGGCCGGGGAACGCGTGGTCACCACCGGCTTCGTGCGCCTGACCGACGGCAGCAAGATCACCATCGGCAGCGCTGGCGGCGCGCCGGCCCCTGCACAAGGCAACCGGCAGCGCGGCCAGCGCTCCGGCGGGAGGCAGAACCAGCGGCAATGAGCGTCTCCTCGCCATTCATCCACCGGCCGATCGCCACCTCCTTGCTTGGCATCGCGGTGATGCTGGGGGGCGCGCTCGGTTATTGGTGGCTGCCGGTCTCGGCGCTGCCGCAGGTCGATTTCCCGACCATCCAGGTTACCACCCAGTTGCCGGGCGCGAGCCCCGACACCATCGCCTCGCTGGTCACCGCACCGCTGGAACGGCAGTTCGGCCAGATTCCCGCCCTGCAGGTGATGACCTCGGCGAGCTCTTTCGGCATCAGCCAAGTGACCCTGCAATTCGATTTGAATCGCGACATCGACGCCGCTGCACAGGACGTGCAATCGGCGATCAATGCCGCCGGCTCGACGCTACCGCGCAATCTGCCCTACCCGCCGCTCTATTCGAAGGTGAACCCGGCTGACGCGCCCATCATCACGCTCGCGCTCACCTCCGACACCATCGATCTGCGCGCGCTCAGCGACATGGCCGACACTTTGATGGGGCCGCGGCTTTCCGAAGTAACCGGCGTCGGCCATGTTTCCGTGCAAGGCGGCATCCGCCCGGCGATCCGCATCCAGGCCGACCTGTCGCGGCTGGCCGCCTACGGCCTTGGGCTCGAGGACCTGCGCACAGCAATTGTTTCGGCCAACGTCGCCGGCGCCAAAGGCTCGCTCGACGGCGCACACCAATCCTACACCATCGCCGCCAACGACCAGATCACCGCCGCCGCGACCTACAAGGACGTCGTCGTCGCTTTCAGGAATGGCGCGCCGGTGAAAGTGAGCGACGTCGCCGACGTCGTCGACGGCCTGGAGAATACCAAGGTCGGCGCCAGCTACCGCGGCCGGCCGGCGATCGTCGTCGACGTACAGCGTCAGCCCGGCGCCAACGTGATCGAGACGGTGACCCGCGTCCGCGCCGAATTGCCGCGGCTGCGCCGCGCCCTGCCGGCCGGCGCCCAACTCACCATCGTCAACGACCGCACCACCACCATCCGCGCTTCGATCCATGATGTGCAGTTCACACTAATCCTCAGCGTGGCGCTGGTCGTCTTGGTGGTATTGGTTTTCCTGCGCACGGTGCGCGCCACCATCATCGCCGGCGTCGCCCTGCCGTTGTCGCTGATCGCCACTTTCGGCGTGATGTGGTTTGCCGGATTCTCGCTGGATAACCTCTCCTTGATGGCGCTGACCATCGGCACCGGCTTCGTCGTCGACGACGCCATCGTCATGATCGAGAATATCGTGCGCCACATGGAGAACGGCGAGCGGCCGCTCGAGGCGGCGTTGCGCGGCGCCAGCGAAATCGGCTTCACGGTGATTTCGCTGACGCTGTCGCTGGTCGCGGTGTTCATCCCGCTGCTGTTCATGACCGGCCTCGTCGGCCGCATGTTTCGCGAATTCGCGCTGACGCTGACCATCGCCGTGGTCGCCTCGGCCATCGTCTCGCTGACGCTGACGCCGATGATGTGCGGCCGTCTGCTACGCCCGCCCGAGGAAAGCGGCGGCGGCGGGCTCGCCGACAATGCGCTGACCCGCCGCTTCCACGATCTGCTCGAACGCACGGTTGCCTTCTATGAGCGCAGCCTGCATTGGGTGCTGCGCCGTCAGTTCGCGACCCTGATGGTGACGCTGATCACGCTCGCCGCCACCATCCTGCTCTATGCCGCCATCCCAAAGGGCTTCCTGCCACTGCAGGACACCGGCCTGATCACCGCGGTGACCGAGGCCAATACCGACATCTCGTTCGACGCGATGCAGCGCGAGCAAAGCGAGATCGAAGCCATCATCCGCAAGGATCCCGACGTTACCGGCGTGGTGTCGGTGATCGGTGTCTCGCCGATCAATGCCACGCCCAATGCCGGGCGGCTCGCCATCACGCTGAAAGCGCAGAACCAGCGCCACGACCATGTCGACACGATCATCGCGCGTCTTAAAGACGCGGTCGCCGGCGTGCCGGGCATGAAGGTCTATTTCCAGGCGACGCAGGACATCCAGATTTCGACGCGCGTGAGCCGGGCGCAGTACCAGTACACACTGGTCGGCACCGACGCCAACGAGGTGCTCAATTGGGCCGGCAAACTGGTGGCGCGGCTGCGCGGCAATCGGGCGCTGCGCGAGGTCGCCTCCGAAGC